>JAGBLH010000282.1 GCA_017635515.1 Selenomonas sp.
ACTTCTAACAACAAGGGCGCGTTTTCGTAAGAAAACGCGCCACACATATTTGCCTGTTTGTCAAGCTTTTTTTACAAATTTGGGGTGATATTCATTAAACATATGTTCTGTTTCTTAACTTAATGACATTGGCTACCGTGGTGGACTTATCGGCGCAGACCGGATCTATCCCCAAGTGTGTCACGGCGATGAGCAAATCGTTGTTGGGGCGAAGTTTGTCTACCATCAGCTGCGCCTGCTGCACCGGGGCGAGAAAGGAAAGATTGCTTGTTAATGACGGGGATATTTTTCGCATGGTTTCCGGCGTGACCAAACCAAAGACGGCGATTTTTACGCCTGAGAGGTTAAACTCTTTATATGGTGCAAAGATCAGCTGCCCTGAATCCTTGTAGGCTACATTGGCGGCCAAAACGGGGAAGTTTAACGCTTTCGATAATTCCAGCAAACGCGGAATGCCGTAATTGAAGTCCTGATTGCCAGGACACATGGCATCATAGCCTGTCAAATTGAGCAGCGACAACATGATTTCACCACAGCTCAGCGTGGCCAGCGGCAGTCCGTGGAAAGTATCGCCGGCATCTAAGACCAGGGTATCGGGATTGAGTTCGCGTTCCTTTTTTATGGCGGCAGCCAGCGTAGCCCAGCCAATTGATTTGCCGGCGTTGTCTTCCGGTTTTATGCGCGTGTGGGTATCATTGGTGTGGACGAGGGTGATGCGCACGCCTTCAGAGGTCTGCACGGCCTCTGAAGGCTGAGGCAGCCAGGTGATAATTCCTATTGCTAACGCCAATACATAACGACGAACATTCATAATGATCATCCTTTCATTTTCCTTCCGCAGGGCTTTGGTTTTTGAATTTTGCCAGTACAAACTATGGCATCAGGTATTCGCCGACTAAGAGCATATATCCTGCAAGTGGTTTACTAGTGTAGCGTTCGGTTGATAACTGTATATTGTTCTAAGTTGTCAACCGTAGTCTGACAAAGCCTGCAATAACAGCTTAAATTATTGTTATCAATAGGATGCTACACTAGGTCTATTTTTTTCAGGCTTATGGGAAGAGGTAATTTGACCTGTGAGGGAAGGGCAGGATTTGTGTTTATTTTTGTCGAAATAAAACATGATACCACGAGGAATTGTGTGGAGGCTAATATAGCTAGAAATAATGTTTGAAAATAGAATGTATTTCAAAAATAATAAAAACTGTCTTATATATAGGGAGATGGAATTAATGAGGAAAAAGAACATGGCCTGGTTGGCTATAGCAGTGGCAGGTTGGCTGTCAGCTACCGGAATTGCTGCTGCAGAGGATCAGACATATTATGGCTCTGGAGATGTCGACAATACAGGGAATGTATCCGATGTGAAGTTTGTTTTGGATAAAGACTACAGTCATTATGGCGGACATCAGTGGTTTTTTAATGCTTATACTAAAGAGGGGACAGTCTCAAACAGTACCTTGACGATAAATGGGGGGACTTACACGGTCGATGGGGATACCTCCTCCGGGAAAGAGAAATACTCCAACTATTTTTATAGCGGAATCACGAAAAGCAGCGGCAGTGCCATCGGCAATGGCCTTATCATCAATGGCGGCAATTTCGTCAATAAATCCGGGACCAAGCAATCTGCCGGCATTTATGCCGGCAATGCCACGGATGAGGGCTACATTGCCTCAGATAACTATGTTACGGTGAATGCGGGAAGTTTTCAGGGGCAGACATTCATTGCCGCTGGCCTTGGCAATGGAGGCAGCGATGCCACAGCCAATCGTGTCACAGTCAATGGTGGTGCCTTCGAGCAGGGTGTTTACCTCTTTGGGGCACGCGCTTATAGCACAGGGAATACCGACAATAATACGGTAACGGTAAATGGCGGTACCATCGGCGGCTATCGGGCGTTCATCTGGGGCGGCAAGGCCGATAATGGAGATGCGCGCAACAATACGGTAAATCTTTTGGGAGGGGCAGTGGCTGATCTGGCTTCCAGTGAAAGCATCTATGAAGAGACTTTCACCGAGTATGAACCAGGTGATGCCGAATTCTATGGTGGCTACACCCTTAATGGGGATGCCCTCAACAACACGGTCAATATCAGCGGCGGCTCCATTTCCACCACTGGCACGGGGCTGACATATGGCGGCTATTCCCGCAATGGCAATGCCAACTACAACACAGTGAATGTCTTCGGGGGCAGCATTTCCAGCAAGATGACCATCATCGGCGGATTCTCTGCCGGGGGGGATGCCTCTGGCAATGCCGTGAACATCAGGGGTGGCTCAGGGAACGGCGATGTGTATCTGCACGGCGGCGTGACCAGAAGTTCTGCAGGCAATGCCACCGGCAACAGAATTGCCATTTATGTCCCGGCCAGACTGAAGGAGGTCAGCGGCGGCGTGTATCTGACCGGCAGCAAAACCGAAGGCTTTACCTATAACCTCAATAGCAGCGGCGACCTGCTGACGGGCAATGAGCTATATCTTGCCTCCGCTGGAATAACCGCCAAGAATATCTACAATTTCGAGACACTGTCCTTCCATTTGCCTTCATCCTATCAGCCGGGCAGCACAATGCTGACACTGACCAGCACGAAGGGCATCGACTTGACGCACACAAACATAGTCTTGTCCGCAGCGGGAGATGCTCCCATCTCGCGAGGGCAGACCATAAATCTCATTTCCTCGCAGGGGGAGCTTAGCTATGGCAACCAGACAGCAGGAAAGTTGAGGCAGGGCGTTTCCCTTACTTACAGCTACAGCCTTAACAAAGACTCCCACAATCTGCAAGCGGTTCTGGAAGATGCGGAAATGAACAGTGAGACGAAATCTCTGGTGGAGACTCGTGCGGCTCAGGCGGCCTTTTTGAACAGGGGGGCAGACATGCTGGCATCAGAGGGACTGTTTCAGGCTGAGAGAGCCGCAGGGGCAGAAAATGATGCCGCAAAAGGAAAATGGTTGCCCTTTTTCGCCCTGCAGAGCGGCAAGCACCGCTATCAGACCGGCTCCCATGTGGACAGCCGCGGCTTCGGCGCTATGCTCGGCGTAGCCAGGGAAATCAAAAATGGCAATGGGACATTGCTTTATGGCCTGGCGGGAGAATACGGCAAAGGCAGCTATGACAGCTACTACGGGCACATGCACGGTGAAGGAGATAACGATTATACTGGTGCGGCGCTTTTTGTTCGCCGCAAGGATCAAAGGGGACTATATTATGAGGGTAGTCTCCGCGCCGGCAGAACCAAAGCTGATTACCGCTCTCGCGATTTTACGGGCTATGAGGGAACAGCTGTTGGCTATGATACCAAAAGCAATTACTGGGGGGCTCATCTGGGCCTGGGCAAGGCCTTCAGTCTGAAGGGAGACAATGAGCTGGATGTTTCCCTCAGATACTTCTACAGCCGTACAGGCAGCGACTCTGCCCGTCTGACTACAGGCGAGACCTACCATTTTTCAACTGTAAACAGCCAGCGGCTCAGGCTCGGCATCCGGCTGACCCATACCTTCAATGAGAACAGCAAGGGCTATATCGGTGCTTATTACGAGCGTGAATTCGATGGGGATGCCAGAGCCGCAGCAGCCGGGTACAGCACAGCCACTCCAAGCCTTAAAGGAAATCGGGGGATTTTTGAGCTCGGCTGGCTGCATCAGCCGCGAAACAGCAATTTCACCTTGAATCTGGGTGTTACCGCAGCCTGCGGAACCCAAAGAGGCATTGCAGGAAATCTGGGACTGATGTGGAAATTTTAGCTTGCATGATTGTATAGAATTTGGGGAGAATATCAATGGACATGTTTTCGCAGACTCAAGGCGGTGGTTTTTTGTTCGCTGAAATCTATACCGGGAGTAAAAGGCATCATCGGCAAGGACAAGGCTGTGCAGGTGGTCATCGGCTTGCAAGCAGAGCATATTGCCAATGAAATCAAGGAGAAAATGAAAAGATGAAAAGTTTTTTGTCAGCAAAGAAGAAAAAAGCCATCCTTTCTGCCATTGCGGCAGGAATGTGTGCCAGCGGCCTTTTGATGCCGCAAAATGCCGAAGCGGTGGAACAGTTTGATATCGGCTGGGACGGCAAAACGCTGTTTAATATCCAGTATTACGGAGCAAGCGACAAAAACGAGTCCAGAGACAAGTTTTTCGCTGATGGAGAACATGCTACGCTTAATTATGACTTAACAAGCGACGTAAAAAGCGGCTTGAATAAGGCTTTCAAATGGTGGGCGGAAATTTTAGGCCCGGGCGCAAATATTTCTCAGCCGGCTCAATACTTTGTCGGCACCTACAATGATCAAAATGCAGGAGCACTCGGTTTGAGTATCAAAAATGATGAGTTGACGCATAACCCCAATTTTTTCAAAGAAATTTTCCAAAGCGGTCAAGCTGTACCATACTTTAATGATATTGCAGATTATACTAATAATGATGCTTATTATGCAAATAAAACTCTTGCGATGGGACAGATTCTTATCGGGCAATATCTTGGATTTGACGCTTTGAATGACGGCGGTTATGGCTTTGTTAACTCAGCTTATTATGCCAATCCCACGCCGCAAAGCATACTCGGCACTGACATTTCGGCTGTTATGTTCCATGAAATTGGTCACAGTCTGGGAATCAGCGCTTTTACAGGCAGCTTTTCGTCGACGCTTAATGGTACTACATATACGATAAATGGTTTTAGAGATATTGACGAAAAGAGTTTTTCTGCGCATCTTTATGACCAATACGGAACAAAAGCAACGCCGAACGCTATAATTTTGCCGTCAAAAGATGATTTGCCAGTTTTGAATGCTATACTTGATGAAAATCCCGACATGAAAGCGGGAGTCAAACCGGGAAATACTCTTTATGTGCCGAATACGGAAGAGGCAAGGCGAGATGGAAAAATGTATCTGTATTTTGCGGGGAAAAACGTTGTCGAGGTTTTGGATGGAAAAACTTTCACGCGCGGCGATGGCCAGCAAATCAGCGGAATACCCATCAATTTGTGGGAAGGTGGGAACCCGGAATTCAGCCATTTGGAATTGGCAAGAAGCATGATGAGCCACCAAAATTACAGAAGCTATGTAAACTTTATGGAGGCTGAGTTGGCGGCTCTGCAAGATATGGGTTACAATATTGACAGAAGGAACTTTTACGGACGCTCGATTTATAATGATGGCTTGACCTTAACAAATACGCAGGGATTTTCAGCAAGACAAAACGGAAAATATGTGGACGGTTACAACAATTCCACTTTTGGTACGGGTTTGCACATTTACGGCTCGAACAACAACATAACGCAAGCTGGAAATATTTATGCAAACGGGGCGGGTGCAGTCGGCATTCGCGTGGACGGCGTAAATAATACGATCACCGTTCCCCAAGGTACGGAAATTCACGCTGACGGAAGTTATAACAACGGTATCTTGATTGCGTACGGAAAAAATCACAATGTAAATGTTGAAGGCACAGTTACGGCGACAGGCGAAAGTGGAAATGCGCTCTCTTTTGATTTCGGTGCAAATGCTTTGGGAGCAAGTAAAGAAATTCGCGGGTCTTTTATGCGATATGTAAGACTATACAGGAATAACTCCCTTGCATACGCAAGAAATCTTGCGCCTGCAGAATTCTTCCACCCTAATGATATGTGGAGTTTTACTGATCAAGAAAATGGCGATATGACCGCCCCAATGGTAAATACAGTTAATATTTCCGGCAAATTAATCGCTGACCCGGAAAATTCTGGCAATGCAATCTACATTGATTCAACAGCTTTTGTCGATACGATAAACATAAATGACGGGGCAGAAATCAAGGGCAACATACATTCGCAATGGAAACATTTCAGCCCCGAGGTCGATATACTTGATAATGAAACGCCGATTAAAGAAATAGGTCCTAATGGCAAACCGCAAAAACAGCTTGAAGGCTTGAAGCTGCAATACAAGGATGGTGAATATCTCTACACAAAATACATTCCCGACCTTGTGACAAAATTGAATTTCAACAATACAATGGAGTATGACGGCGACATTGACGGCATGGACAACATGAAAATAAATGTCAACGGCAATTTGGTTTACGGCGGTGCGGCAGACGTGGTGAGCGTCAATGTGGCGAAGGATGCGGGGCTTTTCGGCGGAACGTTCACGGTCAATGATATGACTGCCAAAATGGCCGAAGGTTTCTCGGACGATACGACGGGAAAATTCTACAATCATGGCACGATAGGCTCCGCGTACAGCGACAAATCCATGACGATTAACGGAAACTTGGTTTCCGATGGTACATTAAGCGGTTATGCCGGCGGTGACCTTGGCAATATTGTTGTGAACGGCACGGCGAATGTGGAAGGCTCCACGATTTCCGTCACCAATGCTCTGCCCGATGAAACCATGACTGTGCTGAAGGCCGAGACGGTAGCAGGTGCTTTGGCCAATCCCGATGGAAAACCATACGCCGCCACGGGAATGCTTTCGACAACTGGTACCATGGAAGGAAATACTGTGAAAGTCACAGCCCATGCTGCCAACAATCTCGGAGAACTGACGGCAGAGCAGGCGGAGGCCTATGACGCCATGGATGCTATGCAGAAAAAGCTAGTGGAGGATGCACGGAGAAATGAGATGCGTTCTCTCTACAGTTTAAGCCCTGCAGCTGCAAAAGGCGTTCTAACGGAAATCGGTTCATCGGCAGCACCTCAGATGACATCTCTTGTGCAGCAGAGCACCGTTGCCGACAGAGTGATTTCCGACCGTCTGAGCACGGCCTTTGCTACCAAGTCCGTGGAAGCAACAGTCCCTGTGAGCCATTTTGCAGATGACGGAGAAGATACAGGCCTCAAGATGAAAATGGAGCTTCCTCTTGAGCAGGATAATAATGCATGGGTGAAGTTCACCAAGAACTGGGGCGATCTTAAGGGCGGTGCGAACTACCATGGGAGTACTGTTGCGGGAGGCTATGACCGCAGGCTGAGCGAAAACTGGCGGGGCGGCGTATTCCTGAGCTACCAGACCATGGGCCTTGGTGCCGGGTCAGGCAGCGGCAATATCTACGACACCAGGTTCGGTATTTACGCGGGCTACCACAAGAATGCCGCTGATGCCTACCTCTATGCGGACTATGGCTGGATTCGGAACAAGCTGCGCCGTGGCATAGGTGCACTGGGCCTTGGAGCAGAGGCCAGGTACAACTCCAACCTCTTTGAAATTGGCGGCGAATACAAGTACGACCTCCACGCCAAGGACGGCAAGATCTGGCATGTCAGTCCTTACGCAGGCCTTCAGCTTTCCTGGCTGAACCAGAAGGCCTATTCGGAAAGTGGTGCAGGCATCTTCAACCAGCATGTCTCAGGAAAGCACAACACCTACTTTGCAGGACAGCTGGGCGTAGAGCTGAAGCGTTATCTGCCTCGTGGCAGCTACGGTATGCGCCTTGGGGTAAAACATGCCTTTGCCGGGGCAGATCCGGAGCTTTCCTTCTGCTATGAGGGAAATGACAGCAGATTCTATACCCTGCGTAACAGTCAGGACAAAACCCATTTCATTTTCGCCCTGTCCGGGGATACTGAATTTGCAAATGGCTGGTTCCTGAATGGAGAAGCCCGGCTTCAGAAGGGCGCACACGATAAGGATCTCTTGGCATCCGTTACGCTGAGAAAAGTTTGGTAAGCAGAGGAAAATGACGCCTATTTGCAGAGGAACGCAATCTTGAAAATGTCCCTCCGGCCGCTAATTTGATCTATCATAAAATCCCCCTTCTATTGTTTTTAGCCATCGGAGGCATAAGGTGAGAATGCTAAGGGAAGCATAGGAGTAAATATGGCAATACAAAGAAAACAATGCTTGTATCTGATATTGGCCATCGTTTTTTTTCTGACAGGGCAATGCCCTTTAGTCCATGGTGCTGCCGTTATTCCTGGGGATGCCAGGACAGAGGAATATTTGCCGCTGCTTGCAGGAAAACGGGTGGCACTCTTTTGCAACCAGACGGCCAGAATCGGCGAAGAGCATATTTTGGATGTGCTCCTGAAGGATGGCCAGTATGTGACAGCCCTTTTTTCTCCGGAACATGGCATCAGGGGAGACGCTCCAGCGGGAGAATCGGTGGATAGTGGTACGGATCCTGTAACAGGGATTCCCATCCTGTCCCTTTACGATGGAGACACCGTTATGCCCGCTAAGGAGGATATGGAAAAATTCGATGTGCTGGTCATGGATATTCAAGATGTGGGGCTGAGATATTACACCTATTATATAAACATCTGTGATCTCATGGAGGCTTGCGCCTGTTATGACAAGGAGGTCATTTTGCTGGACAGGCCGAATCCCAACGGTCATTATGTAGATGGGCCGCTGCTGGATATGAGCCTGAAAAGTCATGTCGGACGGCTCCCTATACCCACGGTGCATGGCATGACCTTGGGGGAACTTATGTACATGGCTATCGGCGAAGGTTGGCTGAACCTTCGCCATAAGCCGAAATTCACCGTGATTCCCTGCCTGAACTACAATCATCGGACAGCCTATGCACTGCCGGTGCCTCCCTCCCCGAACCTTCCCAATATGAAGTCCATCTATCTCTATCCATCGCTCTGTCCCTTCGAGGGCACAGCGGTAAGCGTGGGGCGGGGGACAGAGCATCCCTTCCAGTGTTTCGGTGCTCCGGAGCTGCAGGGGCAATACAGCTATAGCTTTACTCCCACAAGCATGAAATCAGCATTGTCTCCCCTCCGGGAGGGAGAAATCTGTTACGGCGCAGATTTCAGCCAGGAAAGCGAGCTGAAATTGCGGTCGAAAGGTATGGATCTCTCCTATGTGGTGAATGCATATAAAATCTTCCGCAGGCAGGGAAAGGGAGAAAAGTTTTTTTGGAAATTTACTTCCCGAAGGTCTGGCAGAGAGATGGTGTACTTTGATTTGCTCATGGGCCAAACCTATGTGCGGGAAGCTATTATGGCCGGAAAGAGTGCCCAGGAAATCAGTGCTATGTGGCAGGAAGATGTAAAGCGATTCCAGAAGCAGCGGCGGCCGTATTTACTGTATGAGGAGTAAGTCTCTATAAATGTAAAAAAGGTCTGTGAAATACGCTCATGTCGCCAGGAATCTTTTTTACCGATGTGCAGACGCCATGACCTTCATAGAATACATAGAAAAAGTATATAAAATGAGGTGAGTTGAATTGTTGAAAAGAATACTTATGCTCTTATTGACTGCGCTTTTATTGCCCTGGTGCTCTGCTCAAGCGGGAGGAAGGATACTGTTTATTCCTCATGATGACAGGCCGATTTCCTATCATCAGACGGTAGAAGTGGTGGAGGCAGCCGGCTATGAGCTGGTGCTGCCGCCTAAGGAGCTTTTAAGCAATGCTACCAACATGGGGCATCCGCAGGAACTATGGCAATGGCTGCGGGAAAATGCACCCCAAGCAAAGTCAGCTATTATAGCGTCGGATTCCATGCTTTATGGGGGGCTGATACCTTCGCGAAAGCATGAGGTCAGTCAGGCAGAGCTGGCCGAACGCCTGGAGAACTTCAAACGGCTGCGGCAGGATAATCCTCAGCTGCATATCTATGTTTTTGATTCTCTTATGCGCACGCCGTATCAGGGGTGGGCAGGCAATATCGAGGAGCCTGCCTATTATGAGCAGCACGGCGCTGCTATCTTCCAGTACACCCGTCTGCTGGACAAGGGGGAGACAGGCAAGCTTTCCGCTGCAGAGAAACAGAATTTGCAGGCATACGAAAAATCTATCCCCCAGGAGTGCCAAAAGGATTGGTTTGGCAGGCGGGCCAAAAATCTGGCTGCCACCAAGGCGTTGATGGATATGACGGCAGTGGGCACCATCGACTATCTGATCCTGGGCAGAGATGACAATGCACCCTTGTGCCAGACCCATCGGGAAAACCGGGAGATTCTGGCCTATGCAGAGCAGAAGAATCTGCCCAAGAGCAAATTCCAATCCATGCCGGGGATTGATGAATTCAACATTTTGCTTTTGAATCGAGCCATCAATGATATGACGTGGAATATCCCCTTTGTCTGTGTTCGCTATGCTCCGGGCAAGGGCGGGGACACCGTTCCGGATTTTTCCGATGAGAAGATTTCCGAGTCTGTAGAGGCCTCTCTGAAGATCGCCGGGGGGATGCAGGTGAGAACTCCCAAGCGGGCCGACCTGCTGCTGCTTGTCAATACAGAGGAAAAAGGCATAACCATTGAAACCCATAACGGCTTGCCTACAGAGGCGGATTTTGTGCCGGATTTGAAAGCGGATAAGGGTACAAAAGCCTTTGCCAAAATGGTGGAAGATGCTGTAAAGGCCGGCTATCCTGTGGGGGTGGCGGACATAAAGTACGCCAACGGCGCAGACAATGCCTTGCTGAATATTTTGGAACAGAAGAATTTGCTGTTCAAGCTCAAGACATATTCCGGCTGGAATACTGCCACCAATTCCACTGGCTTTGCTCTGGGTACGGGGATGCTGACGGGGAAAATGACCGACGCTGCCAAGGATCACCTGCTTGCGGTGCGCTATCTGGATGACTGGGCTTATCAGGCCAATGTGCGCTCACAGGTAGGCGCGGAACTGGTGCGGAATTTCGGCAGCTATAAGTATTACTACAAACTGGATGACAAGCTCGCTTTTGCGGAAAAGCGCAACACAGAGCTTATGCAGGATTTTGCCAGGAAGCATATGCCCAATATTCCTGCAGACTTTACCGTTAAGAACCCATGGCTCAGGATGTTTGAATGTGATGTGATCTTTCGATAAAAACATAGGAAGGTTGGGGAGCAGAATGACTTTGAAGGCGAAACTGGCAGCCGGTGTGTTTTGCGCGCTGGCTTGCATGCCTATGGTGGCGGAAACTGCCCCAAAATCGGATACTATGCACCGGTGGGAAGTGACCTCCAAGGACACAGGCGGCACCTTGCTGTTTTCCGATAGCCCGGAGTATGTGGACAGACCGGGGATCCTTTATCAGGACACCGTGAATGGCGAGGTAAGGGTGCTTTACTATCATCTGAACAACACCAAGGTGCCCCAGAAGGTAGCGGTGGTGCTGGAAAATGCCAACTCCGAGGAGAGGTACAACATAGTACAGGTGACCCGTGGCGGTACAGCCAAGCCCAGCGAATACTATCTCTGGGTGGGCAAGAATACCCAGCGCCAGTATTTCGGCGAAAAGAAATCAGATCTTGTTTTGCTGTTGAAGAACAGGAAGCGCCTGCTTCAGTCCGGCATGGATGAAATTGTCCTGCAGCCCGGAGAGCTGGTGTATGGCGTCTACGATTTCAAGGTGGATCATCCTGTGAAGACCTCCGTCATCATGTATCCTGCCAAGGCGAACCCTGTGGAGTTCATGGAAAGGGCCAAAGTGCTGTCCAGGGACTCCGTGGCCCTCCGTGGTACTTATAAGGGCATGGACAGGGAGATTACCTCTGAGCGGGAATATGACCCGGAACGTGATGGCATTGTCTACATCATGCTGGCGGATAATAAAATAGACAAATACAAGGCAGGGGTGGATGCCACCGATGGCAGCCAGACGGTGAATTATGGCAATTATGGTGTGCTCTATAAGATTGCCATACCTGTCAAAAAAGGGTCTCCCAAAGTACAGTACTATTTGTCACCCTTAGGGGGCGTCTATGCCGGCATAATGACTGTGCGCCGGGGACGCAGTCCACATACGAAACTGATTGAGACGCCAGAAGGCCCCGGCTACTTCGGGGAGCAGACTCCCCCGGAGCCGGAGAATGTATACAAAGCTCTTGAAGAGGGGACAGCCATTTTGGGCAATAACATGGAGCTGGCTGATTTGGGCCGCTATGACAACTCTGTACCCAACTGCTTCGAGTTCTCCCCACCGGGGGCTTCGAATCTTCCAGCCTGCCTGATACTCATGCCGGCGGCCGATGAATGAGCAAGGGAATGTTGCACGTAATTTGGTTCCCCAATTGATTACTTGAGTCTGATGTCGCTTAAGAAGATAGAAAAAGCCGCTGAATTGACGGGCTGTGTGCCTGATCAATTCAGCGGCTTTTCTATATATCCTTCTGCCGGGGAAAATACCGTAGCATTGGTGCCGGGAACATAATCCTTCAGGCTATATACAGCCACCTAAAGAGGTTTTACTATGAACACTTAACGAGCACAAGCCGAAGGCGCAGCGGGAGGTTTGAGATCTTACACTAAAGGAGTGATTTGCGCGATATTTTTTTCAATCAGAAAAGTTGTAAAGTGGTGAACTATATTCCTAAATGACGCAAAATTGGCTTTTGCGCCCAGTGACGGGACACATAAACGGGAATCAGGATTCCCAAAACAGTGATGGGGATTCCCGCCTGCCAAAGGTTGAAAACTGTCCCGTAATCTCCATTGATGAAAGTGCATAGCAAAGCATCCGTGATGATAATCTGCACGAAGGGATGCAGAACATAAATGGCCATGGATCGCCTGCCCATCTCAGCTGGGAAGGCGGACGCAAAAGCGGCGCGTCCGGCGACGCGTAAGCTAGTCCCTGCAGGGGCGCCTGCGTCCGCACTAGCACATCCGTGTGCGTCGGATGCGGCATCATTCACCAAAAGCTGCATGATTCGCATAAGCAGAATGGAGCCTCCGATAGCTGCGGCATAGGCAAGTAAAGGATAACTGCCATACATGCGCGCGGCCATGTTGAAATAATCATTGACGTGGCTCTGCGCCACCAGCAGGAAAAGCGGCAGAAACAGACTCCAAATGCCCGAAAGGTTCTCCAGCCCCTTGGCACGGAGCCACCTGCCGGTCAGGATAAATCCCTGAGCAAACAGTGCAATATCCAACCCCCAAGGAAGATGCTCCACACTGCCGAGCTTATATCCTAAAGCGCTAAGAATCAAGGCTGTCAACACGCTCCGCATGCTCAATGCTCGATCTGCCGGGAAAAGCCAGAGGAAAATATTTTCTGCCAGGAAAAAGCAAGGAAGGAACCACAATGCGATAAGAGGAAGATCAACAGAATTGCCTCCCAATATGCCGCCTAAGGCTTCGATGGGCGGTAGTTCTGTTCCCACACGCGGCAGAAACATCCCACGTACAGACCAAATAGGCCAGAACAGCAGTTCCAGCAAAAAATAAGGAATGAGCAGACGCTCTACGCGTGAGCGGAAAAAGTCATATTTGCGATTCTGCCATTTTTGCAGATTCAAAGTGAAACCTGCTGCCACAAAGAAGATAGGCATCCTTATGGGGGATAAGACATTCGACCATTCCCCTCCAATTGAATGCGCTGCAACCACGGATGCAATAGCAATGCCTTTTGCTGCATCCAGCCATGCAATACGTCCTTTCTCACTCATTATTTATCCTCCATTGACACACATAATTTTACCATAATTTTACAATAATCCCAAATTATCTTAACTTTTTTCTATTCGCCATAAATATCAATGTCTCCTTTATCGCTCCGCAGTTTTTATCGGCTTCTGCACCAGCCGCCGTCCATTCCCTCCCAGCCACTCCCCCATGGAGCTGAACATCGCAACCAGTCTGGACGGCCTGCTTACGGAATTTGACCGCCTCATCGGCTAACAGAATGATGGCAAGGTGGCAAGAAAAAATGGTAGCCATGCAAATTCAGCATGAAGGGATTGTGCCACAGCAGAGTCATAGATGCGGATCTTTAACACTTATCTATGAGTTGTTCCGTTAGAGCTTGAAAATGATTTGCCGTTTATGTAAAAACTTGGCCACTGGCAGCCACAAGGCTGTCCACAACAGAGCATAAAGGAAAATGCTCAACGGTACATCCATTGCATCTTTGAGGGTCATTTCCCAAAGCCAGGGATAAAAGGGCTCTCCATTTACCTGCAGCAGCCATAACCACATCAGCACCGTGTCTGGCAAAATGAACATCACCAGCGGATTGAGTCCCAAAATACTACAGGGGGTAAATAGCCAGCGTGTAAAGTCCGGGAAAAGATTCAGCCCCATTTCCAGCAGCCCCAGGCCCCACATAAAGCCGCCACTGGTAAAGAGCACAAAAGGTGCCGTCCAGAGCTGCTTGCTGATGATATCCCCATAACTCCAAAGCCCACCCGCAATGAAAAGCACGGTGCCACTGATCCAGAGCATCTGCACCCGTTCAAAGGTTGGAGCGCTTTTCATAGTGAGCTGATGTCCGGCAATGATGCCCCAGAGAAAAGAGGCCGTGGCCGCTATAGTGCCGTAAAGTCCTTCTGGATCGAAGGCCTGTCCCATATAACAATGGGCTGCTCCAGGAAAAAGACTGTCAATAAACATACTGATATTATTGTCGGGGCTGAAGGGATGGGGGGCATTATAAAGATGAAAACCAGTTGAGGAAACAACTAGCAGCAGCAGCGCCATAATGGCAATCAGCTTTTCGCTGCGCAGCCACCAGACGATAATCATGCCCCAAAAGTACACCAAGCCCAATCGCTGCAATACCCCCATGACACGGCCGTGGTCAAAGACTGCATCGAGCAATGAGCTACCCGCCGCCGGATTGTAGATGTAATCCAGCCATAGGTTAAACTGATTGAGGAAAAAACCTATCATTATCAGAAGCAGCGAACGTCGTAAGATTATATTGAATTTATCCCCAAAGTGTTCCCGTTCATGCTTGGGAAACCACAGGGCAGCAGCCACTCCCATGATGAAGACGAAGCCTGGAAAGGCCAGGTCCGCAATGGTGAGCCCCGACCAGGGAGCATGCACCAGCAAGGGATAGGACAGCTCAAAATTAGGCAGGGCATTGACCAATAGCATACAAGCTATGGCCAGCCCACGGAATATATCTATGGTGGCTAACCGCCGATTGTTCTTGAATTCGATTAACATACCTGCCTCTATTCTAAAAAGTATTATCCGCACAAAAGCAGGGAGACCCATGCCATCCCTGCTTCTATATCATATTCTATATTTATCATTTTTGTAAAGGGAAGCAATGACACTTTTCAACATTTACGCATGAGGAGTGTCAAAGAGAACATGGGCAAGGATAAAAAAGCAGGAAAACGAAAAAACGCTATGTCCTCATTCAGTGATTCGACAGAAGTGAGGCTGCACCTGCCAGCAAGACTAACTTCCTAAGAGAGCAAAGTTTTTGTACCCTGCAGGAGATTCCTTGTCTATGACAAAAAGGAGGATGTGTTTCGAAAATTTGACTTTGCTGCATAATAAAAAGTTATTACTGCAAGGCATAAATACTGATTTTATATAAGTATTGGTATTACATATAGGGGGCGGGATATAATAGGCTCGAAAGGAAGTGGGTATATGGACAATGAAAACATCGGGAACAGCCGAGTGCTCCTGTTTATTTTGGCCGTTGGCGTGTTTGGCATTTTGAATACGGAAATGGGTTTTATCGGCATCCTGCCCTATATTGCCGAAGCTTATCAGGTGACGGTGGTGCAGGCGGGGTGGCTGATCAGTCTCTTTGCCCTGGGGGTGGCTGTGGCAGGGCCTACCATGCCCCTGCTGCTGTCACGCTTCAATCGCAAGTATCTGATGGTCTTTATTCTTGGGCTTTTCACCTTGTGCAACGTGACTGCCGTCTTTGCGGAAAACTTTTATGTGCTGCTGGCGGTACGGGTGCTGCCGGCTTTTTTCCACCCGGTCTATTGCTCCATGGCCTTCACGGTGGCGGCAGCTTTGGCTAGGCCTGGCGAGGCGCCCAAGGCGGTGGCCAAGATCAATGCGGGAGTGGCTGCCGGGATGGTGGCTGGCGTGCCCCTCAGCAACTTTTTGGCGGAGCAGTTTTCCCTGTCTGCCTCCATGGCCTTTTTTGCCCTGGCAACCTTCGCGGTGCTTCTGCTGACTCTTTGGCTGGTGCCTTCAATGCCGGTGCGGAAGGGCATGAGTTATGGCAGCCAGCTGGCAGTTTTGCGCAAGCCCATGCTTTGGGCTTCCATTATAGCGGTGATTTTCCTCAATGGCTCGATCTTTGGCGTGTTCAACTATCTGGCAGAATATCTGGGCGTGGTTTCCGGGGTGGCCCCAACCTTGGTCAGCATCTTGCTGTTTGTCTACGGCCTCTGCAATATTGGCGGCAGCATGCTGGCGGGCAGTCTGCTGACGGTTAGGCCCCTGCTGGTAGTAAAGGCTTTTCCCGTGGCGGTGGCCACCGTATACCTGGTCCTGCTGGGAGGCGGCAGCGCCTGGCCCTTGATGGGGCTGATGGTGGTGCTCTGGGGCATCCTGGGGGGCATCAATGCCAATATCAATCAGTATTGGCTTGCCAGTGCAGCGCCGGAAGCCCCGGACTTTGCCAATGGCCTGTTCCTGACGGCAGCCAATCTGGGCTGCGTGCTGGGAACTACGGTCAGCGGCCGCTTCATCGAAGCCTGGGGAACCGGGTATGTGGTGCTGGGCGGCCTGTTGTTCTGCCTGCTGGCAGCGCTGACGGTCTGGGCGCAGTGCTATCAGCAGCGCATGAATCCGAGCTTGACGGTTCAGGCTGAGCATTGACTGCTGCAGTGGTTATTTCGGTTTAGCTTTCAGCACACTTCAGATGCCAGAGCGAATGCGGGAAGTGTGCATGGGAGTCAGTCAGGTTATCAGGAAAAATGTTTCTGAGCAAGAGAAGACTCTGCCCAAGCGGGCAGGGTCTTTTTTAGGTTTGGGGAATAGCTTTTGATTATGCTATAATGAATATAGTTCATTTTTGTAGGATTTTCAGGATAGGAATGCAGAAGGGGAGAGGGGGAGCTGGACTTGGACGAAAGGCTGGCAGAAATCATCCAGGCAGGAGGCGTGGAGGGCTTTGTCAGGAACCTGCGCAGGAAGTGGAAATATTCAGCTTGGCTGCTGGATGAGTGTGGCAAGTGCCTGCATGGGGACAGGCAGCGGCTTTCGGAAGCCTTCTTGGTAAAAGCCTATGGCCGGACGGAGGATGTCTTTTTCGAGGCGGGGGAGAAGGTCATGGCTTGCCGGGCAGAGACCGAAGGACATATCCTGCTGCTGCTAATAGCACCTATGCCATCTCATGAAGCGGCGCTCTGGCAGAAGCAGATGGAAGAATACCGCAGGCAGCTCCTGGCCTGCCTGCGGCTTACTCTGATACAGCAAAAGCGCAGATGGCAGCACGAGCAGGAAATAATCGAGGTGCTTTTCGGTAGGCGGGAGGGCATAGAGCAGTTTCTGGAGGCAAGCTCCCTGAGGCTGGTCGAGGACTATCCCTATGCAGTGCATCTGCTTTTTGCCAGAAAGCCGCAGCCCAGGGCAAAATTTGATGAGGTGGCTTCCCTGCTGGAGGAATACAGTCGAGTGAAAGGCATAAATTCCCTGCGGCCCATTTTCTGGCGGGATCATCTGGTCCATATTATTCCTGCCCTGCATGAGCGCAGCAGTTTTTCGGAACTGTTTGTAGAATGGCCTGCCAGGCAGCTGGGGGAAGATTTCCGGCACTTGGCGGAGGAGAGCTGCCAGATAGAGCTGGCCATAGGTATTGGCAGCCTGCATCCCATGAAATATCTTTACCGCAGCTATGACGAGGCATATCTTGCCATCCGCAGCCGCTGGCAGGAGCAGGCTGGAGGCTTTGTGGAGCGCTATGAAGACCTGGGCTACTTCACCTTCCTGCTATCTGCGCCCCGGGAGCAGCAGGAAGCATATATCAACCGCTGGCTGGGGCCTGTCCTGGAATATGACCGCGCCAGGCAGGCAAAGCTGCTGCCTACTCTTGACTATCTCCTGCGCCATACCTTCGACTGGCAGGTCACTGCCCGGCATTTCGGCGTGAAGGTGAGCACGCTGCACTATCGTATCAAGCGCATAGAAGAACTGCTGGATGTTGCCATCATCAGGGATGGTAGGACGAAATTCGAGCTTTACACGGCCCTGAAGCTGCGGGAGATGCTGCAGGAGGGCTGGGGCAGGGAATACGGGCTGGTGGGCAGATGGGAATAGGGAGGTGTTATTAGTGGACACATATACGGAGCAGGCCCTGCAGATTGGCATTGAGCAGGTTTGGGGTGATTTGCAGAGGGAAATCAAGAAGCCGCTGGCCATCTGGCGGCGGGGCACTCTCATGTGGCCTTTGTACGAGGGGGTCAGCAGGCTGTCAATCCATAGCATTCCCAGGTTTTCCTGCGATGAGTATTATTACAGTCGCCAGGCCAAGCGGCTCTATTTCCACTATGGCAGGGAAATACAAAATCTGGTGGAGATGTCCGGCGTGGAGGAAGGGGAGATACCTTTCCTGTGCTCGGCTATGAAAGTGCGCCGGGAGGCTATGGAACTCTTTGACTTGATTGCTGTGGAAGCTGATGATATCAATGAAGGCTTCCATCAGAAGATGATAGGCAAGCTCATCAGCAGCAGCGCCAGGATACAGGAAATTTTCGGACTGCAGGGCATAGAGCTTTCCCATAGCCAGAAGTATGCCATCCTGCTGGGGCGCACGGCAAATGCCAGCAGCTCCGGGGCTGCCAGGCTGGCGAAGGAGATCTTGTCTGCTGAGGCCAGGCTGGGCTGGACAGGGCCGGTGCTCTGGGATGAGCGCCTTATCTTCGTCCTGCCAGGGGAAGAAAAGCTGGCGGAGATTGAGGACTGGATAGATGGCTGGCAGAGAGCTTTGCTTGCCAGGCAGGCGGGACAGTTCGTTTGGGGACTGGGAAATGCCTATGGGCTCAAAGACTTGCATAAGTCGTATTTGGAGGCCAGTCTGGTCTGGGGCTATGGCCTCAACCGCGGCCTTCCTTTCTGCGCCTTGAAGCAGATGGGCATTGAGCAGATGCTTTTTTCTCAGGACATTGTCACCCTCAGGCGCTATGTGAGCAAGACTTTTGGGAAGCTGTGGCAGAATGACCGAGAGGAGAGGCAGATGCTTTTTCCTACTTTGAGGAAGCTGCTGGAAAGCAATTTCAATTTCGTGCAGACTGCCGGGCAGCTTTTCCTCCATGTAAATACTATCCGCTACAGGTACGAGAAAATTGAGAAGCTGCTGGAGGCATCTCTGGCCAGCCCCCAAGTGCGCGGCAATCTGATGGTGGCCCTGCTGCTCTGGGAGGTACTGGAGGCAGCAGGCCTTCTGGAGAGGGGCGTGGACAGTGAACTGTCCTGATATGCCGAAAAAGCCGCAGGAAGCATGTCCTGCGGCTTTTGGGAATGTATGATTTTGAAAGATCGTCTATGTGGAATAGAGCTGCACCGCTCTGCCAAAGTTATTTAGCGGCATTGGGCTTTTCCCAGCCGGCAGGCAATTTTTGCAGAAAAGCAAAATTGTGGCAATCGGCGCAGAGAGCCTTGGAGGGATTGTGCATTTTGTGGCAGTCGGAGCAAGTGAGGTCGCCGATATGGGAGTTATGAGGGTTGGCCTCCTCGTAGTTGGTCTTGGCGATGATGGCATCTATGTCCGTGTGGCACTTGGTGCACATCTCATTGGGGAAGGCGCGCTTCAGGGGCGGGTCATCGAAATCGTCCGTGACATACCAGACGGTTTCCTGGATCTTGTCATCCAGGCCGTTCTCATGACAGTCTATGCATTCCACCTTGGCGGCGGCATGGGCGTGGGACAAGAGGTCGCTGTCATGGTAGGCGGCCACATAGGGCTCCATCACATGGCAGGGTGAGCATGCCACATCGGGCACCTTTTCTACGGCCTGCATGGCGAAGTGGGCACCAATCAGGCATACGAACAGGCAGGCTATGGAAAAAAGCGGTTTTTTCTTGATGAAATCAAGCACCGGTTTCAATCTTTGCATTGATGACTCCCCCTCATATAGTATCATGTCTGAGTATTTCCGTGCTTCATTGTCTGTGCTTATCATATAATAAACGCAGATTTTTTTCTTCACATGATGATATAAAAATACAGGCTGTATTTTGTTGGTTCTTATGAGGAAGATTTTCCACCCAAAGGGTAAAATCAACAGAGGATATATTATTGCAGGAGTGCCGCCGCTGAAAGATGCGCGAATCGGCGGCTGAGATTGAAACCCGGAGGGATCGGCAATGAGTGAGAATGAAATGAAAAGCGGTATGTCCAGGCGCAGCTTCCTGAAGGCCGGTGCCATGGCCTTTGCCGGTGTGGTGGGAGCTTCCGTCATGACTGGCTGCGGCAATGGCCGCAAGCATATGGCGGAGGACAAGAACAAGAAGGGTGGAGGGAGCGGCCCGGCAGCGGAGCCGTCTTTCCTGAAAGCGCCAGAACCAATCGCTGACAGCCAGATCAAGGAAACCGTCAGTGCAGATATCGTGGTAGTGGGCGGCGGCATGGCAGGTCTCTGCGCAGCTATTGCCGCAGCGGAGGAAGGGGCGAAAGTCACCCTGATTGAGAAGACCCAGAGCGTGAATTTCCGCAGCTATGACTACGGCGCTGTCAATGCCAAGGTGCAGCTGGATGGCGGCACTACCATAGATCCGGAGTTCGTCACTACCGAGCTCATGCGCTATGGTTCCTATCGCCCCGACCAGAAGGTGGTGGAGGTCTTCACCCAGCACAGCGGCGAGGTGAATGACTGGCTCATGGGCTTGGCCATGAAGGTCGGCTGCACAGTGAAGCATATCTGGACCAAGGAGGAACTGGTGGCTCCCACCTCCACGCTGCCTACTTTCCCCACGCTGACCTTTGTGCTGGAGCCGCCTCCGGGGGCTGCGGATAAGATGCCCCAGGGCATCTACGGTGGTGCGCCCACCATTGCCATGGGTTACACCCTGCGCACTTCGGCTGAGAATTTGGGGGTGGATATCCGCTACAAGACCCCTGCTGTGCAGTTGGTGCGGAAGGAAAACCAGGGCCGGGTGACGGGGGTCATCGGCCAGGACGAGAACAAGAATTATATCAAATTCAATGCTGCCAAGGCGGTTATACTCTGTGCCGGGGACTATGGCCATGATGAAGAGATGCTGAACTACTACATACCTGAGGCCAAGGAATGCATCAGCAAGATTTCTTATCCCGGCACCTACAATACAGGCGACGGCCAGAAGATGGGCCTTTGGATTGGCGCGGGCATAGATGAATGGCCGCATACAGCCATGTACTTCGACAAGGCTTTTGTGGACGATCCCAAGGAGAACCCTGATGCCCTGACACGCCAGCCCTGGCTGGGAGTGAACCTCAAGGGCGAGCGCTTCGGCAATGAGGATTTGCCCTTTGGCTATCTGGTGAACCAGGTGCGCCAGCAGCCTGGCAAGTGCAAGTGGAATATCTGGGATTCCAAGTGGCCGGAAGAAGCACCTGCCTTCCATCAGACGGCCTGTAAGGAAATGAAATTCCACCACAATCCGGAGGACATCAAGCGCTATATCGAAAAGGGCCTGGTGAAGCAGGCGGGTAGCCTTGACGAGCTGGCAGAGGTGACGAAGCTCCCCGCAGATACTCTCAAGAAGACCATCGAGCGCTACAATGAGCTGGCCCGCAAGGGAGTGGACGAGGATTACTTCAAGAAGCCTCTCTTCATGACCACCATAGAGAAGCCTCCTTTCTTCGCCTGCAAGATGGGTTCTTCCATGCTGGTCACCCTGGGGGGACTGACCATCAATGACAAGATGCAGGTGCTGGACAAGGAAAAGAATGTCATCCCCGGCCTCTACGCCGCCGGCAACAACTCCGGCTCCTTCTATGGCAACGATTATCCCACGGTCATACCGGGCAACAGCCATGGCCGCGCCCAGACCTTTGGCTACACAGCCGGGAAGAATGCGGCCAAGGAAACGGTTTGAAGCGTTACTGCTTCAGTGCCGCATATTCCTGGCGGAGCCATTCCAGCCGTTGCTTTTCCCTTAGGATGGCCTGCTGGAGGATGCAGCGGTGGCCGTAGTGCTCCTGCCTGGCTGCTTCGTCGGCGAAGAGCAGCTGCCAGCGGGCTTGCAGGTATTGGAGTTTTTCCTCGTGGCGGCAGATTTCTTCCTGAAAGAGACGGGGCACCAGCGGGTCTTTGGCTGAGTTTATCAAGTATAGTTTCATGGTGAACTCGTCCCTGGTAGGCACCGGGGGATTCAGGGGTTCTTCCATCCAGGCGGACAGCAGCTGCTGTCCGCTTTCTGTTATGCGGTAGAATTTCTTTTCCAGCTTCTTTCCTACCAGCTCTGTGTGGGAAGCAATGAAGCCATCTTCCTCCAGGCGGCGTAGCTCCGGGTAAATCTGGCTGTGATTGGAGTACCAGAAATCTCCCAGCTCCTCCTCGAACAGCTTCTTGATATCGTAGCCTGCCAGCTCCCTGTGGGCCAGCATGCCCAGGATGATGTATTTCAGCACGTTCTTCTGTGCCATGCAGATCACCTTTCTTTCTCTTTTGTTGACCACAGTATATCACATGAAGAAAATCTTTACATGTATTTATTTACATGTTATTGACAAAGCTTTGGGAAAGGGGTATTATAACAGATGTGAAGAATATGTAAATATATACATGATTGCTGAAAGGGGCATTTCTGATGGAATTCAAAGAACTGGACGATTTTCTGGGCACGCACTTTATCTATACCTACGACAACGGCTGGGAGTACGAGTGGTATGCCAAGAATGACCACACGGTGGATTACCGTATCCATGGCGGCATGGTAGCCGGACGCTGGGTGAAAGACCAGGAGGCTAATATCGTGAAGCTCACCGATGGGGTGTACAAGGTCACCTGGACGGAGCCCACCGGCACGGATGTGGCATTGGACTTCATGCCCAATGAGCATATCATGCACGGGGTGATCTTCTTCCCCAAGTGGGTGCAGGATCATCCTGAGATTACGGTCTGCTTCCAGAATGAACATATTGAACTCATGAAGGAATCAAGGGAGAAGTACGAGAATTATCCCAAGTATCTGGTGCCGGAGTTCGCCAAGATCACCTACATGGGCAAGGCCGGGCAGAACAACGAGGAGGTCATTGCCGAGGCTCCCTACAAGGGCATGACGGACGATATCCGGGCAGGAAAATATTTTGACGCTGACTACAAGCGTATCAAGAAGTAAGGACAAGGTAGAGTGCAGGAGGTAATCCCATGAAAGCAGGCAGAGTGAAGAAGCTGGCCCTGGCGGCCTTGCTGTCGCTGGCAATAGCAGCACCTTTGGGGGCAGGCTGCGAGGCGGGAGCCAGGGCGGATAATCTGGTGCAGATGCCGCCCACTTATCGGGATGTGCTGGTGGCAGAGGTGAAAAATGCTGACGGCGCAGACCGAAAGCTCCGCATGAATGTCTTCGTGCCGCCCAAGGCCAAGGGCAAAGTGCCGGTCCTGGTCTATGTCCATGGGGGCGGCTGGGCCAGGGGCTCATATGAAGGTGATGATGCCAAGAACGTGCCCCAGCCTCAGACAAGCGGGCAGGCAGGCCTGATGGCCAGTGACAATGCCTCCAGTTACAAGGTCTTCAAGGATGTGCTGAACCATGGCATTGCCTTTGTGTCCGTAGATTACCGGCTGAACAGCGAAGCGACTTTTCCCGCCCAGATCTATGATGTGAAAGCGGCAGTGCGTTTTGTCCGCGCCCATGCAGATGAATATGGTCTGGACGCAGACCGCATGGCCATAGCGGGAAGCTCCGCCGGTGCTCATCTGGCAGCCGAGCTGGCCCTGACCAGCGGCAACCAGGCGTTGGAAGGGGACGAGGGCGGCAACCTTGCCTTCAGCAGCAGCGTGAAGGCCTGCGTGGATTACTATGGCCCCACCAATCTGCTGACCATGGCCCCGGAAATGAGCCCTGCCCTGCAGGACCCTGCTGAGGCGGCAGAAACCCATGATTCCGTCCGGGCTATGGAGTCTGTGCTCTTGGGCTTTACAGGAGAAGGGGAGGGGGTAGGCACCCTGCGCAGGATAGACGAGGCGGGGGACAAGTCCTCCCCTTACTGGCAGATGGTAGAGCTGGCCAAGCTGGGCAGCCCCGTCTATCAGATGACGAAAGCTGCGCCGCCCTTCTTTATCGCCCATGGCGGACATGATTCGCTAGTACCCATCCAGCAGAGCCTCAGCCTGCAGAAAGCCCTGACCGATGCCGGGGTGGAGAATTTCTTTGTCTGCAACTCCAAGGCTCCCCATGGCTATCAGGGGGAAGATACCAACAAGGCCATGATGCGGTGGCTGTGCCGCCAGCTGGGTGTGGAGTATTGAGATAAGGATATTCTCTCAATGACCGTAAATGGCTTATTGTGAGCCAGTTGTCAGTCCGGGTGCTATGTCGGTAGCTATTGAAAAATTGTTGCAAGAAGAAACAGCCAGCCGTGCTTGCTATAGCATGGCTGGCTGTTTTTATAAGGCCATTGTTCCAGCTTTGTCGATAGACAAAGCTTCCTCTTGGCCTTTCAACGAGGCGGGAGATATGCGCTCTCGCCTGTTATGATATTCGCCACCCCCACCTATAGAGGCAATGTCATTTAGTTAAGAAATGGAATAAATGTTTGTAAAAAAATATATTTTTTATAAAAATTGCTTGACAAGCAGGCAAAATTGTGTGGCGCGTTTTCTTACGAAAACGCGCCCTTGTAATTA
>JAGBLH010000283.1 GCA_017635515.1 Selenomonas sp.
CCCATCTTCACGGGTCTTGACTGTCCCTGCTGCGTTGACAAATCCTCGACATAGCACCGCTATGCCTCCGGTTTGTCGCCTTGCAATGGACAGCCAATCCCCGCAAATCTGGGCCAAGTTCATTTAATCAACACGCCCTAGTTTGCCTTTCAGACTTTTTCCTTCACCTCGCCGGGAATGTCCTTGATGGCCTCCGGGCCGCGGTGGCCGGTGCGGATGCGCACGGCATCGGCAAGCTCCGTGACGAAGATCTTGCCATCGCCAAACTTGCCTGTGCGGAGCACCTTCTGGGCGGTTTCCAGCACCTTTTCCACGGGCACCTCGCAGACCACTGTCTCAATCTTCACCTTTGGCACCAGATTGATATGGTATTCCTGTCCGCGATAGACCTCCTTGTGACCCCGCTGGAGGCCGCTGCCGAAGACCTGGCTCACGGTCATGCCCAGCACGCCGATATCGTTGAGTGCCTGCACCAGCTCGTCCAGCTTGCTGGAACGGGTGATGATCTCTACCTTGCTTATCTTCTGCACGCTCATAGTCCCTGCCCCCTTACTTCACTGCGCTATGGCCGCTGGCCATCACCGTGCGGGCCAGCAGTTCCGAGGAATTCTCCAGCGCGCCCAGGATGGGGCTGCCGCCTATGGTCTCCCCGCTGTAGCCCTGCTCGCCATGCTCCACCAGGTCGAGGCCTGCGATTTCCTCAGCCTCGTCCACGCGCATGGAGATGAAATGGTCAACCAGCTTGTAAAGCACATAGGAACCAACGATGCCCAAAGCGTAAGCCACGATGGTGGAGATGATCTGGGCAAAGAACAGATTGGTCTCGCCGTAGAACAGGCCATTGGCTCCATCCGGGTTCACCGCGGTGGTGGCCCAGATGCCGGTGGCGATGGAGCCCCAGGTGCCGCCGATGCCGTGAATGCCGAAAGCATCAAGGGAATCATCATAGCCCAGCTTCTGCTTCAGCACAGCCACGGCGAAGTAGCAGACAGCGCCGCCCACAGCGCCGATGACGAGAGAAGCCAGGGGAGTGACAAAACCTGCAGCAGGCGTGATGGCCACCAGGCCAGCCACGCAGCCTGAGACTGCACCGAGAAGGGTGGGCTTGCCATTGAAGTTCCACTCAAGGAGCACCCAAGCCACCAGGGCTGCGGCAGCTGCCGCCTGGGTCACCACGAAGGCATTGGCAGCCAGCTCATTGGCTCCCAAAGCGCTGCCGGCATTGAAGCCGAACCAGCCGAACCAGAGGAGCGCAGCCCCCAGCACCGTCATGGGCAGGTTATGTGGCAGCATGGCGCGCTTGCCATAGCCGTGGCGCTTGCCAAGGAGCAGGCAGATGGTCAGGCCGGACACGCCGGAGAGAATGTGGATGACCAGGCCGCCAGCGAAATCCAGCGCCCCCAGCTCAGCCAGGAAGCCACCGCCCCAAACCCAGTGTGCCATGGGGTTGTAGATGAGGATGGCCCAGAGCAGGATGAAGAAGCAGAACGCGGAAAAGCGGAGCCTCTCAGCAAAGGCGCCAGTGATGAGAGCCGGGGTAAGGGCTGCAAACATGCACTGGAAGGCCACGAAAGCCAGCTCCGGGATGGTGCCACCCTCCAGGATGGCCAGTCCCACGCCCTCAAGGCCAACTTTGTCCAGGCTGCCTATAAAGCCGCCCACATCCGTACCAAAAGCCATGGCATAGCCCAGGATAACCCACTCAACGGAAATAAGTCCCAGCACAAACATGCTCTGCATGATGGTAGTCAGCACATTCTTGCTCCGCACCATGCCCCCGTAGAAAAGAGCCAGGCCGGGAGTCATTATGAACACCAGGGCTGCGCTTATGAGCACCCAGGCAGTATCTCCTGCATTAAGCATATAGATCATATCCCTTCATGTATTCCTCTTTGAATAATGACGGCAACACGCCCTTGAAATACAAAGACCCCATGCAGTCCGGTACCTGACTGCATGGGGCCTCATTGCCTCAAGTTCATGTCGATGTGAAGATTATAGCAAGCAAGTGTAACCTTGTCAACACAACTTCTCATGTATACAAGTATACGCAAATGGAGGATCAATAAGGAAAAACCGTGAGATCAGCAGTCCTTCATGGTCTTGCCAGCTCCCACCAGCCCCTCGAAGTCCGCGATGAAGTCGTCAATGGCAGAGGTGATGGCCGTATTTTTCACCAGGCCAAAAATCACGTCCGGCGAGACAGTGGAGGCTCCTACCCCATATTCGCATAGCTCCAGCAGCTGCTGGGAATTCTTGAAGCTGGCTGCCAGCACTTCTGTTTTCAAACCATTGTTGCGGAAGATATCGTGTATGTCTTTGGCCACCTTCACGCCATTGTAGCCCATGTTGTCAATGCGGTTGATATAGGGGGCAGCATAAGCAGCCCCCGCCTTGGCTGCCAGGAAAGCCTGCATGGGAGTGTAGATGGCAGTGGCAGTGAGCTTCACTCCTTCGCCATGTAGGGCTTTCATGGCCTTGAAGCCCTCGGGCACAGCAGGGACCTTGACAAAAGTACCTTGGCCCAGTTCCTCGACAATGCGGTGGGCATCCTCCACCATGCCTGCTGCTTTTTGCGCCACCACCTGCACATGCAGTTCCGCTTCGGTACCGATGAACTCGCGAATCTCCTTCAGCACCTCATAGGGCTGCCGGCCACTCTTGGCGAGGATGGTGGGATTGGTGGTGACACCGTCCACGGGATAGTATTCATAGATTTTCTTGATCTGGTCAATATGGGCGTCGTCAATGATGAGCTTCATGTCTATGTCCTCCTTAGGAACTGTCTTTCCGCCGCTTACAGACTCTGTTCCGTCCTGCCGATGATATCGTCCTGGGTGGCCTTGGAAAGCACATTGAAGAAAGCACTGTAGCCTGCCACCCGCACAATCAGGTCCTTGTGCTTCTCCGGGTGCTTCTGGGCATCTATCAGGGTTTCCCTGGACACGATATTGTACTGCACATGGTATCCCTTGAGGGTGTCAAAGAAGGTAGCTATCAGCATCTCCAGCTTCTGCTTGTTCTCCTCTTTGGCCAGCACCTGGGGGGTCATCTTCTGGTTCAGCAGCACCCCGCCGGTGATTTTTTCCGTGGGCAGCTTCGCCACGGACTTGAACACCGCCGTGGGGCCGTTGGCATCAGCCCCGTGGGCAGGAGAGCATCCCTCCGCCAGCGGCTCATGCGCCCGCCTTCCATCTGGGGTGGCCATGGTGCCCATGCCCTGGCCCACATTGGCAGAAATAGAGGAAGTCCCCCCGTAGCGTATGCCGCCTACGGGCCCACGACCGTGGCGGGTATTGGGATACTTCTTGATTTCGTCCAGATAGGAATCGTAAGCCTCCACTATCAGGCTGTCCACATAGTCATCGTCGTTGCCGTACTTGGGAGCCTCATGCAGGAGCAGGGCCTGAATCTGCTTGGACTTCTCCGACTGGAAATCGTCCAGGATTGCCTCCCAAAGCTCGGCAGGAGCAACCCTTTTTTCCTCAAACACCAGCTTCTTGATGGCCGCCAGGGAATCTGCCATATTGGCAATGCCCACTTGTAAGCCTGAGATGAAATCGTAGACCGCGCCCCCTTCCTTGATAGTCTTGCCCCGGCCTATGCAGTCATCGGTAAGGACTGAGCAAAGGATGTCAGGCACGTCCCGCTCCGAGGCTTTGTCAATGGCATTCTCCACCATGACGCTGAAGCGGGTCATCTCCCGCACCGTCCTGTCCCAGGCAGAGAGCAGTTCCTCGTAGGACTTCATGTTCTTGAAATAGCCATAGCCCTTGGTGAAGCGCTTGCCGCTGGTCATATCCACCCCATCGTTCATGGCGCAGAGCAGCACCCTGGGGAAGTTTATATAGCTCATACCAGTGCAGCGATAGCCCCACTTGCCGGGCACCGCCGTCTCCACGCAGCCCACAGCGCTGTAGTTGTAAGCATCTTCCTCCTTCACTCCCCATTTGATGAAAGAAGGGATGATGATCTCATCGTTGTTCAGAGCGGGCATGCCGAAGCCCAGCTTCATGACCTCGATGCACTCGTCAAAGAAAGCCTTGCTGATATGCTCATGGTAACGGACCGTGAGATTGGGCTGGGTCAGCCTGGTCTGGGCCACGGACTTCAACACCAGGAAGGACAGGTCATTCACCGCATCCTGCTTGTCAGAGGTCTGCCCGCCAATGGTGACATTCTGGTACATGGGACTGCCTGCCGAGCTGAAGGTATGGGCCTGGGAGCGCACCTTGTTTATGGTCAGGGTCTTGATCCAGAGGCAGGTCAGCAGTTCCAGCGCCTCAGCCTGGGTGATTTTCCCCTGCTCCACATCCTGCTTGTAGTAGGGATACATATATTGGTCAAAACGCCCATAAGAAAGGGAATGGCCGTTGGACTCAATCTGCAGGATGAGCTGGATGAACCAGACTGCCTGCACAGCCTCAGGGAAGGACTTGGCTGGCTCGTAAGGAACCCTCGCGCAGATGCGGGAGATTTCCATCAGCTCTGCCTTCCGCTTGTCATCCTGCTCCCTCTCCGCCAGTTCTCCTGCCAGATTCGAGTAACGCTGGGCAAAATCCTTCACAGCCTCTATTACTATCAGCACAGCCTTGTAGAAAACATACTTGTCCACGCTGTCAGAATCAGTCAGGTCAAGGGAGGCCTTCAGCTGCCGCGTGCGCTCCTCATAGCCCCGCAAGCCCTCAGCGAGCAATCTGCCGTAGTTCACCACGATATGGGCATCCCCGGCGTTGAGCTTGCCCTCCATGCCGAAAACGCCAGTCTCCATGAAGACTGCCACCTCATCCGGCAGCAAAGCCTCCCCCCTGGCCCGCAGGTTGTTGTTTTCCCAGAAGGGGGCCAGAGCACGCAGCTGAGCCTTGGTCTCCTCAGTGATATAGAATACATCCCCATCCCGCTGCTGGAACTTGTCCAGTTCATCCATCACAAAACCCATGGTGTACTCTGGGAAAATAGGGGCATTGCAATTCTTGGTAGCCTGATTGCCTGCAATCAGGGTCCTATCCTCAATATAGATGGACATTTTTTCCAGAATGTTCTTCAGCATCAAAGCCCGCTTCATCACAGGCGGCTGATTCTGGTGAGCCCTGTAGCTTTCCGTTGCCAGGACAGCCCTCTCTGCATCTATATGGGGCTTCTCTTCCAGCACCTCTTCCCGGAAGGCCTGCATCCTCTTCGTCAGTGAGCCGAAGTGTTCCTTGTTCTCCATGGCATCCGACCTCCTATTTTGCTAATAAGGTTTTATCTTTCATTTATAACTCAATAATATATCAAAATTACATTTCAGTCAATATTTTTCTTTGCTATGAAGTATGATTATTTTCATTCGAAAGCAATTTTATTTACAATATTCTTTCTGTGTGATATTATCTAAGAGATGACACAAATCTGCCAGTACATGCCAAGGAGTGATGAGCATGGAAAAGAACTGCCAACTCGGCACCATCTTCAACATACAGAAATTCAGTCTCGACGATGGGCCAGGCATCCGCACGGTGGTATTCTTCAAGGGCTGCCCCCTCAGATGCGCTTGGTGCGCCAACCCCGAAAGCCAGTCCCCCCAACTGGAGATTCCTTGGGATAAAAGGAAAGCTCCCCCTCATTTTCTGAAGCTCAAGGGGGAGCGGAAAAATGTCGATGATATTGTCCGCCTCGTCATGCAAGACGAGCCTTTCTACCAAAAGAGCGGCGGCGGAGTGACTCTCTCAGGGGGCGAGCCCATGCTGCAGCCAGAATTTGCCTTGGCCTTGCTGCAGGCCTGCAAGGAAAAGCGCCTCCACACAGCCATGGAAACCACCGGCTTCGCCCCTCCTGATACTTTCCGGCGCTTGCTTGAGCACCTCGACCTGCTACTCTTTGACATCAAGCACTGGGACGAAGGAAAGCACCGGGAATACACAGGTGTATCAAACCTGCCCATTTTGGCCAATATGAAATACGCCCTCCAGCAAGGCAAGGAAGTCCTGCCCCGCCTGCCGGTGATCCCCGGCGTGAATGCAGGCTTGGAGGATGCCAAAGGCTTTGTCCTCCGCCTGCGGGAAGTGGGCGCAAACCAAGTCCAGCTCCTGCCCTTCCACCAGTTCGGCGAAAACAAATACCACCTGCTGGGCAAGAGCTACGCCTTCAAGAATGTCAAAACGCTGCACCCGAAGGAACTGGAGGAATACAGGCAGATATTCCTGGCAGCCAGAATTGAAGCTTTCTTCTGAAATGATTCATTATTGAGAACAAAAGTTCTCCACCACCTAAGCAGCGAATCGTAGCCGCTGAATGAAACCAACTCATGAAGCCAGGAGTATAGGCATTCTATTAGGTCATCCCGCAAGTCAAGACCAAGTTCATTTAATCAACACGCCCCCATCAAAGTTCTGCCATAATCCCATTCTGCAGCAGATACAAGTAGCAGCTATCTACCTTGCGGTTCAGCAATGCTTCCACCGACTCCCGGTAGAGGTTCAGCTGCATCTTATAACGCTCTATGGCCTGGTCTCCCGTAAGCCCCCTGTCGGTCTTGTAGTCGACCAGCACAAAGCGGCCCTGCTCATCTTCAAAAAGCAAGTCAATGACACCTTGCAGGAAAATCCTGGCTTCAGGGTCTTTGGCCTCCGGATAGAAGCGGTTGGCGGGGAGCAGGCGGCAGAAGGGCTGTTCACGGTAGATGCGACGGGCCTTGCGGAGCATTTCTCCCAAGGGCGAGGACAGGAGATTGACAATCTTGCCCCCATCCACAACCTGGCGTTCCCCGGGCTGGAAGATGCCAGCCGTTTCCATCTTCTCCAGCTGCCTGCGCACAGCGGCAAAATCAGCAGGGGTATGAAAGTCGATATGCTGCAAGGCCGTGTGCATGAGAGTGCCCCGCTCGGCAGGGGTGAAGGTCTTTTTCTCCTGCTTCTGCTGCAGGAAGCGAGGACGAGCCCACTCTTCTTCCAACACACTTATAGCCACATGTCCTGATAAGGGCAAGGAAGTGTATATTTCCTCCTGTGCCTGTTCCTGCCAACTGCGGGATTTCAGCTCTGTGACAGTAGCCTTGGCGGAAACCTGCTCCAAGCCACGGCTGTCATAGCGCCAGCCCAGCCTTTCCCGCACAGCCTCCCGCTTTTCCGTGTCCGGCAACGGCTCACCTGCCTCCACGGCCTGCATGATATCATCTGCCTCTTCTGTCGCCTGCTTACCCTCTTGTATCTTGCTGCTCGGAATCAGGTTCAGGTTAAACTCCGCCCCCGGCTCCAAAGCAAGGCTCCAGTCAAGGAGCTTCGCAGGCAGTCCTGCCAGTTCCCGCAGCTTCCTGCCCCCCCGATGGCGGGCCACGGCGGGGAGAAGCCAGTCCAGAGCACCCCTGCCAGATTTCAGAACCTGTTCCGGCAGGGCCGCTTCCTCCCTGCCCACGCTGCGGCAGAAGCCTGCTGCCACCTGCCCGATTTTGTCTTCCTCGGCCTTGAGAATGCCCGTAAGTATCAGCTTTTCCTTGGCCCTGGTCATAGCAACATAGAGCACCCGCAATTCCTCGGCCTTAGACTCGGCGGTGATGCGCTGCTGGATAAGCTTCCAGGGCAGGGTCTGGTACTGCTGCCGCCCTGCCTTGCTCCTCTCCACCAGCTGGGGGCCGATGCCAAGTTCCTGATGATAGAGAAAAGTGCCTTTGGCATCACTGAGATTGAAATGCTTGCCCAAATCCGACACGAAGACAACGGGAAACTCCAGCCCCTTGCTCTTGTGTATGCTCATGATGCGCACCACATTCTCACTGTCCCCCAAAGTGCGGGCCACAGCCAGGTCAGTCTCCCGCTTCTTCAGTTCCTCGATAAAGCGCAGGAAGCGGAACAGGCCCCGATAGTTGGTTTTCTCATAGTCTGCTGCCCTGTCTGCCAGCATGCGCAGGTTAGCCTGCTTAAGCAGACCTCCCTTGAGGCCTCCTACATAGTCATAGTAGCCTGTCTCCCGATAAAGCTTCCAAATCAGTTCTGGCACACTGTGGCTCACCACAAAGCTGCGCCATGAGGCCAGCCGTCCCTGAAATTCTGCCACCTTGGCAGCCAGCTCCGGTTCCACGCCGCTTTCCACCTCCTGGGCAGTGAGCAGGGCACCATAGAGGTCATCTTCATCTGAAGACAATCTGAGCTTGGCCAGTTCCTCCATGGTAAAACCTCCCAAAGGGGAAGCCAGCACTGCAGCCAGGGGAATGTCCTGACGGGCGTTGTCCACGATGCTCAGGAGGTCAAGCATGAGGCTGACCTCAGGGGCCTTGAAGTAACCCCCGCTGACATCTGCATAGGCAGGAATGCTGTGCTTCCTGAAGTTTTCCAAAAGCACCTCGGCCTTGCCTTTCACTGCACGCAGGAGCACGGCAATGTCCCTGTACATAATGGGGCGGTATCTGCCCCCCTCGTAGACCTTGGGGTCTTTGGCTATGAGTTCTTCAATGCGGTGGGCAATCTGGCGGGCCTCCAGGGCAAAGCCCGTCAGTTCCTCTGCCTCAGATTCCTCGTCATTGCTCTCTTCCTCCTTGCTGCCACTCAGAAGGATAAGGTCAATATCCAGCCCCCCCTGGATAGTCCCCTCTGCCTCAGGAAAATCCGCCCCGGGATAGAGCTTGGACTGCTCATCGTACTCGATTTCCATGGGCTCACGGCGCATGATCTGGTCAAAGAGGAAGTTGATGGGCGCGAGCACCTCCTTGCGGCTGCGGAAATTCTGCCGCATGGTGATGAGCTCGTTTTCATCTTCTTTCGTCGGCTTCAGGGGGAAGGAATCATACTGCCGCTGGAAGAGATAGGGGTTGGCCAGGCGGAAACGATAAATGCTCTGCTTCACGTCCCCCACGGTGAAGCGGCAGCGGGGACGGGCCACCAGCGAAAGGATGGCCTCCTGCACGCTGTTGGTGTCCTGGTACTCATCCACCATGACCTCCGCGAATTTCTTACGGCATTCCTGAGCCGCTTCGCTGGGCACATAGCGGGGCACCTCGGCCAAAAGCCCCTCCTCATCAGCGCAGAGAATCTGCAGGGCATAGTGCTCCAAATCATTGAAATCCAGCACATTGCGCTCCTGCTTGGCCTGGCGCAGCGCCGCCATGAAATCCAGGGTCAGAGAAGTGAAGCGCCTGATGGTGGGGCCGCACTCTGCGAGCATGTTAAGCGTCTCCTCCTCGGTGTAGCGGAAGTAATCCGTGCCCAGCGCCTTGACCGCGTCCTTCAAGGCCTTGTGTCTGGCATCAAAGCCCTCCCTGAGGGCAGGATAGTCTTCCTTCAAGAGCTTAAAGGCCTTGGCTGCAGTCAGCTTGCCAGGCTTGAAAGCCACAAAAGCCTCAGACAGCCCCTGCCAGTCCTGCCCTGCCTGAAAAATCTCGTCCATGGCGGCGATGGTAGTCTGCAGCACTTCTCCATAGGGGGCAAGGGCCGCAGCCACTGCCTCCCTGTCCATAGTGCCAGCTTCCTGCAAGACGCCCTCTTTCAGCCAGTAGGCGAAATCATCTGCCTGGGCCAGAGCGGCCCGCCTGCCCTCCTCTATCCTGGCCCAGAGTTCCTTTCCCCAAGAAGTTTCCCAGATACTTTCTCCCGAAACAACCTGATATCTTTCTGTTTGCTTTTTGAGCCAGGCCTCCGGCAGGGGCTGACTCTGGCTGAATTCATAAAGGCTCAAAACAGCCTTATAGACCTCGTCATCTCCATGGTCATTGCCATAGTCATCGGCAAAGACCAGGAACTCCTGCCACTTTTCCTTGGCAGCCAGATATGCTTCCTCCGACTCAAAACTCTCCCTCTCCGGCTCATGGTAGTGCTTCTCCAGCAGTTCCTCCAGCACGTCCCGCTTCATGAGCACCATTTCCTGCTCACTGGCCAGGCGAAACTGGGGATCTACGTCGATAGCCTCGATATTCTGGCGGATGATGCGCTGGCAGAAGACATGGAAGGTGCTGATGGAAGCCCCCGTCAGCAGAACGCTCTGCCTGTCCAGCCAGCTTATTTCTTGAGGCGTCTCCGCTTCTGACAATTTAGCCTCTAAGGCGGCACCGATGCGCTCCCGCATTTCCGCAGCGGCGGCATTGGTAAAGGTCACCACCAAAAGCTCATCAATGCTGCACTCCTGCTTCAAAAGGCGGCCAATGATCCTGTCCACCAGCACCCGCGTCTTGCCTGAACCTGCAGCGGCAGCCACCAGGATATTGCGTCCCCGTTCTTCGATGGCCTTTTTCTGATCGTCAGTGTATTGCATCTTTCCAGTCCTCTCTTCCCATCAGTCTCGCCATCTCTTCTTCCAGCACGGCAGCCTCCTGCGGCCTGATTTCCCTGTAGCTGCAATCAGGCAGATTGGTGTCAAAGCCGCACACATCCTTGAAGCGGCAGTAGGTGCAGGCATTATCCTCCTTATTCTTCAGCCTGTAGGGACGGACGGCGATTTCTCCGGCCAGAATCCTGTTACCTGTGTCCTTGAGGATGTGTTCCACATAGGATAGCAACAGCTCGAACTCCTGCGGCGTCTTTACGCTGTCGGGAGGCACGAAGAAAATCTCTTCCTCTCCCTTGCCCTCCTTGACCTTGGCCACGATATATTCCCCTTGGGCGCCAGCCTCCAGAGCTTCGATTATTTCCCTGTCAGCCACCACCCAGCCGGGCATGCGCAGTTTCTTCTGCACCTGTTTTTCCAGTTCCGTCCCGGAGAGCTTTCCCTTCCCCCCTGCCTTGATGAGGGGATTCTGCAAAAAGGCATAGAGCATACCAGCAGGCAGCCGCTGCTCGCCCTGCTGGGACAGCAATTCCCTGGCTACCAGCAGGTAAGCAAGCAGCTGGAGGCGCAGACCGTAGTAGACTTCAAAGACATTGATGGCCGCCTGCCCCGTCTTGTAGTCTATCACCAGATAATAAGGTGCATCTGTCCTCACATCCAGCCTGTCAATCTGCCCCTTGAAGGACAGGGCATAGCCGCCCTCCAGAGGCAACGGTTTCAAGTGTACCCTGTCACCAACTCCGCCGAAGTGCTCCTCGAAGAAGGCAGGACGGAACTTGGAGAGCGCCGCCCAGGCCGTGAGCTGGTTCACCGCCCTCTCCGCTGTGGCCTGCAATCTCCGCTTGAGGTGGCGGTAGTTGTCGCGGCTCAATAGCACCTCGCTCTGCAGTCTGGGAGCCAGTTCCTCGATAAGCTCACGGCAGATTTCGCTACGGCGTGCCTCAGGCACTGCCCCCCACTCATGGTTGTATTCTTCTCCGACTTTTTGCCCATAGCTGCTGAGGACGGCATGGAGCAGCTGTCCCAAATCCAGGGAACGGAACTTGTACTCCCGCCTTTCCTGCAGTTTCAGCCCATAGCTGGCAAAGTGGGCAAAGGGACATTTGCTGAAAAGCTCAAACTGGGTGACACTGCCACGCAGCCTGTTGCCACTGAGAAACAGCTGCCGTGCCAGCTCCGGAGGCAGAAAATCAGCCCGGCCCTTGGCAAAGAGGCCGGAGAGGGCCAGATTCAATCCCGCAGTCAGCTCAGGCTGTTCCCTGGCCCAGTTATACACATCCTGCCAGAAGGACTGCATGGTGCCCAGCTCCTTCTGCCCTCGCAGGGCGGAGGCAAGGCCGGAGAGGGCCGGTCCCGGCGCAGAGAGCAAGAGCTCATCGTCGCGCTCCACCGTCTCCAGCGGAATGGAGATAAACTCCGCCTGCGGGAAGATTTTCCTAAGCCTCTGCATCAAAGAAGCAGGCTGCAGGCCGGAGCCTTCGCTATCAGCCAAAGCGTAGGACACCCAAAGGTATGCCCTGGCCTCCGAAAAGCCACGGTAAAGCAGGAATCTCTCTCCGAAACTTCTCTCCTGGCTGCCCCGGGAGATATCAAATTTACCCTTGCCCGCCTTGGCCCGTTGCTTGAACGCATCAGAGATATGGATTCTGTCGGCATCTGTCAGCAAGCCCTGCTCCTTGCTGCGCTTGGGCATGATGCCCGCATTGGCCCCCAGAATGTAGAGGGCGGGGATATTATCCAGGCTGTTCTGATCAAAGGAGGCGATGTTCACATAGTCCAGTCCCGGGGGTATCAGGGAGATTTTCAAGGCATCAAGTCCGGCACCAAGCACCGCCTCATAGTCTTTGAGGTTCATGGCCTCTTCGCCGCTGATTTCCACCAGCTGGTCGAAGAGTTCCAGGCAACTCTCCCAGATCTGCCTGTGCTCTGCCGCATCTGCCAAACGACCCTCAGCCTCGGCCAGGTCCTTCCATTCGGACAGGCGTTGGGGCACCTGCAATTCCATCAGGAAATCATAGAGGGCAGTGGTCATTTCCCGCACACTCCCTGCCCTGTTCAAGGCTTCTCCCAGGTGCTGCAGGGGAAGGGCCGCCAGACGGCGCAGGCCGTCTATGTGCAGGAGCCTTTCCTGCTCCTTCTCCTCAAACTCTTCCTCCTCCAGACTATAGCTGCGATGCCAGTCCCAGTTCCGTTCCTGGGTCCAGCGTCCCTTGCCCCTGATGCCGAATTCCAGCACATAGTTCTCCAGCTTGTCCACATCATCACGGACGCAGGGGAAAAAGCCCGTGCGCAGGCAGCGGAAAACCGACTCATACCGCCAGCCCAGGCGTACAGTCTCCAGCGCCGAGCGCAGCAGCTCTGCCAAGGGGTGATGGATACTGGGGCGCTTGCCATCGTAGAAGTAGGGAATGCCATACTCTTGGAACACCAGTTGCAGGAGACTGTCATAGGCCTCCCCATCCCGCACCAGCACGCCAATATCCCGGTAGCGCCAGCCTTGGCGGGCTAGCCGCAGGATATCTGCAGCCAGCACCTCCACTTCCAGACGGCGGTTAGCGGCCTCCACCAGCCGCAAGCCCTGACTTTCCTTACAAACACCTTCCCCTGTCGCAAAAAGCTTGCCCTCGAGGAAGGCCAAGGCAGGACTCTGCCCTCTTTTATTGCCACTCAGCAACTTAATTTCATAACTGCCGCCCCCCAGTCCCTGCCAGACACGCTCCAAGGCTTTCAAAGTCTGATAGGAACGATGGAAAAGCCCTGATTCCAACTCATTTTCCGGCACCTTGAGATTCACGGCTCCTCCGGGGATGTTCTGCCCGCCTAAGGGCAAGGTCACATGCACAGCAGCAGCACTATCTATGAGCGCCCCTATGACTTTCATTTCCTGCGGGTTGAAGAAGGTAAAGCCGTCCACCCAGATTTCAGCGCCTTGCAAGGTAGTGGACTGAGGAATCTTGGCGGCCAAGAGCGCCATCAAATCCTCGCTGTCGTTGGCTCGTCCCTTCATTTCCTCTTGAAAATCGTCCACTAGCCCGGCAATCTCCGTGAGCTTGCCGGACAGGCGCCCTTTCCCCAAGCCTGCTGCCGTTTCCCGCAGCAGCTCCGTGGGCAGGCGGTAACTCTTGAGCTCCTTGATCATGCCTGAAAGGCTGTCCGTAAAGCCCCGCTGGCGGGCCGCTCTGGCAAAAACCGTCAAATCTCCTTCCTGCTGGTGCTTCAGCAGGAGTTTCCTCAGTAATAGCTGCCGCCCTACATCACTGATGCGGGGCAGCCCCGCCCCGCCGGTTTCCAAGAGCACCTGTCTGGCAAAGCGGCGAAAGCCGAAGACCACCGCCCGCATAAAGCCTTGTCCATTACCGGGCAGGGATTCGGCCAGCTGTCGTTCCATCTTGTAGGTCATATGCTCCGGCACTAGCAGCACCAAAGGGTCACCCAAAGGCGCCTCTTCAATGGCGGCACAGATCCCATCAAGGCATTGACGGGTCTTGCCCGTGCCCGAGCGCCCTACGATAAAATCAAGTTTAGCTGTCATCTTGCGTACCTTCCTGTATCACTATCGTAAACTTAGGCCTTACACGAAAAAGGGACAGACCCCTAAATGAAGCCATGTCCCTTTCTTCTGTTTTGTTCAATTCTCAGCCGAAGCTGAAGGGCGTGGTCACCCTTCTGAGGGTGCGCCCGCAGGAGCAAGTCTCCTCTATCATGCTGACAGCCTGTCCTGTGCGGTAGCGAATCAGCGGCATGGCCTCAGCCTGCAAGCTGGTCAGCACCAATTCTCCCATCTGATGGGGGTCGGTCACCGGCATATCGCTGTTGAAAGCGATGATTTCCGGGTAGAAAAAATCCTCCTGAATATGCTGGCCGCTACGGGCCTCGCACTGGAAGAGCATGCCTGCCGTGCCCAGCTCCGCCGAA
>JAGBLH010000284.1 GCA_017635515.1 Selenomonas sp.
GCTTTTTTGCGGGCATGGGTCATAAGTGCTTGCATTTCTCATGGAAGTCTTATAAAATATATACGGAAAAATTTCGGATTTAATGGACACGCAGGGGGCACCTGCGTGTTTTTATAGAAAGTCGGGAGGAATTACTGTTGCAGAAGCAGACAACGCTGGCCAGGGAGGCTGCCTATACGGGGGTGGGCCTTCATTCCGGGCGTGAGGTACATATGGTGTTATGCCCGACCGGGGCGGATACGGGGCTGGTCTTTGTGCGGACGGATTTGCCAGGGCAGCCGGAGATCCATGCGGTGGCGGAGAACGTCACTTCCACTCTGCGGGCTACCACCGTGGAGGAGAATGGCTGCAAGGTATTTACCATCGAGCACCTCATGAGTGCCTTCCACGCCGCAGACATCGACAATTGCCGCATTGAGATGGATTCTGAGGAGCCGCCCGTGGCGGACGGGTCTGCCCTGGCCTTCCTTGAGCTTATCAGGGGGGCGGGCAAGGCGGAATTGGACTCTCCCCGCCATGAGGTGGTGGTGGACAAGGTCTACCGCATCGACGATGACAAGCATGAACGCTTTGTCATGGTGGTGCCCTATGACGGCTTCAGGGTGAGCTTCACCTCTGTCAATCCCCACAAGCTCATCGGCATCCAGTATGAGGACTTCGAGATTGACGAGGAGACCTATCATAGGGAGATCGCCCCTGCCCGCACCATTGCCTACGAAAAGGAAATCGAGGCTCTGAGGAAGATGGGCCTCGGCCTTGGCGGCACCATCGAGAGCGTCATCGTCTACAACGATGAGGGCTGGCTCAATCCCCTGCACTTCGAGGATGAGCTGGTGCGGCATAAGATCCTGGATGTCATCGGTGATCTGAGGCTGGCAGGCCCCATCCGCGGCCATGTCATAGCGGCAGCTTCGGGTCATGCCCTGAATACGGCTTTAGCAAAACTTCTTGCGGATGCACCGCGGGATTAAAGATAGAAAGAGGGATGTATTATGGAACTCGACATCAATGAAATCATGAAGATATTGCCTCATCGTCCGCCTCTTCTGCTGGTGGACCGCATCGTGGAGATTGAGCCCTTCAAGTCTGCCACGGGCATCAAGTGCATCACCATGAATGAGCCCCAGTTTGGCGGCCACTTCCCTGGGCATCCCATCATGCCAGGGGTGCTGCTCCTTGAAGCCATGGCTCAGGTAGGCGGCGTGGCCATGCTCTATCCCAAGGAGCACCGCGGCAAGCTGGCCTTCTTCGGCGGTATGGACAACGTGCGCTTCAAGCAGCCCGTGGTGCCCGGCGATGTGCTGGTCACCAAGGCAGAGATCGCCAAGGTGCGCGGCAACTTCGGCGTGCTCCATGCTGATGGCTATGTCAATGATAAGCTGGTAGCTCAGGCCGACTTCAAGTTTGCTCTGATTGAGGATGAGAATCACAAGCCGGAGGCGTCTGAAGAGACGGCTGACAACTGAGCCTTGCAGACGCAAATGCAAGGATTTTGTTGCAAATAACTGATTTTAGCAAGTAAATAAGACCTAGTCTTTGTTCAAATCGAAGAATGCCCGGATTTGCTATCATAGTGCATACTAAGATTGAAAGTTTATTTGGGAGTATATACAAAAGATGAGCAAAGCCGCTTGCGCCAGGAAATGCTCGGCCCGGCGCGTGTGTTTATCGTAGAACAGAGGAGTTGGAGCAGATGAGTGCTGAAAGCAAAGTAGTAGCTTATATACATGATACAGCCGTCATCGCGCCGGGGGCCCGCATTGCCAAGAACGTGGAGATCGGCCCTTATTCGGTGATTGGGGAACACGTGGAGATCGGCGAGGGCACGAAGATTGGCCCCCATGTGGTCATCACGGGCTGGACCCAGATAGGCAGGGACTGCAAGATTTTCCAGGGGGCTTCCGTAGGCGAAGAGCCCCAGGACTTGAAATTCCAGGGTGAGAAGAGCTATGTCTTCATCGGTGACCGCACCACCATCCGCGAGGGCGTCACCGTCCACCGTGCCACAGGCGAGGGGGAGGAGACCCGCATAGGCAGCGACTGCCTGCTGATGGCCCTGACCCATGTGGCGCATAACTGCGTCATTGGCAACCATGTGATCATGTCCAACTTGGCCAGCGTGGCAGGCCATGTGGTGGTGGAGGACCGGGCCGTCATCGGCGGCATGGCCGGTGTCCACCAGTTCGTGAAGATTGGCCGCAACGCCATGGTGGCGGGCATGTCCCGCCTGGTGCAGGATGTAGTGCCCTATACCATCGTGGCGGGCCATCCGGCCAAAGCTGCGGGCATCAACAGCGTGGGCATCGCCCGTGCCGGCATTCCCCTGGAAGCGCGCCGCAATATCAAGCGGGCCTACAAGATACTTTACCGTTCTGGGCTGAGCCTCAAGGAAGCCATTTCCATCATTGAGCAGGATGTGGATTCCTGTGAGGAGATTGAGCATTTCCTGCGCTTCCTGCGCAATGCTGACCGGGGCATCTGCCGAGGCCGCAGGGACGGGGACAAAGATATTTGAGATTCAAGCCGTGATTGATAATCTGGAGATAGGGAGCAGAGTTTATGGAAAAGATTGGATTGCTGGCAGGCGTAGGCAAGCTGCCTGTGGAATGTGCGCGGGCTGCAAAGCTCCTGGGCTATGAGGTTTATGCTGTGGCCCTGCTTGAGGAAACGGATCCGGAACTTGACGAGGCGGCCTTTGAGTGCGCCCATATCAGCATTGCCCAGATGGGTGAGATCCTGGCTTACCTGAAGTCCAAGCAGGTGGAGAAGATCACCATGATCGGCAAGGTTACCAAGGAGCTCCTGTTCTCAGGCAAGCTGGTGCCGGATGCTACGGCCATGCAGCTGATCATGTCCCTGCCGGACAGGAAGGACGATACCATCATGCTGGCCTTTGTCCAGGCCCTGGCCCGGGCAGGCTTCACAGCCTTTGACCAGACGGCCCTTATACATAAGCTGATGCCCCATCGCGGCACCATCACCAGCCGTGAGCCGGATGAGCGCGAGAAGAAGGACATGGAGTTCGGCTTCCGCATGGCCAAGGAAATCGGCCGCCTGGATGTGGGACAGACCGTGGTGGTGAAGGAGTCTGCCGTCATGGCCCTGGAGGCCATCGAGGGCACCGATGCCTGCATCAGGCGCGGTGGCCAGCTGGCCCGCGGTGGCGCCGTGGTGGCCAAAGTGGCCAAGCCGGCGCAGGACAACCGCTTCGATGTGCCCACCGTGGGCAAGGCTACGCTGGAGGCCATGATCGAGGTGGGGGCTACGGCTCTGGCCATCGAGGCTGACAAGACCCTCCTGGTGGAGCGCGAGGCTGTGGTGAAGCTGGCCGAGGAGCACGGCATTGCCATTGTGGCTATGTGAATCAAGTGATATTGTATGCGGCAGGTGCTTTCCTCTGCCGCATTTTGCTTTTTGCGGGCAGTGCCTAAAGTTGCTACAGGCAAGCCTATATGGTACAATGTTAGATTGATGGATGGAGGGATAGCCAGTGAAAATCATGCTTTCGGCAGGAGAGGTTTCGGGAGACTTGCACGGCAGAAGGCTGGCAGAGGCTCTTTTGAGCCTTGACCCCTCCGTGCAGCTGTTTGGCTTTGGCGGCAAGGAAATGGAAGGGGCGGGAGTGCGCCTCCTGAAGGACTTTGCCGATTACAATGTCATGGGCGTCTGGGAGGTCCTGAAGAACCTGCGGCGCATCATGAAGCTCCTGAACTATCTGGAAGAGGCCATGCGGGAGGAAAGGCCAAACCTGCTGGTGCTCATAGATTACCCGGATTTCAACTGGCGGTTGGCGAAGAAGGCCAGGGCGCTGGGCATTCCTGTGTTTTCCTATATCCCACCTTCTGCCTGGGCCTGGCGCAAGGGACGGGCTAAGTCCTGCGCCAAGATTGCCAATGAGTTCGTGGCCATCTTCCCCCATGAGCTGCCCCCCTATGAGGCGGCAGGGGCGAGGATTTCCTTTGTGGGCAATCCCTTGGTGGATACAGTGCGGGCGGAAATCCCGCCCAAGGCGGCAGAGCGGGAATTTGGCCTGCGGGAGGGGGAGGTTCCCATCCTGCTCCTGCCCGGCAGCCGCCGCCAGGAGATAGAGATGCTGCTGCCGGACATGCTGGGGGCGGCGAAGCTGCTGAAGCAGAAGCGTCCCGAGACGCGCTTTTTCCTGCCGGTGGCAGATACGGGCCTGAAAGCCCTCATCGAGGCAAAGATTGCTGCAGCGGAGTTGGAGGGAGAAATCACCCTCACGGGCACGGAGCACCGCTATGCCCTCATGGGCCTGGGGGCGGCGGCCATGGCCACTTCTGGCACCGTGGTGATGGAGGCAGCCCTCATGGGGTTGCCCTGCGTGGTGCTCTATCGCTTTGCCTGGCTTTCCGCCCTGATTGGCAGATTGGTGGTGCATGTGGAGCATTTCAGCCTGCCCAATATCCTGCTAGGTGAAGGCTTCCAGCCAGAGCTGCTGCAGGAGCAGGTGACGCCGGAAAACATTGCGGCGCATATGCTGCCCCTTTATCCAGGTGGGCAGAAGCGGGAAATCACCTGCGCCAAGCTCAGGGAGGCCTGCAGGAAGCTGGGCGGGCCGGGGGCGGCTTACAGAGTGGCTGAAAAGGTGCTGGCCTGCGCCAGGCGGCATTTGCGATAAGAGAGTTCAGAGAATTCGAGGGAAGCTTTTCATGAAGAATTACAAGCGGTTGCTGCAATATATGCGGCCTTATACCAGGCGGTTCATCCTGGCGGTCTTCTGCATCGTCATGGCGGCAGGCGCCAACCTTTATCTGCCCTGGATCATCAAGGACATGGTGGACAAGGTGCTGACGGAGAAGGACATGTTCATGCTGAACGTGATTTCCGTAGGCATTGTCATCACCTTCCTCGTGCGCGGCATATTCTACTATGGCCAGTCTTATCTGGTGTCCTACATCGGCGAGCGGGTCATCATCGACGTGCGGGAGGTCATGTTCAGGAAGTTCCAGCGTTTGCCTATGGCTTACTTTGACAGGCATCAGACCGGCGAGACCATGAGCTACATCACCAATGATGTCAGCGCCATCCAGTCAGCCCTGGTGGCCCAGCTCATCGAGATGGTGACGGAAGGCTCCATCCTCATCGGTTCCCTGGTCATGATGGTCTATCTGGACTGGAAGCTCTCCCTGCTGACTCTGGTGGTCATTCCCCTGGTGGGGCAGGCCATGAAGATTTTCGGCCGCAAGCTCAAGCGCAACGGCACGGTGATCCAGGAGCGCATGGCTGACATCACTTCCCTGCTGCAGGAAAGCGTGTCTTCCGTGCGGGTGGTGAAGACTTTTGTCCGTGAGGACTACGAAATCGAACGTTTCAAGAAGCAGAATATCCTGAACTTCCGGGCGGCCATGAAGAATGTGCAGCTCACCAGCCTCCTGACCCCGACGGTGGAGTTTTTGGCGGCGGTGTCCGTCACCTTCATCGTCTGGTTCGGCGGCTATGAGGTGTTGAACGGCGAGCTCACTGCCGGTGCCCTGATTGCCTTCCTGACCTACGCGGTGAATCTGGCCAATCCTGTGAAGCGCCTGTCCCGGGTCTATGGCAACATGCAGAAGGCCATGGCAGCGGTGGATCGCGTGTTTGAGGTCATCGACCTGCCGGAGCCTCTGGCTGACAAGCCCGAGGCCAAGCCCCTGCCGGAGATTCAGGGCCATGTGGTGGTAGACCATGTTTCCTTTGGCTACAAGAAGGATAATCTGGCTCTTGATGATGTGACCTTGGAGGCCAAGCCGGGGCAGATGATTGCCTTCGTGGGGCCGTCCGGCGCGGGCAAGTCCACCATCGCCAATCTCTTGCCCCGCTTCTATGAGATAGACAGCGGCTCCATCAGCATTGACGGCCATGATATAAGGGATGTGACCTTAAAGTCCCTGCGGGAGCAGATTGGCATCGTACCCCAGGAGACCATGCTCTTTTCCACCACCGTGCGGGAAAATATCCGCTACGGCAGGCTGGACGCCACGGACGAAGAAGTGGAAGAGGCGGCCAGAGCCGCCAATGCCGATGGCTTCATCCGTGAGCTGCCCCAGGGCTATGACACGCCCATCGGGGAGCGGGGCCTGAACCTCTCCGGCGGCCAGCGCCAGCGCATGGCCATCGCCAGGGCCATACTCAAAAATCCGCGCATCCTGATTTTGGATGAGGCTACTTCGGCCCTGGATACGGAAAGCGAGAAAGTGGTGCAGGCGGCTCTCGACCAGCTCATGGTGGGGCGCACTTCCTTCGTCATTGCCCATCGCCTTTCCACGATTTTCAATGCCGACCAGATTTACGTTATTGACGGGGGCAGGATCAAGGAGCACGGCACCCATGAGGAACTTTTGAAGCAGGACGGGCTTTACAGTTACCTGTATAATATCCAGTTCAGCAGGAAGAACGTTGAGTAAAGGGGATAAGTCATGCAGTTGCTTTATAACATAGCGGCCATCATCATCGTGGTGCTCATCATCCCGATGTTTATGATCCGCGCGGTGCGCGAGCGGGGGTTCGTGGAGCGCATCAAGCAGAGCCTGGGCATTTTCCCGGACCATGTTCTTGAGCCGGTGGCTAAGAAAGGCTGTATCTGGGTTCATGCAGCTTCCGTAGGCGAGATTGTGGCTACCAGCCCGCTCATCAAGGAATTCCGCAAGGAATTCCCCACCAGCCCCATTCTGGTTTCTGTGGTCACCACCAGCGGCTATGAGATGGCCAACCGCATCATCAAGGATGCGGATGCTATCATCTACTTCCCGCTGGATTTGCCCTGGCTGGCCTCCCATGTGTTCCGCCGCATCGGGCCGCGGGTTTTCCTGCCCGTGGAGACGGAGCTTTGGCCCAACTTCCTCAAGACCGCCCGGCGCTGCCAGGTGCCGGTGATGATGGTCAATGGCCGCATCAGCGACAAGAGCGTGAAGCGCTACAAGTATATGCGAGGGCTTTTGCGGGACATGATTGGCACGGTGAAGCGCTTTGCCATGCAGTCACCCATTGATGCCGAGTACATCATGCGCCTGGGGGCTCCCCCGGAGCTGGTGACAGTGACGGGCAATACCAAGTTTGACCAGACCTACACGGATGTGAGCGCCGAGGAAAAGACCCAGATCCTGCGGGAGATGAATCTGGAGGACAATGACGGGATTTTCCTGGCAGGCTCCACCCATCGGGGGGAGGAGGAGTTCGTGCTGCAGGCCTTCAAGGCCGTGCGCAGGAACCATCCCAAGGCCCGGCTGGTGATTGCTCCCCGCGAGCTTCTCCGCACCATGGAGGTCACCCATATCTGCAAGAGCGCAGGCTTTTCCGTCTCTCTTCGCACGGAGCTTCAGAAGGAGGCCCGGCATGGCGAGCCTACCGATATCGTGATCCTCGATACCATCGGCGAGCTGGGCAAGGTCTACAGCATCGGCGATGTGGTGTATGTGGGCGGCAGCCTCATCACCCACGGCGGCCACAATATCCTGGAGCCTGCGGCCCATGGCAAGGCCATCATCGTGGGCCACTATATGTTCAACTTCAAGGACACCCACGCCCTGTTCAAGAAGCGCAATGCCTGCATCACCGTGGAGGATGCCAACGGGCTGGCGGCAGAGGTGTCACGCCTGTTTGACGAGCCGGAGGAGCGTCACCGCATGGAGGCGGAAACCCTGGCCATCGTTTCCGAGAACAAGGGGGCTTCCAGGAAGTCCGCCCTGATCCTGCGGGAGACCATCGAGCGTTTTGAGCGCGAGCAGGCTTCCAAGGGCTCCAGCGTCAAGTCCACCCAGAAGATTGCCAACCTCCAGACCTACTTCGTGGATCTGGTGCACAGCAAGGATGTGGACGGCATCGGGCAGAATTTGCTCATGGGGATTCTCTACTTGTTTTCCCTGATTTACCGTGGGCTGGTGAATTTCAAGCTGGCCCTCTTCAAATTAGGTGTGTTCAAGACCAGGAGCCTTGACTGCTTCGTCATCAGCCTGGGCAATATCACCGTGGGCGGCACGGGCAAGACCCCGACGGCGCAGCGGCTGGCCCGGGACATCCGCGATATGGGCTATCGGGTGGTGATCCTCAACCGCGGCTACCGGGCCAAGTGGCACGGCAAGGTGGGCATTGTCTCCGACGGCAGCAATCTGCACATGAGCGCCGCCGAGGCAGGGGATGAGGCCTTCATGCTGGCCAAGCACCTGCCCGAGGTGCCGGTGCTGATAGGTGCCGAGAGAGCCGAGACGGGCCGCTATGCCATCGAGCACTTCGGAGCCGAGGTGGCTATCCTTGATGATGGCTACCAGCATTGGCAGCTGAAGAGGGACATGGACATCCTCCTCATAGATGCAGTGAATGTCTTCGGCAACGGCTACATGCTGCCCAGGGGGACGCTGCGCGAGCCTATGCCCCATCTGAACCGCAGCCATGTCTGCCTCATGACCAAGGTGGATCAGGCGGCAGCAGGCTCCCGGGAGTATATCCGCAAAACCCTGGCACAGTACAACAGCGAGGCCAAGATAGTGGAGAGCATCCACCAGCCCCGCTGCTTCATCCCCCTGTCAGACTGGTATGTGGATATTGCAGGGGACGGCATCCCCGTGACGGAGATGAAGGGCAAGCGCATTGTGGCGGTGTCCGCCATCGGCAACCCCGCTTCCTTCGAGCAGACTTTGGAGGATTTGGACACGGAGATCATCGAGAGCCTGCGCTACCCCGACCATCACGACTACACCATGCAGGAGATGCAGGATGTGCTGAGGCGGGCCGAGAGCCAGGGCGCCGAGGCCATTGTCATCACGGAAAAGGACGCGGTGAAGATTCCTGCGGAAGTCATACAGTCCCGCTGGCCCATTCCCGTCTATGTCATCTGTGTGGAGGTCAACTTCCAGGAAGGCGGCAGTGAGTTCTACAGCCTGCTGAAGGCCAAGCTGCAGGAGAAGTTGGGAAATCGCTAAAGGAGATATGAAAATGAAGGTGCTTTGTGTCATACCTGCCCGTTACGCCTCTACCCGACTGCCGGGCAAGCCCTTGAAGGACATTGCCGGCAAGCCCATGGTGGTGAGGGTCTATGAGCGTGCCAGCCAGGCAGGGCTGGTGAATGAAACTCTGGTGGCTACCGATGACGAGCGCATCAAGACGGCGGTGGAGGCTGCAGGCGGCAAGGCCATGCTCACCCGGGCTGACCATGCCACGGGCACTGACAGGCTGGCTGAGGTGGCAGAGGCTTATCCTGACGTTGACCTGATTGTCAATGTGCAGGGGGATGAGCCTTTGATTGAGCCGGGCCTCATTGACCAGCTGGCAGGGCTTTTTGCAAATGAGCCGGACTTGAAGATGGCTACAGTGAAGACCGAGATGAAGGATGAGGCAGAGCAGAAGAACCCCAACAATGTGAAGGTGGTCTGCGATAAGGCAGGCTATGCCCTCTACTTCTCTCGTTCCCTCATGCCTTACCCCCGCAAGGGCGGCTGCCCGGTCTATAAGCATATTGGCATTTACGCCTATCGCCGGGATTTCCTCCTGCATTACGCCAAGATGGAGCCCACGCCCCTGGAGCAGGCCGAGTCTTTGGAGCAGCTGCGCGCCCTGGAGAATGGCTATCGCATCAAGGTAGTGGAGACCAAGGCCAAGTTCGTGGGCGTGGATACCGTCGAGGATCTGGAACGGGTCAATGAAATTTACAGGAACATGTGATAAAATAAACTTCAGTGTTTGTTTATGAAATACGTGGAAGGAGAATCATCATGAATAAAGTCAAGGTCGGCAGCTTCGAGATTGGTGGCGGCGAGCCTCTGGCGCTGATGGCAGGTCCCTGCGTGCTGGAGAGTCTGGACCGCTGCCTCTACATTGGCCGCACCATCAAGGATATCTGCGGGCGTCTGGGCATTCCCTACGTCTTCAAGGCTTCCTTTGACAAGGCCAATCGTTCCTCCTTCCACAGCTTCCGCGGCCCCGGCCTGAAGAAGGGGCTGGAGATGCTGGCGACCATCAAGCAGGAGCTGGGCGTGCCCGTGGTGACGGATATCCACGAGCAGAATCAGGCGGGGCCCGCGGCCAAGGTGGCGGACATCCTGCAAATTCCCGCTTTCCTCTCCCGTCAGACGGATCTTCTCCATGCCGCTGCCCAGACAGGCCGGGTGGTGAATGTGAAGAAGGGTCAGTTCCTGGCTCCCAAGGATATGCGCAATGTGGTGGACAAGCTCCATGAATCCGGCTGCGACCAGATGATGCTCACGGAGCGCGGCGCTTCCTTCGGCTACAATAACCTGGTGGTGGATATGAGGTCTCTGCCCATCATGCGTTCCTTCGGCTATCCTGTAGTCTTTGACGGCACCCACAGCGTGCAGCTCCCCGGCGGGGCAGGCACCACTTCCTCCGGCAACCGTGAGTATGTGGAATACCTGGTTCGCGCTGCCATAGGCGTGGGCATTGATGCCCTCTTCCTGGAGGTGCATGACAACCCCGAGGAGGCCCTGTCCGACGGTGCCAATATGGTGTATCTGGACAAGCTGGAAGATCTCTTGAAGGATGCTCTGGCTATCCATGAAATTGTTCGAAAGAAACTTTGATGTCCTGACCTAGAAGGAGTTGCAGCCATGTCCATGATAACGGAGAAAGCCCTGGAGACACTGGAGATAGAAGCGGGAGCTGTCGAGGCTCTGAAAGAGCGCATCGGGGATGAGTTCGAGGCGGCGGTGCAGTGCATACTGGACTGCACCGCCCGGGTGGTAGTGACTGGCATGGGCAAGTCCGGCCATATCGGCAGGAAGATTGCCGCGACCCTGGCCAGCACCGGCACTCCTGCCTTCTTCATGCACCCCGGGGAGGCTTTCCACGGAGATTTGGGCATGGTGACGGAAAAGGATGTAGTCATTGCCATTTCCAATAGTGGAGAAAGTTCTGAGGTAGTGAATATCCTGCCCATCATCCGCCGCATCGGGGCCACCATCATCGCCTTCTGCGGGCGCAGGGATTCCAATCTGGGCCGCCATGCCGATCACTTCATCGACATCGGGGTGGAGCGGGAGGCCTGCCCCCTGGGGCTGGCTCCTACTGCCAGCACTACGGCTACTCTGGCCACGGGTGATGCCATGGCCATGGCGCTCATGAGCGCCCGTAACTTCACCAGCCAGGACTTCGCCATGTTCCATCCCGGCGGGGCCTTGGGCAGGAAGCTGCTGCTGAAGGTGGAGAACGTCATGCACACCGGGGAGGACAACCCCATCGTCACGGCGGACAAGACTGCCAAGGATGCCCTGTTCACCATGACGGACAAGGGGCTGGGGGCGGTTTCCGTGGTGGACGAGCAGGGCAAGTTCATCGGCCTCATCACAGATGGCATCATTCGCCGGGCCTTGGCCAAGGATTACAAGTTCCTGGATGAGCCGGTGAAGGCCATCATGTTTGAGACGCCGCTGACCATTTCCAAGGACAAGCTGGCGGCAGCGGCCCTCTCCGTCATGGAGAAGCACAAGCCACGCCCGGTCACGGTGCTGCCGGTCATCGGCGAAGACCGCACCCCCGTGGGCATTGTGCATCTGACCGACCTCTTGCGCCAAGGCGTGGTGTAAGAGTGAGGCGTTAAGACAAGCGAGGCAGGATTTATGGAAATCAAGGCAGAGGCCCTGGCGCGGGGCAAGAAAATAAAGCTCGTCATCTTCGATGTGGACGGGGTCATGACGGACGGTGGCATTTATGTGGGGCCGGAGGGCGAGCTCTACAAGCCCTTCAACTGCAAGGACGGCCTGGGCATCACGCTGGCTCACCGCTCCGGGCTGCGCACCGCCATCATCACGGGGCGGGAGTCGAAGCAGCTGGCCTATCGGGCCGGGGAGCTTCACATCACCGAGGTCATGCAGGGCCACCGCAACAAGCGGGGGGCTTACAAGGAGCTCAAGGAGCGGCAGAACCTTGCAGATGAGGAAATCGCCTATGTGGGGGATGACCTCATCGACCTGCCCGTGATGGTACAGGTGGGCTTGCCTCTGGCTGTGGCTGATGCTGTGCCGGAAGTCAGGGACTGCTCTCTGGTGGTGTCTGGCAAGGAGGGGGGCCACGGGGCCATCCGGGAGCTTTTGGAGTTTATCCTCAAGGCACAGGGGAAATGGGAACCGATTGTGGCGTCCTTCAAGGATGCCAGCGAGCAGATGGAAAATATTGCAACCCCCACGGAGGCGTTGCAGCAGTGATGGGAGAGTTCGGTCCATGCAGTATAAATTGGTAATGTTCATGAGCAGGGTCTGCTGCTGCCTGCCCCATGGCCTGCTTATGGCTGCAGGCTGGGTGCTGGGAAATCTCTACTACCTCCTGATCAAGAAGCAGAGGGAGAGGGCGGTGGCGCAGATGATGCCGGCCCTGGGGGTAGATGAGGCCAGGGCGCGGCAGCTGGTGAAGGAATCCTTCGTGAACCTGGCCCGCAATGTGCTGGAAATCCTCTACATGCCAGCCCTGACCAAGGAGAACTTTTCCAAGTATGTGGAGATCGACCATCTGGAGCGCATGGAGGAAGCCCTGGCTGAGGGCAAGGGGGTAGTGGTGCTCACGGGCCATATCGGCACCTGGGAGTGGCTGTCTGCCGCTTTCACCATGAATGATATGCCCGTCACCGCCATTGCCAAGCCCCAGCCCAATATCCAGTATACCAATGCGCTGGACGACCTTCGCAAGACCATCAACGTGCAGATTTTCTCACGGGGCACCAGCGAGCTGATGGCAGCAGCCAGGGCGCTGAAGGCGGGGAAGATCCTCGGCTTCCTGGCTGACCAGGACGGCGGCCCCGGCGGGGCGCTCATAGACTTTCTGGGCAAGCCTGCCGCCACCCCCATGGGCCCGGCTGTCTTTGCCCGCAAGTTCCATTCCCCTGTGCTGCCCGCTTTCATCATCAGGCAGCCAGATGGCAAGCACAAGGTTATCATCAAGGAAGTCATGCGCTATAAGGATACGGGCGACCCGGACCAGGACCTTTATGATTTCACGGTGGAGATGACCAAGATCCTTGAGCAGGTGGTCCGGGAGAATCCCACCCAGTGGCTCTGGTTCCAGAAGCGCTGGAATACCACGCCGGAGATGATGAAATCTGGCAAGCATCACACAGCGCTGTCCAAGGAGGAAAAGGCATGAGCAATAGAGCCAAGGCCCTGGCGGCAGTCATTGCCGCACTGGCCGTGGGGCTGGTAGTGTGGGCAGTGGCCACGGTGCCGGATGCGCCGAAGATAGTGCCGCAACCCGAGAATAAAACCATGAGCTATGATGGCAATACCATCAGCGAAGAAAAGAACGGCAGGAAGATTTGGGAGCTTACCTCCGCGCATATTGAAGTGGACGTGGACACCCAGGATGTGACCATGCAGGACATCACCGGCCATTTTTACGCCGAGGATGGCAAGGTGGCCGAGCTGAAGGCTGAGAGCGGTGTCTACGGCGGCAAGTCCAGGGACATCAAGCTCAAGGGCGGCATCTTCGTCACCTACAGCGACGGGGCCATCCTCGTCAGCAAAGAGCTGGAGTGGAAGAATCAGGAAGAAATCCTCACTGCCCTGGGCGATGTGAAGTCCGTCCGGGAAGACCTGCTGATCACTGCTGACAAGATAGAGAGCAGCGACAGCTTCAACAAGATAAAGGCCGTGGGCCATGCCCATCTGGAGAAGAATGAGGAGAAGGCCAAGGCCATGGCTGAGGAAATGAAGAAGTCGGGAGGCAAGACTGATGAATAAGATGAAAGTGATCGGCGCAGGGCTGGCCCTCAGCCTGCTGGCGAGCTCCTGGGCTTTGGCGGCAGACAACAAGGTGCCTGCCTCCCTGGATGCAGATACCGTGGAGTACGATATGCGAACCGGTGAAATCATTGCCACGGACAACGTGCTCATGAAGCGCGGGGATGCCAAGGTGGCGGGGGCAAGGGCCACCTACAATATCAACACCATGGCCGGTTCCGTCATCGGCAATGTCATCGCTGTCAAGGGCGATATACGCATCACCTGCGACCAGCTAATTTCCGAAGGACAGGAGCATATGCTGGCCATGGGCAGTGTCCACGGCACCCAGCAGGACAGGGAATTTACGGGGGAGCGGGTGGACTATTACCCGACCCAGAATGACTATGTCAGGCTGGACAACGGCGGCACCGCCAGCAGCAAGGACGGCTTCTTCCGGGCCGATTTCCTGGAGGGCTGGCTGAAGGACGAACACTATGTGGGCGTGGGCAATGTCTATGTCAATAGTCCCACCAAGGATTTGGAAGCCGGGGGAGACCGGGTGGATTACTACGGCAAGGACACGGGCAAGGCTGTCATGACCGGCCATGCCTGGGCCGTGCAGGACAACAACACCCTGCGGGGCAATAAGCTGACCCTTTATATGGCCAAGGATGGCTCAGCCAAGGCACAGCAGTAACAGTATTTGAGTGGAGGACTTAGCTTTGCATATCGAAGCCAAGAATCTGGTGAAAAGGTTCAAGGACCGTACCGTCGTGGACAGGGTGTCCCTGCGGGTGGAAAAAGGCGAGATAGTAGGTCTTTTGGGGCCCAACGGGGCGGGTAAGACCACCAGCTTTTACATGATAGTGGGACTGGAGAGGCCCGATTCCGGGGAAGTGAACCTCTCAGGCGTGGACATCACCAGCATGCCCATGTACCGTCGCGCCCGTCTGGGGATTTCCTATCTGCCCCAGGAGGCTTCTATTTTCCGCAAGCTCACGGTTGAAGAAAATATCATGGCCATCCTGGAAACCACGGAACTTTCCAAGGCTGAGCAGCGGCATAAGTATGAATCCCTGCTGGACGAATTCAATATCGGCCATGTGCGGGAGCGCAAGGGCACGGAGCTCTCCGGCGGTGAGCGCCGCCGGGTGGAGATTGCCCGCTGCCTGGCCCTAGAGCCGCAGTTCATCCTGCTGGACGAGCCCTTCGCCGGCGTAGACCCGCTGGCGGTGGCGGACATCCAGGAAATCATCCAGTATCTCAGGCAGCGGGGCATGGGCATCCTCATCACCGACCACAATGTCAGGGAGACTCTGCATATCGTGGACAGGGCCTATATCCTCAACAATGGCAAGATACTCCTGGAAGGTGACAGCGACACCATCGCCAACAGTCCTATCGCCAAAAAGTTCTATCTGGGCGATAATTTCACGTTGTAAGGAGCAGCAGGATGAAACTGAGAATTTTAGACAAGTACATATTCAGGGAAATCTTTCTGTCCTTCATCTTTGGCATTTGCGCCTTTTCGGCGGTGTTCATAGGTTCTGGGACACTCTTCAAGATTGCCAAGTTCATCACGGACTACGGGGCCTCCCTGTCGGCGGTGATGAAAATCTTCGTTTTCAGCATGCCAAGCGTCATTATCTGGACCTTTCCCATGTCCATGCTGCTGGCGACCCTGCTGACCTTCGGCAAGCTTTCCGGCTCTTCGGAAATCACGGCCATGAAGTCCTGCGGCGTGAGCTTCACCCGCATTGCCACCCCTGCCATCGTCATGGGCCTGGTGGTGAGCATCTGCGCGGTGCTCTTCAATGAGCATGTGGTGCCCTGGGCCAATACTGCCTACGGCAATGTGCTCTACTATGAGATACAGGGCAACACCACCATGCAGTCCCAGGAGCATGTCATCCTGAAGGAAATCAAGGATGGCAAGATCCAGCGCCTGGTTTATGCCCGCCTGTTTGAGGCTGAGAGGGAGCGCCTGACTGGGGTCACCATGCAGGAATTCGATTCCGAGGGCAATGTGAGCCATGTGGAGAATGCCGAGTATGCGAAATGGGATGGCAGGGGCTGGACCATGCACAATGGCATCATCTATGACATCACCGAGGGGGAGGGCAAAGCGGGGCACAGCTTCCGCTTCGACAAGCAGACCCTGCCCGTGGCAGCCACGCCCACCCAGGTGATAAGGGCGCAGAAGGACCCTTCGGAGCTTACCATGAAGGAACTGCGGGCAGAGATCAACATCATGAAGACCCAGTATGTGAACACCAACAAACTGGAAGCAGAGCTTTACCAGCGCGTCAGCGTGCCTATGGCTAGCCTGGTCTTTGCCCTGGTGGGCGTGCCTCTGGGGCTTCAGCCCAACCGCAATTCTTCATCTGCCGGCTTTGCCATGAGCGTCATCATCATCTTCCTGTACTATGCGCTCATGACTATGGGCAATGCCCTGGCTCGCAGCGGTGCCATGGCTCCCCTGCTGGCAGTCTGGATACCGAATATCGTGGGCCTCCTGGCAGGAGGATTCCTCATCAGGAGAGCTTCCAAATAAAGATCAGCAAGACAAGCAGCAATAATTTTACCCGGAAAGGCGGCAGCAGTAGATGTATGGTGTATTCCTCATAGTAGTTCTGATACTGACAGGCGGAGCCATTGCCTTTATTGGTGACCGCCTGGGCACCAAGATAGGCAAGAAGCGTCTCTCCATCCTGGGGCTGCGTCCCCGGCATACCTCCATTATCGTTACCATCATCACGGGGGCTTTTATCACCACCATGACCTTCGCGGTGCTGGCCGCCACTTCCGAAAATGTCCGCACAGCCCTCTTCGGCATGGAAAAGCTCAAGCAACATATGGCGGAGATGCAGCAGAATATCGAAATGGCAGGGCAGGAGCTGCAGGCGGCGAGAGTGGAGAAGGAAGCTGCCGACAGCGCCCTGGACAGGGCCAAGGACGAGGTGGAAAAGCTCCAGTCCCAGCAGAAGGAACTGGAAGCAGCCTCCAAGGAACTGCAGGCGGGCAACGAACTGCTGCAGCGGGAAAAGGAAGCCCTGCAGGGCGAAAAGGAAATCCTGCAGGGAGAGAAGGAAAGCCTGGGCAGGGAAAATGAGTCCCTGCTGGCAGAGAATGGCAGCCTGGCAGAGAACAACGAAAAACTCAGCCGGGACAACAAGAGCCTGGAGCAGAATGCCCAGAATCTCAGGGATGGCCTGATCACCATGCGCGAGGGCGATATCACCTTCCGGGCAGGGGAGATCCTGGCCAGCGGGGTCATTCAGGGCAACCGCAGCCAGGAGACTGTGGAGGCAGATTTGCAGTCTCTGGCCCAGCTGGCGAACCGCAATGTATCTGCCCGCCTGGGCATCAATCTGACCGATCAGGGCCTTTGGATTTACCAGCCTGAGGCCGAGGCCGCCATCAAGGCCATTGCGGAAAGCCCCCAGGACATGGTGGTGCGCATCGTGGCTGCTGGCAATCTGGTGCGGGGCGAGGTGGTTCGTGCCTCCCTTGAGCTTTACAAGAACAGCATCATCTACGGCAGCAAGGAGCTGATCATAGCCAAGCCCTACACCCTCCGCCGCCATGACGAGGAAGAGGCAGAGATGGTGGCCATGGATTTCCTGATGAATGTCAATCAGGCGGCAGTGATCAAGGGCATACTGCCAGAGCCTCTCCGCGGCTCCGTGGGTGTCATCGAAGGGGCGCAGTTCTACAATCTGGTGCAGAATCTCCAGAGCTGCACCGACCACATCGTGCTCTCGGCCTACGCCCGTGATGCCACCGATGCCCTGGGCCCCCTGCGCATTGATTTCAAGCTGGAGCCTGCCCAGGATGCCGATGGCATTTATCCCGTGAAGTGAAAGGCGGGCAAGCATGAATATCATGGCAGTTGACCCGGGCAGGGACAAATGCGGCCTGGCAGTGATAGACGGTCAGGGAAGGATTCTCTGGCGGCAGGTGATTGAAACCGGGGACTTGGAGAAAATTGCTCAGGAGAGGGCAGGGGAGTTTGCCCCTGCCTGCGTGATCCTGGGCAATGGCACCACCAGCAAGGCCGCAGGGGGACGGCTGCAAGCAGCCCTGCCGGATCTGGCCTTGAAGGTGGTGGACGAATACCGCACCACCGAGGAAGCCAAGAAGCTCTACTGGCAGGTGAATCCACCCAAGGGCTGGCGCAAGCTCCTGCCCGTCACCATGCAGGTGCCCCCGGAGCCGGTGGACGACCTGGTGGCGGTGATACTCGCCCGCCGGGAGCAGGAGAAAGGGACTGTGTGAGGAGGAAGCCACATGGGAGAGCAGCAGAGCCGTCCGGGCTGGACGGAGTATTTCCTGGACATAGCCGCCGCAGTAGGCAAGCGGGCTACCTGCCTGCGCCGCCGCTACGGGGCCATCATCGTGAAGGACAAGATCATCATCAGCACGGGCTACAACGGTGCCCCCAGAGGTGAGGCCAACTGCATCGACACGGGCCTCTGCGAGCGGGAGCGTTTGAAAGTACCCAAGGGGCAGAACTACGAACTGTGCGTAGCCGTCCATGCCGAGCAGAACGCCATCATCAACGGTGACCCAGCCCTGATGGAAGGAGCCACCATCTACATCGTAGGCTACAATGCCGACGGCACCCTGGCCTCCGGCAAGCCCTGTCTCCTCTGCCGCAGGATGCTCCGCAACGCGAAGCTCTCCCAGGTGGTCTACTACGAGACAGACGGCAGCATCGTCACTTGCATGCCGGATGAAATTGCATAGAAGCATGGGACCCTGCGGGGTCTCATTTTTGATGTTACTTTCATGTTCTTTTCATTATTTTATGCAACTAAGATACATTATTGACACTGTTATGCCCTTGGGGTAGAATATGATTGTTATTTGGGCAGGAGTGCCTTTGCTTTTGAATTTGAAGGAGTGCGACTGAAGTTATGCCGGATTATATGTTGGCGTTTGTCATTGCCGCCGGGATGGCGCTGCTGGTGACGCCTGGGGTTATTTGGTTGGCCAAGAAGACAGGGGCGCTGGATAAGCCCGATGCCCGCAAGGTGCATAAGAACCCCATTCCCCGCATTGGGGGGCTGGGCATTTACCTGGCCTTCATGGCTGCTATGGCTGCTGTGCTGCTGATGGTGGAGGTTGACGCCGAGGTGCGGCAGGAAATCACCGGCCTCATGGTGGGGGGCAGCCTCATCGTAGCTTTGGGGCTGGTGGATGATTATACCAACCTGCCTGCCAAGGTGAAGCTCTTGGGGCAGATTGTGGCAGCCTGCGTGCTGGTGCTGGGGTTTGATGTGCGGATTGACTTCATCACCGACCCCTTTGGCGACTATCTGTTTTTGGAGTTCCTGGCGGTGCCGGCTACTATCTTCTGGATTGTGGGGCTGACCAATACGGTGAACCTCATTGATGGCCTTGATGGCCTGGCAGCAGGGGTTTCCTCCATTGCTGCTGTCACTATTTTCCTGGTGGCCCTGCAGCAGGGCTTCATGCTGGTGGCAGTGCTCACCGCAGCTCTGGCCGGGGCGGCCTTCGGCTTCCTTTACTACAATTTCAATCCTGCCCGCATCTTCATGGGGGACACGGGCAGCATGTTCCTGGGCTTCATGCTGGCAGGCATTTCCGTCATCGGCGCGGTGAAGAGTGCAGCCACTATTGCCCTGATTGTGCCTATCCTGGCCTTGGGGCTGCCCATCATGGACACCACCTTTGCCATCGTGCGCCGCTACCGCGGGGGCGTGCCCATCTTCAAGCCGGACAAGGGGCATCTCCATCACAGGCTCCTTGACCTGGGTTTCACTCAGCGTCAGGCAGTGCTCCTGATGTATGTCATCAGCGCCCTGCTGGGCCTGAGCGCCGTGGCTCTCACGGAGGTCAGCCCCCAGATGTCCATCGCCATCGTGTGCGGAGTGGTCTGCACGGTGCTCTTCGGGGCCAAGAAAATCGGCATTTTCCATCTGAACGATTCTGCCCAGCAGCATTGAGACACAGCATTTGATTACAGCAAAATAATAGAGGGAATCCCAATGAAGGCAGGTTTGTTCCCTGCCTTTATCTATAGGGGAAAGGTGATAGATTTATGGCAAACAAGAAAATCAAGGTGATGACTGTATTCGGCACCCGCCCGGAGGCCATCAAGATGGCACCCATCGTGCTGGAGCTTCAGAAGCACCCGGAGGAAATCACCCCCGTGGTGGCAGTGACGGCTCAGCACAGGGATATGCTTGACCAGGTGCTGAACCTCTTCAAGATCAAACCCGACCACGATCTGGATATCATGTCCGCAGGACAGACCCTCTTTGACATTACCTCCAAGGCCATGATGGGCCTGGACAAGGTCTTGCAGGAGGAGAAGCCGGACATCGTGCTGGTGCATGGCGATACTACCACCACCTTTGCCGGGGCGCTGGCTGCTTACTATCACCAGATTCCCGTGGGCCATGTGGAGGCAGGCCTCCGTACCCACAATATCTATTCTCCTTTCCCGGAGGAGATGAACCGCAAGCTTACAGGCTGCATTGCCGCCCTGGACTTTGCTCCCACGGAGACTTCCGAGCGCAATCTCTTGGCAGAGAATGTGCCGGCAGAGCAGATTTTCGTCACGGGCAATACGGTCATAGATGCCCTGCACCACACAGTGCGGGCGGATTTCCAGTTTGGGGACGAGCTGCTAAAGAAAATCGACTTCCAAAATAAGCGCATCATCCTCGTAACCACCCACCGCCGCGAAAATCTCGGTGAGCCTATGCGCCATGTGTACAAGGCCTTGAAGCAGCTCACCGAGGAATTCGAGGATGTGGAAGTGGTCTTCCCGGTACACAAGAACCCCAAGGTGCGGGAAGTGGTCAATGAGGAACTGGGGGGCCTTGAGAAAGTCCATCTGATTGACCCGCTGGATTACGAGCCCTTCGCCAACCTGATGAGCAGGGCACACCTCATCCTCACCGACTCCGGCGGGGTACAGGAAGAGGCCCCGGCTCTGGGCAAGCCCGTTCTGGTGCTGCGTGACACCACCGAACGCCCCGAGGCTGTGGCTGCGGGCACGGTGAAGCTCATTGGCACAGACCGTGAGCGTGTCTATGAGGAAGCAAAACTCCTGCTGACGGATAAAAATGAATACAGCCGCATGGCTGAGTCCTGCAATCCTTATGGTGATGGTCAGGCCAGCCGCCGCATCATTCAGGCCATTCTCTACCACTACGGCCTGGCTGATGAGCGCCCGGATGTTTTCATGGGCAGCGATGTGTGATTTACGGCTCCCTGCAGTTCCCAAGGCAGGGAGCCTTTTTTAGCGGAGGTGGCGCAATTGAAAGAAGAGCCGTCAGGACTCAGGCAGGCGGTGAAAGCCTTTGCCCTGCTGTCCGGGGTGGGGATTTATTTTGTCGTGTTTGTGGGCATCTGCCTGTGGCTGGGCAATCTGGCTGACGAGACTTTGGGGTTGGGCTATGCGGGCAAGCTCATAGGCATACTAATTGGCTTTCCGGGGGCTATCTATACGCTCTACAGGCAGATCAAGGAAAATGGCGTGGTTTGAAGTTACGCTTATTTCATGAAGATTATCGTGTGATATGAATAATTTATGCTGATTATGATATTCTTCACTTGCGATAAATAAAGCAATATACTATAATAAAAACTGCGTGCAATTGGGAAAATCCTTATTTTCCTACCAGCAGGCAGGAGAATAAGGCTCTGTGTCGAATTATGCCTTTTGTGGGAGAGGTGACCATGGATACCGCTGTTTTGAAAGAGTCTTTGGGAGAAATCAAAAAGCCCTTTGCGCGGCTTCTCTGCGCCTTTACGGTTATGCTTTGCCTGAGCCTGCTGGCCTCGGAGGGGGCGCATCTTATAGGTGCTCTCTTTATCGGCTATCTGGCGGGGGGGGCTTACCTTTGGACGCTGGTGTTCCGCACCTTTCGCAGCGCGGGGATGAGCGCGGAGGGTGCCAAGAAGGAAATGCTCTTTGGCCTTGTCCTGCGGCTTTTGACCCTGGCCCTTATTTTCGGTGTGGCGGCCAAAATCGGCACCCAGGTTTTTGCGGTGACGGTGCTGGGGTTTCTGACGGTTTATCTGACGGCGCTTTTCCTGATGATAGGCCACAATTACAAGAAGGGAAAACGGAGTTAAGTCAAGGGACTGACGCTGTTTCTCATAAATGCGGAGCAATCCGCGCCACGGGAATTTGAGGATTTTCTGATAGTTCCTGAATAATGGGGCAAAGCCCTGGAGGAGGTAGAGGTTTATGCATGAAATCGGTGTACGCGAGGTTGTGCGGTGGGCTGGAATGACCTTTAACTGGGAAACCCTCTGCATGACCTGGCTCACCATGGCGATTGTCCTTATCATTGCCTTCCTGGCCGTCCGGAACCTTTCTTTGGTGCCCCGGGGCTGGCAGAATGTGATAGAGATGGTCGTCGAGGGTCTGCAGGCGCAGATGAAAGGCACCATGGGCAAGGGCGGCATGTTTTTGGCTCCCTTCATCATCTCGCTTTTCATGTTCCTGCTGGTGTCGAACTGGCTGGGACTCATCCCGGGGATGGCGTCTCCTACCAATGACCTGAACACCACTTTGGGCCTGGCCCTGCTGGTCATCGTGATGGTGCACGTGCTGGGCGTGGCAAGGAAGGGCGGCCACTATATCGGCCATTTCTTCAAGCCCACCCCGATTTTTGTCATCATCAACGCCATCGAGGAGATAGCGAAGCCAATCACATTGTCCTTCCGTCTCTTCGGCAACATCCTGGCAGGTGAGATCCTGATCATCATCCTGCTGAAGCTCATGCCGATCTGGATGCCGGTGCCGTCAGTTATCTGGCTGGCCTTCAGTATCTTCATCGGTGCCGTGCAGGCGTTCATCTTTACGATGCTGTCCATGGCGTATTTCGCCAATGCAGTCAAAGAGGATGAGGAGTAACTGATTCATTTTTCATTATTTTAAGGAGGATTTTTTCATGGAAAACGCAATTATGGTAGCCGCTGCTCTGGTTGGCGCAGGTATTACGATGGGTCTTGCCGCTATTGGCGCTGGTGTAGGTGATGGCCTGGTCACCAGCCGTTTCATCGAGGGTCTTTCCCGTCAGCCGGAAGCAGGCAGCAAGCTCTTCACCAACACTTTGATTTCCGTCGGCCTCATCGAGTCCATGGCCATCATCGCAACGGTTGTGGCCCTCATCATGCTCTATGCTAACCCGCTGATCAAATAAGGCATTTTCACCTTGTTTGACGATTGAAGGGAGGCATAGGAATTGATAGATCTGAACATGACGCTGGTCGCGCAGATCCTGAACTTCCTGATCCTGGTGGCCCTGCTCCGCTGGCTGGCTTACAAGCCGGTAGTGAGCATGCTGAAGGCCCGTGAGAACCGCATTGCCGACAGCATCCAGCGCGCCGATGACGACGCGGCAGCTGCCGAGGCTGTGCTGGCTGACTACAAGGCCAAGCTGGCTGAGGCCAGTGCCAAGGCACAGGAGATACAGGCAAGGGCCGAGGAGCGTGCAGAGGAGTACCGCGCCAGCCGCAAGGCCGACACGGAGCGGGAGATTGAGCAGATGAAGAAGGCCGCTCAGGCTGAGATTGAGCGCGACCGCGAGCGCGCAGTGGAAGAGCTGCGTACCCAGATGGTGGCTCTTTCCATGGCTGCTGCCGGCAAGATCATCTCCAAGAACCTGGATGCTGCCGAGAATGAGCAGCTCATCGGCGATTTTGTGGCAAAGCTCGATAAGAATAAGATTGGTGATCTGTCATGCTGAATTTACAGTTAGCACGCAAGTACTCCAAGGCTATGTTCGAGCTGGCTCAGGAAGAAGGAAAGCTCATTCCCTTTGGTGATGAACTGGCGTCGGTCAAAAAGGACCTTGCCAGCGCTCCGCAGCTGAAAGGTTATCTGGCCAATCCCCAGATACAGAGGCAGGACAAGAAAGAGCTCTTAAGGAAGCTCTTTGAGGGAGAGCTTTCGGGGACCGTCCTGAATTTCCTTTACCTGCTGGTGGATAAGCGCCGCATAGAGCTCTTCGATGCCATCGAGGACATTTATCGCAGCCTTTCCAACGAGGCCCGGGGCATTGTGGTGGCTGACGTCACCAGCGCCCAGGAGCTTACCTCCGCCCAGCAGGAGAAAATCCAGAAGAAGCTCGCCACCGTCACGGGCAAGGAGGTCACCCTCCGCACCCATCGCGATGAGAGCCTCATCGGCGGTGTGGTGGTGCGCATTGGCGACAAGCGCATTGACGGCTCCGTGAAGGGCCGCCTGGAGGAAATGACGGCACAGCTCTTGGCCAATTAAGCTGCTAGGGGTGTAGTCCCTTTGGCAGAGAAGAAAGAAACTGGGGTGACAGCGAAATATGAAAATGAATCCGGAAGAAATAACCGCGATCATCAAAGACCAGATCAAGAACTACAATGTAGATCTGAATGTGGATGATGTGGGTACGGTTATCGAAATCGGTGACGGCATCGCCCATATCCATGGCCTGGACAAGGCTATGGCAGGCGAGCTGCTCGATTTCGGCAATGATATATATGGTTTGGTCCTGAACCTTGAGCAGGACAACGTAGGTGCCGTTATCTTGGGCGGCGATACGGAAATCAAGGAAGGCGCTACCGTAAAGCGCACCGGCAAGATCATGCAGGTGCCAGTGGGGAGGGCCATGATCGGCCGCGTGGTGGATGCCCTGGGCCGTCCCATCGACGGCAAAGGCCCCATCAAGACTACGGAAACCCGTCCTGTAGAGTTCAAGGCGCCGGGCATTGCAGACCGCAAGTCCGTCCATGAGCCTCTCCAGACCGGTCTCAAGGCTATCGATGCTCTGGTGCCTATCGGACGCGGACAGCGCGAGCTGATCATCGGTGACCGCGGCACCGGCAAGACGGCTATCGCCACCGACACCATTATCAACCAGAAGGGCCAGAACTGTATCTGCGTCTATGTGGCTATAGGCCAGAAGGCCTCCACGGTTGCCCGTGTGGTGAAGACTTTGGAAGACCATGGCGCTATGGATTATTCCATCGTGGTGGCAGCCACCGCTTCTGACAGCGCACCGCTGCAGTACCTGGCACCTTATGCCGGCGTAGCCATGGCTGAGTATTTCATGTACACCAAGGACGAGAACGGCCACGGCGGCCACTGTCTCTGCGTGTACGATGACCTTACCAAGCATGCAGCCGCCTACCGCGCCATGTCCCTGCTGCTCCGCCGTCCCCCCGGACGCGAGGCATATCCGGGCGATGTCTTCTACCTCCACTCCCGTCTCCTGGAGCGCGCTGCCAAGCTGTCTGACGAGCTGGGTGCCGGTTCCATCACGGCGCTGCCCATCATCGAGACCCTGGCAGGCGACGTTTCGGCCTACATTCCGACCAACGTCATCTCCATCACCGACGGCCAGATCATGCTGGAGACGGATGCTTTCTACTCAGGTATCCGGCCGGCTATCAGCGTGGGTCTTTCCGTGTCCCGCGTCGGCGGTTCCGCTCAGATCAAGGCTATGAAGCAGGTGGCAGGTACCATGCGTCTGGACCTGGCTCAGTACCGCGAGCTGGCAGCTTTCGCCCAGTTCGCTTCCGACCTGGACAAGGCCACCAAGGCCCAGCTGGACCGCGGCGTGCGCATGGTCGAGACTCTGAAGCAGGCCCAGTATTCACCTCTTTCCGTTGAGGATCAGGTGCTGACTATCTTCACCGCTGTCCGCGGCTTCCTGACGGATATCCCTGTGGACAAGGTCGTGAAGTTCCAGGACGATTTCATCAAGTTCATGCATACTTCCCATCCCGAGACGGGCAAGAAGATTGCCGAGCAGAAGAAGCTGGATGATGCCCTTGAGAAGGAAATCTCCCAGGCTATCGAGGAGTTCAAGGAAACTGTGGACTACAAGATGGCGTAAGGAGGGATTTTCATGCCTAGCTTACAAGACATCAAGCGCCGCACCAAGAGTGTCAAGAGCATCCAGCAGATCACCAACGCCATGGACATGGTGGCAACTTCCCGTATGCGCCATGCCAAGGAGGCAGCCCAGGCTAACCGTCCCTATGCGGAAAAGGTGTCTGAGGTGGTGAAGGGGATTGCTGTGACCGTGGGCGGAGAGTTCTCCCATCCTCTGCTGGAAAGCCATGAGGAGGGACACCGCCTGGTGCTGGTGATGGCAGCTGACAAGGGCCTGGCTGGTGCATATTCCAGCAACGCCTGCAAGGAAGCTCTCCAGTCCATTTTGGATAAGTCCAGTACGGAAGTGGTCACCGTGGGCAGAAAGCCCCGGGACTTCTTCAAGCACAGGGGCTACAATGTAGCCGAAGCCTTCACGGGCTTTTCCGAGAAGCCCAAGTTCGAGCATGCCCAGAAGATTGCCCGCCACATCATCTCAAGATTTGAGAGCGGGGAAATCTCCGATGTGCAGATGGTTTACACCCGTTTCGTGTCGGCCATCTCCTGCGTGCCCGAGACTGTGCAGCTGCTGCCCTTTGCAGCGCCTGCAGAGGAAGGGGAGGCCAAAGGCCCCAGCACCGAGTACATCTATGAGCCTTCCGCAGAGGCCGTGCTGGGTCATATGCTGCCCCAGTACATCTTCACTACCGTCTACGCAGCCCTGCTGCAGGCGGCGGCAAGTGAGCTGTCCTCCCGCATGAATGCCATGAGCAACGCTACCGACAACGCAGCCGAGCTGATTTCCAAGCTGGAGCTGCACTACAACAAGGTACGTCAGGCAGGCATCACCACGGAGCTCAACGAAATCGTCAGCGGTGCAGAAGCACTGAAATGATTTTCTGTGCGCAAGAATATCCTCAAGGGCTCAGGCCCTGGAAGGAGGAGGTTTTACATTGGCAAAAGGTAAAGTCGTACAGGTCATCGGGCCTGTCGTAGATATCGAGTTCCCGGCAGGCGAGCTGCCGGAGATACTCAATGCAATCACCATCAAGGGCAAGGCCGACAAGGTGGACATTGACCTGGTGGTAGAGGTCATGCAGCATCTGGGTGACAGCGTCACCCGCTGCATCGCCATGAGTTCCACGGACGGTCTCCAGCGCGGTATGGACGCTGAGGACACCGGCGCTCCCATCAAGGTGCCCGTGGGCAATGAGTGCCTGGGCCGCGTGTTCAATGTGCTGGGACAGACCGTTGACCACAATCCCCAGCCCGTGGGCAACAAGGAGTTCTGGCCCATCCATCGTCCCGCTCCGAAGTTTGATGAGCAGGAGACTGCCACCAGCATCCTGGAGACGGGCATCAAGGTAGTTGACCTCATCGCTCCTTACTCCAAGGGCGGCAAGATCGGCCTCTTCGGCGGCGCAGGCGTGGGCAAGACCGTGCTTATCATGGAGCTGATCCACAACATCGCCACTGAGCACGGCGGCTACTCCGTCTTTGCAGGCGTGGGTGAGCGTACCCGTGAGGGCAACGACCTCTGGAACGAGATGACCGAGTCCGGGGTTATCGACAAGACGGCCCTCATCTACGGCCAGATGAACGAGCCTCCCGGAGCTCGTATGCGCGTAGGCCTCACTGGTCTCACCATGGCTGAGTATTTCCGCGATGTGCAGCATCAGGATGTGCTGCTCTTCATCGACAACATCTTCCGTTTCATCCAGGCAGGTTCCGAGGTGTCGGCCCTCTTGGGCCGCATGCCTTCCGCAGTTGGCTATCAGCCGACTCTGTCCACGGATATCGGTGCCCTGCAGGAACGCATCACCTCCACTAAGGAAGGCTCCATCACCTCCGTGCAGGCGGTCTACGTCCCCGCAGATGACTTGACTGACCCGGCACCGGCTGGTACCTTCACCCATCTGGATGCCACCACAGTGCTTTCCCGTCAGATTGCCGAGCTGGGCATCTATCCGGCAGTGGATCCTCTGGATTCCACTTCCCGTATCCTTGACCCCCATGTCATCGGCGAGGAGCACTACGAAGTGGCCCGCGGCGTGCAGGCAGTGCTGCAGAAGTACAAGGACCTGCAGGATATCATCGCCATCCTGGGCATGGAGGAGCTGTCCGATGAGGATAAGCTCACCGTTTCCCGCGCGAGAAAAATCCAGCGTTTCCTCTCCCAGCCCTTCGCTGTGGCAGAGGTCTTCACCGGCACCCCGGGCAAGTACGTGCCGCTGAAGGAAACCATCCGCGGCTTCAAGGAAATCCTTGAAGGCAAGCATGACGACCTGCCTGAGGCTGCTTTCTACATGGTAGGCGGCATTGACGAGGTCATTGAGAAGGCCAAGAAGCTGAAAGCGGAGGAGGCCTGATTTAGATGGCGTTAGCTACAACCAGGCTGGAGATAGTATCCCCTGACAGGGTGGTCTATTCAGAAGACGTCCGCATGGTCATCGTCCGCTCCACCGGCGGCGAGCTGGGCATCCTGCCCAAGCACGCCCCCTTGGTCACCGGCCTTGAGCCCCACGCCCTGAGGGTGAAGTTCGAGGACGGCAGGGACGAGCAGCTCATCGCCTGCGCCGGCGGCTTCATGGAGGTAACTCCGGAAAAAGTCACGGTACTGGCAACGGCGGCAGAAGCCCCTGTGGACATAGACGTAAACCGCGCCCAGAAAGCCTTTGACCGGGCCAGGGAGCGTCTGGAGAGATTCAAGACCGGCACCCCGGAAGTCAAGCAGAGCATTGACGAAAAGCGCGCCGAGCTTGCCCTCCTGCGCGCCATGGCCAGACTCAAGGCCAGCGGAACTGAATATAGCCTTTGAGATGATAGAGTGGCTGCTGCACATTGAAGTGCGGTAGCCGCTTTTTTCATGGAGAAGAGTTGTATTTTTGTGGGCAAAGTCATAATCTTAGTGGACAACTGACGGTGTCCCATGCCCTTGCACGAAAACTAAGCTCGTATTGCGCCTGCCCCTAAAAGGACTAGCTCTGCTTCGCAGAGCGTCGTGGCTTGTAACCGCTAAATGTTAGTAGTAAAATATATATAAGTATGAAAAGAAATGGAGGCTGGGATTTTGGGTGCTAAAGATTCCGTCACACATGAATACATGAAACAGCCAGAACAATTTGCCGATGTCTTTAACGGGGCTTTATTCAACGGCGAAGAAATCATTGATCCGAAAAAGCTTCGAGAAATGTCCACTAACAGCATTGCCCTTCCTTTCGGCAAGGACGGGGCGGCTATCCCAAAGCAGAAAGAGCGTGACCTACTGAAAATGGTCATGAAGACTGACGGCAAGGCGGCTTACTGTATTCTGGGCGTGGAAAATCAGGGGAAAGTACATGGGGCCATGGCCGTGAGGAATATGCTCTACGATGCTCTCACCCTGACTGACCAAGTGAAGGCTGCCGCCAAATCCCACCGTCAGGCGGGAGACACGGGCAAAGACGAAGGCGAGTTCCTGAGCGGCTTCCATAGCGGGGACAGGCTCCTGCCGGTGATTACCATGGTAATCCATTGGGGGACGGGGGAATGGGACGCACCCCTGCGTCTCCGAAATATGTACTTAAAGGACGTAAATCCCCGTCTGCTTGACTACACCGCAGACTACAAAGTCAATCTGGTGTCCCCCGCACAAATGAGCGATGCGGAGCTGGACACCTTCAAATCAGATTTGAAAGAAGTGCTGAAATTCATCAAGCATTCCACTGACAAGAACAAGTTGAGGAAGCTACTGGATGAAGATAAGAAATACCAGAAGCTGGACCGGTTGGCAGCCCAGACCATCAGCGCTTGTTCCGGAGTAGATTTCAACATTCCCGTAGGAGAGGAGGAAGTCAACGTGTGCAAGGCTATTGAAGATATGAAAATAGATGCATGGAAAGAGGGGCACAACGAGGGACGTAATGAGGAACGCAATGAAGGTATTTCAAAAGCTATTTCTATGTTTAAGAACTTGAACCTCACCAAAGACGTTGCTATCCAGCAGATTGGCGAGAGCTATGCACTGTCAAGTGAAGAAGCGGCAGCTTTGGTCAATAGCAGATGGTAAGTGAAGACTTGTCAGCGGACAGTTTGTTGAAATGGATTATTGTTGCTTCGGCATTTACGACGTCAAGACCAAGTGCCAGCTGACGGACAAGCTGGAAATACACTTCCTTGAACTGCCGAAGTTCAAGAGCAAGAGCGTAAAGGACATGAACCGCATGGAAAAATGGGCGGCATACTTTTCTCCTGCTACCTCTGATGAGGAACTGGAGGAAATAGCCGCCGGTGAAGAGGCCATAAAAGAGGCAATGGAGGTGGAAGACGTGTTCACCAAAGACGAAGTGGCCAGAAGGTCTTATGAGAAGGCAGAGAAATTCCGTCGCGACCAGGCAGCACAATTGAGTTATGCCGAAAAAAGGGGCGAAGAACGAGGCGAAAAGAAAGGCATCAGGGGTACGGTAGTTGCACTGAAAAGCCTTAACCTGGACAAGAAAACCATTGCCCTCAAGTTGGCAGAAGTTTTCGGACTAGATGATAAAGCGGCAAATAAGTATGTGGAAGCAAATTGGTAAGGCAAGTCGGTAAGCGAAAATACTTTCATGACATTTTGTACGGCTGGCATTCATTCTGCCAGCCGTATTCCAAATCCAGCGACAGGAGGCAAAACATGGACACCTCCGTAACGATAGGTATATCCACTAACGAAAGCCTGCAAAAATCGTTATGAGGGGGTGCAAAATGACCGTCAAGGCAGGAATGGCGGAGGAGGGTAGCGAATAGCCGTGTCATGTAATGTTTGTTCTGCGAGGTGTATTTGCATATGAAAATTAAGACGGTGCTACAGTCAGCAGTAAAACTTCTTGGTTTGTTGGCTGTTTTTTCTATTGACACGACGGTACAGGCTGAAAGCGTTGCTGTGAAGGATATCCCATTTACTTCCATAGATGGTGTCCAGGTCGGTAATGCTCAAGAAAACCAAGGAAAGACGGGGGTGACGGTTCTTTGCTTTCCAAATGGTGCAAAAACGGGAGTTGACATCAGCGGTGGAGGACCAGCATCGAGGGAAACGCCTGTGCTTGACCCAACTAAGGAGAATATCGGCATTCATGCTATTGTTTTGGCGGGAGGGAGTGCCTACGGTCTTGCTGCAGCCGATGGAGTGATGAAGTGTCTGGAGGAGAACGGCATCGGCTACGATACAGGATTTGCCCTTGTGCCATTGGTGGTGCAGTCGGGCATTTATGACCTTTCCTATGGCAGTGCAACTATCCGTCCAAATAGTGGGATGGGCTATGAGGCTTGTCAAAATGCTCTGGTTCGGAGCCAGCCCATAAGCGGCTCTGTCGGAGCAGGTACGGGAGCAACGGTGGGAAAGCTATGCGGCATGAGGCAATCACAGAAAAGTGGCATAGGCTATTATGCGGTGCAAATCGGCAAATTGAAGCTGGGAGCCGTCGTCGTGGTCAATGCTCTTGGGGATGTGTATGCGAATGGGAAAAAGATAGCCGGACTGATGAACGAAGAGCGTACCGGCTTCATTGACAGCGCACAAGAGCTTTATCGTACAGCGAGCCCAAAAGATTTGTTGTCTCGCACGAATACAACCATTGGGGCCATTGTCACAAACGGCAAGTTTGACAAGGCAGAACTCACTCGTATAGCGGCACAGGCCAGAAATGCTTATGCCCGCTCCATAAATCCAGTAGGGACACTTGCTGATGGCGACACCATATACGCATCTTCTTGCGGAGAACTGGTGGATGCAGATGTCAATATGGCAGGGACACTGGCGGCTGAAGTCATGGCCAAGGCCATAGAGAATGCTGTTGTTTCGTCCAGAATGGATGATGCTGAGTATCTGTCCAATTGTCTGAGTCTGCCAGAAAAGCAGAAATAAATGGCGTGGAAAATATCAAAAAAGTCATGGAACAGGTGAATAAGCCCCTCGGAAGAAACCTTTCGAGGGGCTTATTTTGGACGCAATTTTTGTTACCAGCCACCCGAGGAGCCGCCGCCACCGGAACTGCCGCCGCCGTAGCCGCCGGAGCTGCTGGAGCTGCTGGAACTGTCGCTTGAACTGTAGCTTGAGCTACCACCGGAACCGCCGCTCCAGAAGTTGTCATCATTGTCGTCATTATCGTTATTGATATAGGATTGCCATTTCAGGCTGCCCAGGTGTCCCATTGTGATGATATAAAGCAGGACGCCCAGGATATTCATAAAGATATTTATGGCAAGAAGCATGGCCATGCTGACCAGTGGACCGATTACACCGTAGAACAGGAAAGCTACCACCAGAACCAGAATGATAAATATGCCATAGTAGAGTATATCCTCCCACCATTCTGTTTTCATCTCTGCTACCGGTGGCGTTTCTGCCGGTATAGCAGGTTGGGGAGCAGTGAGCACACTGGACGGTACCTCTGTCCCGTAGTTTTCATAGACCTTGCGGGCAAGTTTTTGATAGGCTTCATAGATGCCGGCAGAATACGCTTCGCTGCGGAATTTGCCTTTCATGCCGTCCAGCACTTCCCCGGCATAGCCATCGGTGATGGCGCCCTCCAGTCCGTAGCCCACCTCTATGCGAAACTTCCGGTCACCTTTGGCAATGAGCAACAGTACGCCGTTGTTTTTTTCTGCATCGCCAATGCCCCAGGTGCGGAACAGGCGATTGGCGTAGCTTTCTATATCTTCCTCGTTCAGCGTGTCGATAGTCACTACCACCAGTTGTGCTCCAAAGCGGTTATCCAGATCCTGACCGATGGAAAGGATTTTTTGCCGTTCCTCAGGCTCTACCATGTTCTCGAAGTCTGCCACATATATATCCTGGGTGGGGGCTGAAGGGATATCAGGGGTTGTGGTGTCCTCGTTCAGCCACAGGAAGGCCATGCAAGCTATGACTACTAGGCAGACGACTGCCCGTACTGCCGCCTTCAAAATGCCACCTGGGGCACATTGTGTGCCGCCTCATCAGCTGCAAAGGGGGCAAGGGGGCTGTAGCCCATTACGCCTGCCAGGATATTGCCAGGGAAGGTGCTGACGGTGAGATTGTACTCACGTATGGCATTGTTGTAGTCCCGCCTGGCTACGGCAATGCGGTTCTCAGAGCCTGCAATTTCCCGCATGAGCTCGGTGAAGTGGGCATCTGCCTTCAAGGTGGGGTAATTTTCCGCCACAGCCAGCAGCCTGCCCAGGGCTCCTGTCAGTTCCTGGTCTGCCGCTGCCATGTCCTCTGGGGAGGTGGCCCTTGCTACTTTGGCCCGGGCCGCTGTTACTTCTGTCAGGACTTTTTCTTCATACTGCATATAGCCCTTGACGGTGTTCACCAGATTGGGAATCAGGTCAGCCCGCCGCTGGATTTGGTTTTCCACTTGCCCGTACTGGCTGTCTACCTCGATTTTGGCGCTCTTTACGGAATTGTACAAGCCGATGCCGCAAAAGACAAGGATGGCAGCCAGGACAAGCGGGATTATGGCTAGATTTTTCATTTGCTCTCCTCCTTCTAAAAAACACCTGTCCCCGCAAGGTCAGGTGCAGTATTTTACTTTACTTCTCCTTAAGAAAAATTCGTTGCCTCACCTGAGATTCCTGCTGAGTGGGAGGGAAAATTTGGCACGGCGTGCCTTCTCCTAAAGGGGGAAGGCATATATGGAAAACGTTTACAAAAATCATTGACAAGACCGAAACCCTGTAGTAAACTTATAAACAACAAGAGGAAATACAGTGCAAGTTCGAACGAGTTTGGCTTGCGCTATATTTCAAAGCAACAAGGAAAACGTTTACAGTAGCGACGGGAGGAAATACCATGGCAACTGAGATTCTGGCAGAGATGAAAAAGGTTTTCGAGGAAAAGTTCGGCAAGGCTGAGACGAGAGGATTCTTCTCTCCGGGTCGGGTGAACCTCATTGGCGAGCATACGGATTACAACGGCGGCCATGTTTTCCCCTGCGCCATTTCTCTGGGCACCTATGCACTGGTGGCTGATCGTCAGGATAGCAAGACCCGCATTTACTCCATGAATCAGGAGGGGGCAGGCATCATCGAGTTCGAGATGTCCGGGCTTGCCTATGACAGTTCCAAGGGCTGGGCTAATTATCCCATGGGCGTGGTGAAGGTTTTCGAGGATGCAGGCCACAAGTGCTCCCACGGCTTTGATATTCTGATTTACGGCACCCTGCCCAATGGCTCCGGCCTTTCTTCCTCCGCTTCTTTGGAGGTGCTGACGGCAGTTATCCTCAATGATGCTTTCTCCTTCGGCCTGGACATGGTGGAGATGGTGAAACTGAGCCAGAAGGCTGAGAATACTTTCGTAGGTGTGAACTGCGGCATCATGGATCAGTTCGCCGTGGGCATGGGTAAGAAGGACTGCGCTATCCTCTTGGACTGCAGCACCCTTGAGTACCGCTACAGCAAGATCGCCCTTGACGGTGCCAGCATCGTCATCACCAATACCAACAAGCCCCACTCCCTGGCTTCTTCTGCTTACAATGTGCGCCGCGCCCAGTGCGAGCATGCTCTGAACGAGCTGAAGGAAGTTCGTCCTGAACTGGCAACCCTCGGTTCTTTGACCAATCTTGAGTATGACAAGCTGGCTGGCCATATCTCCGACCATGTGGAGCGTCAGCGGGCCCGCCATGCAGTTTATGAGAACCAGCGCACCTTGGAGGCGGTGAAGGCTCTGGAGGCAAATGATGTGGCCCGCTTCGGCGAGCTTATGGACATGAGCCATGTTTCCCTGCGTGATGATTACGATGTGACGGGCGTGGAACTGGACACTCTGGCAGAGCTGGCCTGGGAGCAGGAGGGCGTCATTGGCTCCCGCATGACCGGCGCAGGGTTCGGCGGCTGCACTGTGAGCCTAGTGAAGAATGAAGCCATTGAGGCTTTCAAGCAGAAGATTGAGGCTGCTTATGAGAAGAAGATTGGGTATAAGCCTAGTTTCTATGTTGCCAGCATTGCTGATGGGACGCATCGGTTGGTATAATAGTAACGATTTCTTACAGACGTTTCGGCTGTTCATTTTCTTTGGCGCAAAGAAAACGAACCAAAAGAAAACGCGGACTGAAATCACATCGTGTGATTTCCGCGTCCGCGGGGCCCATCCTTGGGCCCTGGGGGTTTGGGAAGTTTGAGATGCTTTTGTTCGTTTGGTGAGGAGTGTTAGTTATGTCAATTTTGGTTTGTGGTGGTGCTGGTTATATTGGTTCCCATGCAGTTCATCAGCTGGTGGAGAAGGGGGAGGAGGTTGTCATCGTTGACAATCTCCAGACCGGCCACCTTGATGCGGTGAATCCTGCTGCTAAGTTCTACAAGGGCGATATCCGCGAGGCGGCGGTGTTGGACAAGATTTTCACGGAGAATAAGATTGAGGCGGTTATCCACTTCGCTGCCAACTCTCTGGTGGGGGAGAGCATGGAAAAGCCTTTGAAATACTTCAACAACAACGTTTACGGCATGCAGGTGCTGCTGGAAGCCATGGTGCGCCATCAGGTGGACAAGATTGTCTTTTCTTCTACGGCGGCTGTTTACGGCGAGCCGAAGCGGGTGCCCATCATGGAAGATGATGAGACCAACCCCACCAACACTTATGGCGAGACCAAGCGCACCATGGAGCGCATGATGAAGTGGGTCAGCCAGGCTGACGGCATCCGCTTCGTGTCCCTGCGCTACTTCAATGCGGCAGGCGCCCTGCCCGATGGCTCCATCGGTGAGGATCATCACCCGGAGACCCATCTGATTCCCCTGATTCTCCAGGTTCCTCTGGGCAAGCGCGACCATATCACCGTCTTTGGTGACGATTACGATACCCCGGACGGCACCTGCCTGCGCGACTACATCCATGTCATTGATTTGGCAGATGCTCATGTACTGGCTCTCGATTATCTGCGCAAGGGCGGCGAGAGCAATATCTTCAACCTGGGCAACGGCCAGGGCTTCTCAGTGAAGGAAATGATCGAAGCCGCCAAGGAGGCCACGGGCCTTGATATCAAGGTGGAAATGGGTGCCCGCCGCGCAGGCGACCCTGCCCAGCTCATCGCTTCCAGCGAGAAGGCCCGCAAGGTTCTGGGCTGGCAGCCGAAGTTCACGGATGTGAAGCAGGTCATCGGCACCGCCTGGAACTGGCACCAGAAGCATCCGGAGGGGTACGAGAAATAAAGCCTTCCCCTATGGGGAAGGTGGCAGTCCGAAGGACTGACGGATGAGGTGGCAATTCCCCTCTCAACATAAAGTGTGGAAGGAAGACCAAAGATGTCCATTAACTATGAGATAAACCGCCTGCTGAACTTTGCTGTGCAGCAGGAACTGATGAATGCAGAGGATTTCTACTACAGCGCCAACCGTCTGGTGGACGTGCTGAAGCTTACGGACTTTGAGCCGGAGGAAGTGAAGGAGGAGTTGGCCTCCCCAGCTCCCATTCTCAAGGAAATGCTTGATTATGCCGTGAGCGAGGGGCTGATTGAGGACACGGTGAACGAGCGTGACCTCTTCGACACCCGCATCATGGACTGCGTCATGCCCCGTCCCTCTGAGGTCATCCGCCGCTTCAGGAGCGACTATGCCCGCAGCCCCAAGGCGGCTACGGACAGGTTCTACAAGCTGAGCCAGGCTTCGAATTATATCCGCACTGACCGCATTGCCAAGAATCTCCAGTGGAAGACCCCCACTGAGTACGGTGATCTGGACATTACCATCAACCTTTCCAAGCCGGAAAAAGACCCCAGGGACATTGCCAAGGCCAAGCTGGTGAAATCCACCAGCTACCCCAAGTGCCTGCTGTGCCGCGAGAATGAGGGCTTTGCCGGCCATGCAGGCCATCCTGCCCGTGAGACTCACCGCCTCATCCCCTTGAGGCTCTCCGGGCACCGCTGGTTCCTGCAGTATTCCCCCTACACTTATTACAATGAGCACTGCATTGTGCTGAACCGCAAGCATATCCCCATGAAGGTGTCGAAGCGCAGCTTTGAGAACCTGCTGGATTTCGTCACCATCTTCCCCCATTACTTCGTAGGCTCCAATGCAGACCTGCCCATCGTAGGCGGCTCCATCCTCTCCCATGATCACTATCAGGGGGGGCGGTACAATTTCGCCATGGCCAAGGCTCCCATCGAGAAGCACTACAAATTCGAGGGCTTCGAGGGCATTGAGGCTGGACGGGTCAAGTGGCCCATGTCCACCATCCGCCTGCGGGGCGAAGACCGGGAGGAGCTCATCGAGCTGGCTGACAAGATTCAGCTGGCCTGGCGGGGCTACAGCGACGAGAGCGCTGACATCCTGGCGGAAACGGACGGCACTCCCCACAACACCGTGACCCCCATTGCCCGCCGCAAAGGCGAGCTCTATGAGCTGGATTTGGTGCTCAGGAACAACCGCACCACGGAGGAACACCCCCTGGGCCTGTTCCATCCCCATGCCGAGGTGCATCATATCAAGAAGGAAAACATCGGCCTCATCGAGGTCATGGGCCTGGCAGTGCTGCCTGCCCGCCTGAAGAAGGAAATGAAGCTGGTAGGTGAGGAACTTGCCAAGGGCACCGAGGATATCTCAGGCCTTGAGGAAATCAAGAGTCATGCCGACTGGTACAAGAAACTCCGCAGCAAGTATCCCTCGGTGAAAGCTGAGGAAACGGAAAAGATTCTCCAGCGGGAAATCGGCAAGGTCTTCGAGACGGTGCTGAGCCATGCCGGGGTCTACAAACGCACGGAAGAAGGCATGGCGGCCTTTGACCGCTTTGTGGCATCTGTGTGATGAATGTTTTAAGAAAAGGCAATACGGTTTAAACCGTATTGTCTTTTCTGTTGCTTACTGTTATGCTAATAGAAAAGTAAACGTTCAAACTTTCTAAGGAAGGTGCAATATATGATAGGCAAGAAAAATGCCACCATTGTGGATGTAGCCAAGGAGGCAGGGGTGTCTGTGGCTACCGTGTCCCGGGTGGTGAACGGCAACTATCCGGTGAAGCCTGAAACCAAGGTGGCAGTGTCTGCCGCCATTGAAAAGCTCCACTATGTGCCCAACGTCCAGGCCAGGGAGCTGAACCAGCGGCGCTCCACTACCATAGGCGTGGTGGTGCCCAGCCTTTACAATATGTTCTTTGCAGAGGTCATAGACGGCATCGAGGCGGCGGTGCGGAAGGACAAGTATTCCCTGCTCCTGAACTGCGCCCAGAATGACCCGGAGCAGGAGCAGGCCTGCATCAAGGCCTTGGTGGCCCGCAATGTGGCCGGGCTGATCGTCATCAGCCCCAATACCCAGAACATGCAGGAGGACTTCTACAAGCAACTGACAGAGCGCACGCCGCTTGTCTTCATCAACGGCTACCACGAGATACCCGGGGCCTCTTATGTCAGCAATGACGAGGCCGGGGGCATGAGGACGGCCCTTACCAGTCTTTGGAAACTGGGCCACAAGAGAATCCTCATGGTGCGGGGCAGGCACTCTGATTCCTATGAGGTGAAGGAAAAGGTTTATAGGAGCTTCATGGAAGAACAGGGCGTTCTGGATGAAAATCTCATTCTGGACATAGGCGAAGGCAATAGCGTTGAGACGGTGGACAATACGGCAGACTACCTGCTGGCTAAATTGCCGGAGGTCAGGCCGACTGCTGTCTGCTGCTGCAATGACCTTATGGCAGTAGGCGTGCTGAATGCCTGCAAGCTGCTTGACCTGGAGGTGCCAAGGGATGTGTCTGTCATGGGCTTTGATAATGTGTCCCTTTCCCGCTATGTAGCCCCCAAGCTCACCACTATGGATCAGAATATGTTCCAGCTGGGGGAGAGCGCAGCCTCTTTGGTGGTGGAAAAGATCCGCTTCGGCAGGAACAAGAAAATCGTTCTTGGCAATATGCTCATAGAGCGTGATTCTGTGGCAGAGGCGCATGAAAGATAAGTTCCGAAGGAAAGGCAGGAATTGACTTGAAAAAGATCATCGCAAAAATGCTGCTGGCCTGCACCCTGTTGCTGGCAGTGGAGCCGGCTTGGGCCGCAGAGCCGGACATGGTGCAGGACAAGGGCGTGCAGGCCTACAAGGTGCAGCTCCACGATACGCTGGACAGGGAGGGCTTCATCAAGGCCTACAATGAGGCTAATCCCGAATGCACCCTGGGCCAGCCCAGCGAGCCGAAGGCGGCGGGAAACTACATAACCACGGTTTCGCCTCTGGGCGACAAGGAAGCAGTCATCATCAATGCCAACGGTGAGGGGCGGCTCTCCAATATCATCTATATGCACAAGGGAAAAATCCTGGAGGAGGAGCTGGGGCAGGTCTACAAGGTGTATGCAGGCATCATCAAGGCCTTGGGTTATCAGGCGGTGGACAACCATGAGGTGAAGTACGCCCATTCCTTCCAGGAACTCGACATGACCTCCACGGAAGCCATGGCCACCCGCTTCACCAGGGAGGACAACGATCGCATCTACACCTTTTACAAGAGCTACAATCCCAAGACGGATGTGTGCATGGTCCTGGTGGAAGCAGTGATCGAAAAATGATATTGGTGAAAGAGAAGAAGGGCTCCAGCATGTCTGGGGCCCTTTTGGGTGTTATGATGTATGCTATTCCACGCATGCCTCAAACACATACTGGTTCCCCAGCACGGTCATATTGGCATCGTTGATTTCCGAGGCACGATGCAGGAGCTGCCAGGCCTCCGGGTATTTTCCCTGGGCTATCCTGCACAGGGCCAGATTGTTGCAGGCATCGGCCTGCTGGGGGACGAGTTCCAGCACCTTTTCAAAGTCCCTGGCGGCGTCTTTCTGCTTGCCAGTCTTCATCAGCAGGAGGCCGCGGTTGTACCAGGCCTGGGGCAGGGTGGGATTGTCCTTGAGGAGCTGGTTGTAGTTCTTGAGAGCATCGCCTGACTTGCCCTGTTGGGTCTGCATGAGGGCCAGATTGTAGCGGGCGGCAGTGTTCTTGGGGGCGTGCTTGAGGGCGGCGTCAAAGTCGCTGATGGCCTTGTCCGTCTCGCCCCGCTTGCTGTAGACTATGCCCCGGTAAATGTAGGAGGCGGCATCTTTGCTTTCCTGGACCTTCTTTTCGGCGGCCCGCAGGGAAGTGTCGCTGCCGTCTGGGGCCTGGGCCTGCTGCCAGAGGTTCAGGATGTCCTGCCCGTAGGTGGTGCCTGGGACGGCCCAGTTGCCGTTGAGCCCCGTCCAGTATTTGATCTTGCCGTAGAGGTCAGGACGGCTCTGGATCAGCAGCTCGTAGCGGGGGTCTACGATTTTTTCCTGAGGGCGCTTGGTGCTGGCGTAGGCTAAGAGGTGCTGGATATGGGCCCGGACACCAATCTGGGCGGTGGGGAAGGCGGCACCCTTCACCTTGTTGCCCGTGGCTCCCAGGCCGCAGAAGTTGTTCTGGCTGGGCAGCACGTCACCACCGTAGGCGAAGAAGCCTGTCTCCTTGAGGGCCTGGCAGAGGGCAACGTCGGGGCGGATGCCCTCCCTGCCTGCTTCTTTATAGTAGCTGGCGACGATTTCCTCTACGGAGCAGGTTAGCTTGGGGCTGGGATTGCGCTTCTTGATGAAGGAAACCATCTGCTCCTGGGTGGCTTCGGCTTTGCCTGAGATGGTGATGCTGGTGGATTGAGCCAGGCTTTCCATCAGAAGTTCCGTGTAGGCAGGGCCAAGGCGGAAGTGGACGGCCTTGATGGCATTCTTATTTATCTTGCCTGGCATTTCTGCGGGGAAGTCGGGACGGGAGAGCATGAGATTGTGGGCGGGCAGGGCCTCTTCCCGATAGGCGGCAGGCGCGTCCTTGGCGCAGGCCGTGAGGGAGGGCAGGACGAGCAGGCAGGCAAGTCCTGCCGCCAGCTGCTTTACTTTTCGGTTCATGGGCAAATCTTCCTTTCCTTTCAGCATATTCCTATTCTACGTCTTTTCCCCAGGTTTGTACATGTATTCAAAGGGGATTCTATTGCCCATAAATGCTTTTTTGTGCTAAAATAGACATAAGAATCTCTATTTTTTGTTATTTATTGGCACTGATTAGGTGGGATAAATATGAAACAGATGCCATATCTCATACATGAAGAAGCGGACTATCTGGCCATGCAGTGGGAAGTGCGGGTGGCCTTGGGTGAGCTGGAGGTCAGCCAGCTCCTGATCTCCGTCTTTGGTACAGAGCGCGACGAGGAAAGCACTGAAGCTGTCATGCGGCGGCTGCACAGGGATTTCCCCCAGGCGGAGATCTTGGGCTGCATGGCGGCGGAGGCGGTGCTGGAAGGTGTCGTGGCCTGCGATGGCATTCTCGTCAGCTTCACCGCCTATGAGGGGGCGAAGGTGGAAATCATGGCCCTTTCCTCTGAGGATATGAGCCCTGGGGAAATGGGCAAGGCCTTGCTGGAAAAACTGGAGGAAACGGAGCACCCCAAGGCAGTGGGGCTGCTGCTCTCCGATGTGAGCCTGGACATGACTGCTTTCCTGGCTGAAGCCAGCAAGAGCGACCCGGCAATCAAATTCTTCGGTGGCATTTGCGATGAGGGAAAGTTGGGAGCCAAGGGCAAGATTTTCCTCACGGACAGGCAGATGACCTCGGGGCTGGCCCTGCTCATCTACTCCGGGGAAGATCTGCAGGTGGAGATTTTCTCTAGCTTCGGCTGGCGGCCTTTGGGGCGGGTCATGACCATCACCAAGATGGAGACTCCCTACATCATCAGGGAGATAGACCGCCGTCCTGCTGCAGAAGTCTATGCGAAGTATCTGGATATACACGAAGGGGAAAGCTTCTTCTGGGAGGCCCTGACCTTCCCCATCTGCACACAGAGGGACGGGGAACTGGTGGCCCGGCACCCCAGGAGCGTCAGGAGCGATGGGGCCTTGATTTTCGGGGCGGATTTCCGGCCCGGGGAAAAGGTGCGCCTGACCTATGGGGACCCGGAGGGCATCATCAAGCACACCCAGGTGCTGCGGCAGGAAATCAATGCCTTCCAGCCTCAGTCTGTCTTTGTCGTTTCCTGCGTGGCCCGCTGGCTGCTGTTGCAGCATGATGTGGCCTTTGAGCTGGAAGCCTGCCGGGGGCGGGGCGGCTCATATGGCTATTATGCCTTTGGGGAGTTTTTGCGCCGGGGGCAGGAAATCACCCTATCAAATATGAATCTGGCTGCCGTCTGCATGCGGGAGGGCGAGGTCGGAGAGGCTCTCGCTGAGGAGCCGCTGCACCTTGGCCACCAGCCCACCAGCCAGACCAGCATCATGCGGCATCTGGTGTACTTCATCAACGCCATGTCCTATGAGGTGGAGGCCACCAATGTGCGGCTGAAGTCCGTGGCCAGGAGGGACTGGCTCACCGACCTCATGAACCGTGGCGAGCTGGAGAAGGCTGTCAGCAAGGGCCTGGAGTATGCCCAGGCCTCGGGCCAGCAGATGGCAGTGCTGATGGTAGACATAGACGATTTCAGAAATATTTATGATACCTACGGCAGTGATATAGGCGATCAGGCCCTGCAGCAGGTGGCTGCAGTGCTGCGTTCCCAGACCCGCAAAGTGGACAGCCCGGGCCGCTGGGGCGGGGATGTGTTCACCGTCATCTTCATCGGCATGAACATGGAAAAGGCCTACATCATTGCCGAGCGCATCAGGGAAAAGGTGCGGCAGATCGAGATCATCCCCGGCGGGGATTGCCTGACTGTGAGCCTGGGCCTCACTGTATCCTCCTCGGAGGACGACGAAGCCAAGCTGCTGAAGCGGGCTGACAAGGCTCTCTACATCGCCAAGGACAGGGCCGACAGAGACGGCGCGGCAGCTCTGGATGAAAACGGCCTGAGATGGCATGCCCCCAAGGAACTGGCTGAGAAGAAGCCCAAGGGAAAGGCCAGGGAGGAGAGCAAGGAAGCAGAAAAGAAGGCGCCCAAGGGGACGCGCAAGAAGAAAGCAGAAGAGGGAGAAGGATAAATTGGGAAGGCGCAGGATGCCCAAAGGGCAGGCTCTGCGCCTTCCTTCAATTTTGTCCTGTTTGCAAGGGGACAAAGGCATATTTCTTCCACTTGCTTAATGTTTATGCTCATTCTATAATGAAACCATCGAAACAAGAACAAAAACTTGGCTTCGATAATGTGCTTCTGAGTGATCATAGGAGGCAGCATGACAGCAATCAAAGAACGTACAGCAGCAATTCTCACCTTGCTGGCGGAGGCCAAGGGCCATATGCTGGCGGGGGAGCTGGCAGAGCGGCTGGGGGTCAGTACCAAGACCGTTTCCCGCGACCTGCCGGAAGCGGAGAAATACCTGGCTGCCTGCGGCACTGGGATATATCTGGAAAAGAAGAAGGGGGCCGGGCTGAGGCTCAGGGGCAGCGAAGCGGCCCTGGCGGAGCTTTTTGAAAGGCTTGGCCAGGTGAAGAAACACAGCTACACCCCGGAGGAGCGGCTCTCCATCATCGTCAGCCGCCTCCTGCCGGAAAAGGAGCCTGTGAAGCTCTTCTACCTTTCCTCCCTGTTGGGAGTGACAGACAGCACCATCAGCAACGACCTAGACAAGCTGGAAGGCTGGTTCGAGGGACGCGGCCTGACACTGGTCAGGAAGCCGGGGCTGGGGGTCTATGTGGAGGGCGAGGAAAGAAGGATTCGCCAGGCTATCATCGCCTATATCTACGACCATGTGACTGAGGAAGAACTGCTCCATCTGGTGCAGCAGAGCCTCAGGCCGGAGAGCAGCGAGAGAGCCGACAGGGCTTCCTCCTATCTCCTGGATCTGGTGGACAAGGAAATCCTGCATCGCCTGGATCTGGTGATACGCCGGGCTGAAAAAGACATGGACAGGCACCTGTCAGACCAGGCTTTCATAGGCATCATGGTCCATCTGGCCCTGGCTGTCCAGCGGCTCCGCAAGGGTGAGCGCATCGAGCTGAAGGCTGATTACCTTGCCAATCTGCGGGAGAAGAAAGAATATGCCGCAGCCTCCGCCATAGGCGCGGAGATAGGCAGGGAATTTTCCCTGACAGTCCCGGAGGACGAAATCGGCTACATCGCCATGCATCTTCTGGGTGCCCGCAGCCGCTACAGGGAGGAAAGCGTGACAGGTGCTGTCCTGGACAACTTCCACCTGGTGCGGCTGGCCAAGTCCATCATGCGCGCTGCCGAGGAAAAATCCGGCCAGCCCCTGAGGGGCAATGGAGATTTGCTGGCGGGGCTGGTGAATCATCTGGGGCCGGCTATCAGCCGCCTGGAAATGAAGATGGACATCAGAAATCCCCTGCTGTCCGAGATGCAGGAAAAGTTCCCGGAACTGATGGAGCTGGCAGGCTTCAGCGTCCGTCAGGCCGAGCAGGATCTGGGGGTGAAATTCCCTCCCGCAGAGCTGGGCTATATCGCCATGCACCTGTCCGCAGCCCTCATGGGCACAGATTTTCTGTCAAAGCTCACGGCCAGGGTCATCGTGGCCTGCCCCACAGGGCTGGGCACCAGCAGGCTCCTGTCCGGGCAGCTGAAGAAATACTATGATGACACCCTGACCATTGTGGATCTGGCGGCGACGCTGAATATTTCCCCTGCTTACTTCGAGAGCCATCAGGCAGATTTCGTGGTTTCCACGGTGCCCATACCCAATCCGGTGCTGCCGGTGGTGGTGGTGGGGCCGCTGCTCACGGAGGAGGACAGGCGGCACGTTGACGAAGCTATCCGCAGGAGCGGAGAGGCTATGGCAGCCAGGAAGGCAATGGTGACAGAAAAACATGTGGACTTTATCTCGGCCTTGAGAATCCTTTCTCTTTATCAAAAGGCAATCTTAACTTTATTGGATAATTTCTTTTTCCTTGATGAAACCAAGGCCATGATGGTGCAGGAGGTGGCTTCTGCCGTCGGCAATCTGGTGGGGAGCTCCCCTGAGGAGAAACGCGGCATCGCCAAGGCACTGCTGAACCGGGAGGATCAGGGCAGCACTGCCGTACACGGCAGCCGCATGATATTGCTCCACGCCAGAAATGAAGCCGTAGGCGGCCTGCGCCTGGGCATTGTCCGCCTGGGAAAGGGCTTCCTCTATCCCGCAGAGCCGGGGGAGAAGATAGACACCGCCCTGGTGATGCTGGCTCACAAGGACTGTTCCTGCTATGAGTTTGAAACCATTGGTCATATCTCCTCGATTCTCCTGGAAAGGTGGGGCTTCATGGAAATGCTTCACGAGGGTGATGAGAGGCAGATCAAGGCGGAGCTGATCCGCATATTCCGGGAATTTTATGAGTTGAAACACCAAGAGTTGATGGAGTCATGATTTAATTAGGAGGTTTGGAAAAATGAGTGCAAGCGCAAAATCCGGCGGTGCCCAGGAAGCCATGCAGAAGTTTGGTCGGTTCCTGTCGGGCATGGTCATGCCGAACATCGGCGCCTTCATCGCCTGGGGCTTTCTGACAGCCCTGTTCATTCCTACGGGCTGGATGCCCAATGAGTACCTGGCCCAAGTGGGCGGCCCCATGAGCAAGTGGCTGATCCCCCTGCTCCTGGGCTTCACCGGCGGCGCAGCTGTTTACGGCCATCGCGGCGGCGTGGTGGGCGCCATTGCCACCAGCGGCATCATCGCCGGTGCCGACATCCCCATGTTCCTGGGCGCTATGATCATGGGCCCGGTGGGCGGTTATCTCATCAAGCAGTTTGACAGCGCTGTGCAGGATTCCATCCCCGGCGGCTTCGAGATGCTGGTGAACAACTTCTCCGCCGGCATCCTGGGCGGCATCCTGGCCATCCTGGCCTATATGGCCGTAGGCCCCGTGGTGCTGTCTGTCAACGATATCCTGCGCTCCGGCGTTGAGGCCATTGTGGGCATGGGCCTGCTGCCTCTGGTTTCCATCCTGGTGGAGCCTGCCAAGATCCTCTTCCTCAACAACGCCATCAACCACGGCGTCTTCTCCCCTCTGGGCATTCAGCAGGCTGAGGAATTCGGCAAGTCCATGTTCTTCCTCATCGAAGCCAACCCCGGCCCCGGCCTGGGCGTCCTCCTTGCTTACTGGTTCGTGGGCAAGGGCATGGCCAAGGCTTCTTCTCCCGGTGCCATGATCATCCACTTCCTGGGCGGTATCCACGAGATCTATTTCCCCTACATCCTCATGAAGCCCCAGCTGGTGCTGGCAGTCATCGCCGGCGGCATGAGCGGCGTGTTCACCATGTGGTCTTTGGACGGCGGCCTCATTGCTCCGTCTTCTCCCGGTTCCATCATCGCTATTCTGGCTATGACTCCGAAAGGAGCTTTCCTGGCCAATATCGCAGACGTGGTAGTAGCTACCGTGGTTTCCTTCGTAGTGGCGTCTGCCCTCATCAAGATGTCCAAGGATACTGACGAAGAAGAATCTCTGGAAGATGCTCAGGCCAGCATGGCAGCCATGAAGGCCGCCAGCAAGGGCCAGGCTGCTGAGAAGAAGGTCAGCGGCAAGGAACTCAACTTCATCGCTTACGCCTGCGACGCAGGCATGGGCTCCAGCGCCTTGGGGGCAGCAGCCCTGCGCAAGAAGCTACACAAGGATGGCTATACCAACATCACCGTCAAGAACTTCGCTATCGGCAATATCCCCAGAGAAGCGCAGATAGTGGTTTCCCAGGAGAAGCTGGCCAGCCGCGCCCTGGAGGATTCCCCCCAGGCCGAGCACATCTGGATCAAGGATTTCACCAACAACAATGTCTATGACATCATCAAGGCCCGTCTGGAAGGCGTAGAGGCCGAGGGCGGCGCTGTGGAAACCCAGCAGGTGAAGGCTGGCGTGCTCCTGAAGTCCAATGTGAAGCTGGGCCTTAAGAGCGTCAGCAAGGAAGATGCTATCCGCGCCGCAGGTGAGCTGCTGGTAGCAGGCGGCTACGTAGAGAAGCCCTATGTAGAGGGCATGCTGGCTCGTGAGCGGGATATCAGCACCTATATCGGCAAGGGCATTGCCATTCCCCATGGCGAAAATGCTGCCAAGGAATATGTGAAGAAGTCCGGCATCGTGGTCATGCAGTATCCTGAGGGCGTGAAGTTCGGTGACGACACCGCCTACATCATCGTGGGCATCGCCGGCAAGGACAACGATCATCTGGCTATCCTGGCCAATATCGCCACCACCCTTGATGAGTGCAGCGATGCAAAACTGCAGGAATTCTACAACACCAAAGATGTGAACCTGCTCTACGATATCTTTACCAAGTCTGAATAAAAGCAACATCGGTTGGCGGGCGGCAACGCCCGCTGATTGATGCTTGCAAGAGTATTTTCGGGAGGAATTGTGATATGAAAAAGGCAATCCATTTCGGCGCAGGCAACATTGGCCGGGGATTTATCGGTCTGCTCCTTTCCAAGGCAGGCTATGAGGTGACTTTCGTAGATGTGGCTGAGGCCCTGGTGAATGACATCAACGAGCGGGGCCAGTACTATGTGGAAATCGTGGGGGATCAGCCGGAGCGCATCCTGGTGGAAAACGTGAAGGCCATCAACAGCAACACTAATCTGGAGGACTTGCTGGCTGCTTTTGTGGAGGCAGATATTGTTACCACCGCCATCGGCCCCAATATCCTGAAATTCATCGCTCCCAATATTGCCAAGGGCCTGGCCAAGAGGCTGGAAACCAACAAGCAGCCCCTGAACATCATCGCCTGCGAGAACATGGTAGGCGGCTCCACGGTGCTGAAGAATTTTGTCTATGAGCATCTGGAGGAAGGCCTGAAGCAAGAAGCCACGGAGCTGATTGGCTTCCCGGATGCAGCTGTGGACCGCATCGTGCCCCTGCAGAAAAATGACGAGCCCCTGCTGGTGAAGGTGGAGCCTTACGCCGAGTGGGATGCCAATGTGACCCAGGCCAAGGGTGAGCCCCCTGCCATCGAAGGCCTCACCTGGGTGGAGAATTTGGAAGCTTATATCGAAAGAAAGCTCTTTACCGTCAACACGGGACACGCTTCTATTGCCTATCTGGCCTATCAGAAGGGGCTTAAAGATATTTCCTCTGCTATGCAGGATGAAGAAATCGTCAGCATGGCCAGGAAGGTCTGGGCAGAGACCGGGAGCCTCCTCATCAAGAAGTATGGCTTTGACAAGGAGAAGCATGAGGCCTATGTGAAGACCACCGAAGGCCGCTTCCGCAATCCTCATCTGTCCGATGAAGTGACCCGCGTGGGCAGAGGCCCCAAGCGGAAGCTGGGGAACAAGGACCGCCTGGTCAGCCCTGCCCTGCAGCTGCTGGAGAGAGGCGAAAAGCCTGAGGCTCTGGCTGCGGTTATGGCAGCAGCCCTGCGCTTTGACTACAGTGAGGACAAGGAAGCCTGCGAGGTGCAGGAGCTAATCAAGCAGGAAGGTCTCCATCAGGCTATCCTCAAGCTCACGGAAATCCCCGAGGATTCCGAACTGGTGAGCATGATTGAAAGCAAGGCCACCGGCTTCTGAGCAAGAAAAAAGAGTGCATAGGCAGTCTCTGGGCTGCTTATGCACTCTTTTTTCACGCTATATCGCCAAACAGTGGCTTCTTTGGCACCAGCTTGGTCTGGTATTCTTCCTGACCGTTGTTCTTGATGACGGTGGGCCGCGACAGATCCGGCTTTTCCACCAGCAGCGGTTTCGTGCGCCGCTGGTCCACAATCTTCCCGTCCTGATAGGTCAGGATCAGGAATGAGCCGTCGGGCATATACTTCCTGATGATTTCCGTGTCGGTGCTCATCTTCTTGGCAGATTTGCCCTCCGCTGCCGTGTCCTCATCCTTGTTGAAGAGGGCGGAGCCTTTTTCTTCCAAATCCCTCTTGGCCTGGAGGGCTTCCTCGCCCCCGGCTTCTTTGAGCATCTGCTCGTTGGCAGTGAGCCCCGTTTCCCGGTAGTCCTGCCACATCTGCATGAGCTGGCTGGCGAAAAGAGCCTTGAAGTCCGTCTGCTCCGCCTTGTCCTCCGTCATGTTCAGCACATTCCCGGAGGCCGAAGCGGCGGCCTTGGCATGGGGCCAGTTGATATTCATGAAAATCCTCCTTCCTGAAATATCTCTAGCTGGTATATCGTAGGAAAAGGAGGATTACTTAAGTGGAAAAAGTCTGCCTGGTTACGGGGGGAGTCAGTTTATTTTGAGCGATAATTTTCGAGATTTTTAGTGTTTTTGGGTCCTATGTCCTTTCTGCTAGTTTGATAATCCTATAGAATAATATCAAATGATATCAAAACAAGTGGAGAGTGGCAGCATGGAACAGTTAAAAAAGGCTATCCTCAATCTCAATCAGACGGATTTCGTAGTGGCGGGCGTTTCGGCGCTGGCCTGCCTGGGCACTCTGGCAGGGATGCCGGTCTGGGCGCTTTTCATCGGCTGGGCGTGGTATCTGGCCATCGGGGCCAATAAAACCGCCATCAAGGAAGGTTCTGTCACCTGTGTGGCAGCAGCCATCATGGCCTTGACGGCAGTAGTGCTGACGGACGCATTCGCATCCTTCCTGCCTGCGCTGTCTGCCTCCATGTTGGCAGTATTCTTGATGATACTGGTGCTGATGATAGCCCTGAAGCTTCCCTATATCAAGCATTCTCTGGTGGGCTTCAATTCCTTCTCCTGCATCTTCGCAGGTTACTACTTGGGAGCCTTCCCTGCCCAGTCGGATTATCTGGCAAATATAGTCGTAGCTTTCATCTACATAACAGGTGCCAACATCCTGGGCCTGTTCGTAGGCTGGGCTAGCCAGCAGCTCTCCGGCTTTTCTTTCCGCAGACGGGAGGAGCAGGGGAAGCTGGAGATATTGTGAATAGTGATTGTGAAGCAGTATCTGCAATTTGGTGGATTCTGCTTCGCTTTTTTGTGTACCGGCATCGAATAATATTTCTGGATGTTGGTTGTTGTCCATGTGTTGCTGGTATGCAGTCAAGATTTCATCACATGGGGAATATGGCCTACATTGGGCACGATAGCTCTGTGGGGCAGGCTCTGGAAGGCGTAGCTGCTGGTGTTGCCTGTCAGTACGGCGGCGAAATCTAGCCCTGCGGCTTCTGCGGCTTGGGCGTCTACTAGATGGTCGCCGGTGTAGAGGGTATCTTCCTTGGGCACACCGAAATATTCCAGGGCTTTGAGCAGTCCTTCCGGGTCTGGCTTGTGGGCAGCCACCTCCTGGCAGCCTATGACATGGTCTATCAGATGCTGGCAGTGGGACTGCTGGAGCTTTTCCTCGATGCGGCTGGCGGTCTTGCTGGATACGATGCCGATTCTGGCGCCGCTTTCCTTGAGCTTTTGCAGGGCTGGCAGGGTTTCCGGATAGAAGTGGGTACCGGCGGTCATATAGCGGTCGGCTATTTTGGTGTAGATATGGCAGAAGCGATCGATGAGTTCTTTGTCCTGGGTATTCAGGGCTATGCCCACAGCTTCAGCCATAGGCAGGCCAATCAGGCGGGCCAGGTTCTTGTCTTTTTTCCTGGGGAAGCCCATAGCTGCCATGGTTTTGTGGAAGCAGTTGACGATAACTGCTGTGGTATCCACTAGGGTCAGGTCGAAGTCGAACAGGTAGAGGGAATAGTATTTTTTCATGTGCATGGCTCCTTGCTTATGTAGAGAAACAGCCCGCCAGGGCCTGATACCCTGGTGGGCTGTTTTGATATTCACGGAGTTTTTATTTTAGACCAGACCGTGAGCCAGCATGACATTGGCCACCTTCAGGAAGGCGGTGATGTTGGCGCCGGCAACGAGGTCATCGGGGTCAGCGTACTTCTCGGCGTTCTTCTTGGCTTGGGTGTAGATGTTCTTCATGATGCCCTGGAGGCGGCCATCCACTTCCTCGAAGGTCCACTGGAGACGCTCGGAGTTCTGGGCCATTTCGAGAGCGGAGACTGCCACGCCGCCGGCGTTGGCTGCCTTGGCGGGAGCGAAGAGGACACCGTGGCTCTGGAAGTAGTCGATGGCTTCGATAGCGGAGGGCATGTTGGCGCCTTCGCCTACGGCCTTGACGCCGTTCTCCACCAAGATCTTGGCAGACTCCAGGCTGATCTCGCCCTGGGTAGCGCAGGGAAGAGCCACATCGCACTTCACAGTCCAGACGCCGGAGCAGCCTTCATGGTACTCGGCTTCGGGGTGAGTCTCCACGTACTCCTTGATGCGGCCACGGCGCACCTGCTTGATTTCCTTCACAGTATCCAGGTCGATGCCGTTCTTGTCGTACACATAGCCATTGGAGTCGGAGCAGGTCACTACCTTGGCACCGAAGGACTGAGCCTTTTCGATGGCATAGGTGGCCACGTTGCCGGAGCCGGAGACCACCAGCACCTTGTCCTTCAGGTCGATGCCCTTGGCATCCAGCATGTTCTTCACGAAGTAGAGGAGGCCATAGCCCGTAGCTTCGGGACGGGCCAGGCTGCCCCAGTAATCCACGCGCTTGCCGGTGAGGACACCTGCATCATAGGAATTCCTGATGCGCTTGTACTGGCCGAAGAGATAGCCAACTTCGCGGCCGCCTACGCCGATATCGCCTGCCGGTACATCCACATCCGGGCCGATATGGCGGTAAAGCTCAGTCATGAAGCTCTGGCAGAAGCGCATGACCTCTGCATCGCTCTTGCCATGGGGGTCAAAGTCGGAGCCACCCTTGGCACCGCCGATGGGCAGGCCGGTGAGGGCGTTCTTGTAAACCTGCTCGAAGGCCAGGAACTTCAGGATGTCCAGGTTCACGCTGGGATGGAAGCGCAGACCGCCCTTGTAGGGGCCGATAGCAGAGGACATCTGCACGCGGAAGCCGCGGTTGATCTGAATCTCGCCTTTATCATCAGTCCAGGGCACGCGGAAGGAAATGACGCGCTCAGGCTCTACCATGCGTTCAAGGATTTTGTTTGCCTGGTACTCAGGATGCTGGGCGAGCACCGGTTCAACGGACTCCAACACCTTGGTGGCGGTGTGGAGGAACTGGGGCTGGTCAGGGTCACGCTTCACGACCAGATCCAGAACTTCTTTGATGTACGCTTTGCTGTCTGCCATTGGGATCGCTCCTTTGCCTGTGGCCTGCTGCCTTTTTTCTAATTTGACGGCAACTTCGGCCAGTTTACAATGTTATATGCGTCTAACAAGTTACAGTATACTATATTATCAGAGAATTGTATACAGGGTGCATGAAAGTATACACAGAATAAATATTCTGCCTAATTCATCATGTTTTCTATTGATGAAGTTTATGTTTCATCTTAGATATTATTGTTGCAAAATTAAAATGGCGAGGGTATAATGTACATATAGGACTATATACCCAAGCAAGCAAGTCGACAATGGAGTGTAGGCACGTTCTAAGGAAAGTGAGGGATCGGTCATGAGCATGAGCATCAGCAATGTGCCGAGCTTCCCTGAACTGAACCAACAGGTAAGCAAGACAGGACAGGAAAAAGCGGCACAAGGGTTTGCCAAGGCGAGTTCTTATTACGAATCCTCGAATTTTGGCAACGACACCAAGGTAGGCAAGGGCTTTATTTCCCAGGAAAGCAAGACCATTGTAAGCATCGGCGAGCAGAAGACTGCTCAGATCATGGACAAGGCGAAAGCCATCTATTCGGTGTCCAACTTCGGCAATCAGACCAAGATTGGCACCAGCGAGTTCCAGAAGGACAACAGGAAGACTGCCGCAGTTGGCGAACAGCAGACCTCGAAGATTATGGACAAGACTCGTTCCTACTACGAGGTGTCCAACTTTGGCAATGAGACCAAGGTGGGCAAGAGCAAATTCCAGCAGCAGATTCGCCAGGACTATGAACAGGGCATGCAGAATACGGGCAAGGGCATGAGCGCCGCCCGCAAGAATGGCAGCACCGGTTCTGCCCTGGGCAACGGCACCAAACTGGGCAGCAGCTCCTTCCAGAAGGTCAATGCCCAGATCAAGCAGCATCAGGCACATGCAGCTTATTCTGCACAGAACAAGGCTCATGGTTCTTCCATGGAAGTAGCAGCATGAGGAGCTTATTACCGCACAGTGGGCGTGGCTGTGCGGTTTTTTCTTGCGCGGGCAGGAGATTCTTTCGGGAACTCCTGCCCGATTTTTAGTTGGGGCAGGAAAAAGGCAGAGGCATCTAGAATGATTAGGAAAGAAAATAACAAGGCAGCTGCTCTTGTGGGGGGCAGCTGGGGGAGAAAGGACGGTAAATATGAGCAAGAGCAGCCGCAAGCTGAATAAAAAGAAGGAAAAGGCCGCGAAGGTGGAAACCCGTCGGAGAGATGCGGGCCTGCGGGAGCAGATGAAGGAGCAGATGGAGGCAGGTGAATATGCCGAGGCTCTGGGCTCTCTGGCAGAGCTGGTCAAGGACAACAGCTATGACCCCGACCTCATGTATGACGGAGCCTACAGCTACTTCATGGTGGGGGATTACGAAAGGGCCACCAAGTGGGTGGACATGGTGATGGACCTGGCTCCTTACCATATACCTGCCAGGATACTGCTGGCGCGGCTCTGCATCCTGAATGAGCGGGAGGAAGGGGCGCTGGCGATTTCAGATGCTTTGCTGGCTGGCAGCAGGGCCATGCTGACGGAGGATCAGGCCCAGGATTTGAATGATATTTTGGAATATTATTATAGGTGCGAACCCGAGCGCATCAGGGCTGACTATCCCCATGTGGCAGCCTTTGTGGCAGGGGAGGAGGAAGCGGCGCCGGTGCCGGAGAAACCGGCAGAAATCCCGGCTCCTGCCATGGCAGGAGCCGGGCAGAAGGCACCTGCGGTGCAGGAAGCGCCAGCGGCAGAAGCCTATGAGCAGGAATCGCCCGCGGCAGATATTGAAGCAGAGCTGAGGGCTGTGGCCGAAAAGCCCGTGTCCCTGCAGGCGAGGATCCATATCTATAATGCCTTTGCGGGAGGTTACTTCTATCAGAGGAATTATCAGGCGGCGCAAAAATTCTTGGAGGAGGCCCTGAAGATTGACCCGCTGGATGGGGAATCTTTGCGGAATATGGCTGTGCTCTGCCATGAGCAGGGAGAGAAGGAAAAGGCCCAGGAATTTGCCGCGAAACTCCCGCAGACGGATTTCCTGCTGCTTTCTGCCCTGCGCTGAGGTAATGACATGAGTTTTATTGCAGTAGTTTCCATGGTACGCAACGAGGCGGATGTGATAGAGAGCTTTGTGCGCCATAATTTGGGCTGGGCTGACAGGCTCTATGTGGCGGTGCATGAGAGCAGTGATGAGACACTTTCTATATTGCAGGCGCTGCAGGGAGATGGCCTGCCCATCGTCCTTTCCGAGGTGAAGGGGGCGGCTCAGCTCCAGTCCGAGGTGGTGACCATGCTGATGCGGCAGGCGGTGGCAGAGGGGGCGGCCTTCGTGGTGCCTCTTGATGCCGATGAGTTCCTGCTGCCGGATGGAGGCAGTAATCCCAGCCAGAGCTTGGGCAATTTCTGCCGTACCATCTTCACGGCCATGGACGAGGGCAAGGTCTACGCTGCTGCTTGGGTGAGATATGTGCCCAAGAGCGGGCAGGGGTTCCTGCTGTCCCGCAGGGCGCATCGGGAAAAGTGGCCAGAGAAGCTGACCAAGATCATCCTGGGGGCTGAGGCTGTCAGGGCTGCAGAACTGGAGATTTCCCAAGGGAATCATCTGGTATTGCTGCCAGGGCTAGAAGGAGAGCGCCAGAAGGTGGTGCCAGAAGCGCTGAAGGGAGTCCACATCGCCCATTACCCCTGGCGCAGCGAGGAACAGGCTGCCAAGAAAGCTGCTGTGGGCTGGCTGGGCAATGTGGCCAAGTATACCCGCTACACCCGCATCGCCAACCAGTGGCGGGATGGGTACAGGGAGCTCATGAAGGGCCGGAGCCTCCAGCCGGAGCCACTGCGCCATCCCGTGAAGGCGCCGAGGCTGCCCGGCAGCGAGGTGGTGAGGCTCTGCTACACGCCGGACTATGACAGGGAAAATCTCCTGGAACTGGTCATGCGGGCGGCAGAGCAGATGGCGGAGGAATGCGCTGAGTTTCGGGCAATGCTCCTGCGGCAGACGGTCAGCCTTCTCATGCTGTATAAGGGCCATACTGAGCTTTTTGCCAAGACTTTGGCTTCGGCTCTGGCTGATGACTATCCCGCCAAGGAATACATCGTGCTGGCACCTGAAGTTTCACCTGAGGATGAAGCGGCTCTGGTGGAGCTGCTGGAACAGCAGCCCGTGGAGAGCATTTCTCTCTTGTCAGGCCCCACCGCCTGGAGCCTTTTGCCTGAGAGCCTCAAGGGGGAGTTCGTGCAATGGCTGCCGGAGGGCTTTGTCATGCAGCCTGACCGGCTCATCAAGATGGTGTCTGCCCTCTCGGCACAGGAAGAACTGAGCCTTATGCTGGCGGCAGTGGAGGAAGGGGAGTATCTGGACGACAAGATCATGCGGCAGGAGGTCTTTGACATCGACATGGGCAAGGAAATCTTCATGCCCGGTGATGGCAGCCAGGCGGCCCAGAGCATCTGGGATGCCAACCAGTGCTTCCCGGGAGGGCTGGCGTCCGCCATTTTCCGCAAGAGGCAGCTGGAGGCCCTGCAGTGGCCCCCGGCCAAGGACTGGCAGGAAGGCGAGGGGAAGGAACTGCTGGCTTCGCTCCTGGCTGGCCATGCCTACGGTTATATCGCGGAACCCTTGCTGAAGGTTGAAATTTCCCGCTAGATAAAAATTTTACTCTATAGCAGGTATTTTCTTTTGCTTGTGGAATAAGAACAAAAGGGATTCAAGCAGGGAAATAGACCCCAGGGGCATAATCAACAATATTCATGATTGAGGAGGAATATCTATGGCTGAGGAATTCAAGCAGAATGAGGAGGTAACCAACAAACTGGCTGCTTCTATCGAGGAAATTGCAACATCTACGCAAACTGTCTATGAGGCAGTAGAGCAGGTGGCGAAGAGCGCCAGCGCGTTGGCCAAAGCAGGGCAGGAGTCTGTGGAGCAGGCGAAATTCCTGCAGGAAAAGAATGCTGATACCATCAAGGTCATCGACTTCATCACGAATATTGCTGGCCAGACCAACCTTCTGGGCCTCAACGCCGCCATCGAGGCAGCCCGTGCCGGCGAGCAGGGCAGAGGCTTCGCTGTCGTGGCTGAGGAAGTAAGAAAGCTTGCTGAGCAGTCCCGTGAGGCAACTGAGAAGATTCAGTCCACCCTGACGGAGATGAACAAGGCCGTTGAGGGCATTTCCAAGTCCATCGAGAACACTGGCTCCATCAGTGAGGAGCAGGCCGCTTCCACCCAGGAAATCACGGCCAACCTCTCCCGCGTCACCAAGGCGGCAGAGGAACTCAAGCGCTACGTTGAATCCTTGAAGTAAGAAACGTAAAAGCAGGGCAGTCCGCAATGGACTGCCCTGTATTTTTTAATTCATGTCCTGCAAGATTTCCCTGAGCCTTTCTTGCTGCTCACGGTTCAAAGTTATCTTGCCATGCAGCAGGGAGAGGCCGCCTTCGTCCCGCATCTTGGTGACGCAGCGGTTGACGGTCTTGACGCTGGTGCCGATGTCGTCAGCTATCTGTTGGCGGCTGGTGTGGAGGATGAAGAGGTCAGTCTCGATATCCCCCAGTCGCTTGGCCAGGTATTCTTCAAAGCGCTCCTGGCTGGGCTGGAATTTCACCCGGCCTGCCTCGTTGGAAGTGGGGTACATCTTGGAGGCCAAGAGTTGGGCAACCGCCACGGCAAAGTCGTTGTCAGTGCGCATCCATTGCATGAAGGTCTCGGCGCTCATGGAAAGCATCTGGCACTCGGTGATGGCCTCGTTGGTGGCGGCGAAGTGCTCCTGTCCCGCCAGCACCTCCAGATCGCCCATCAAATCCGGCACCTCCAGGGAGGCGAAGGTGTAGCGCTGGCCGCTTTCAAATTCGTTGCTGACACGCAGCTTCCCTGCGGTCAGGAGGTAGACGTGGTCAGCCTTCTCGCCTTTTCGCACCACCACATCTCCCGGTTGGAAGGTGCGCTTGGTGGTATGCTGACGGATATTTTCCGGGATATGGTCAAGCATATATTCCAGCTTCATATTATGTCCTTTCTTCAACGCACAGCTTTACTAGAAAATTATATCATATACTGCTGCCCTTGGGTAGCAGTATAAATCTGAATATTTAATTTTGAATGTAATTGGGACATTAACGGACGAATGTCCTTTTTTTGTGTGTGGGAAAGGAATAGAATATGGATGCAATAGAGATAGAGTCATCAAGGAGGCATTACTCATGGGCGCGCTTTTCGGTGGAGCACTGAAGGACAGGAAAATTTTGCAGAGGGAAATACTGGCAGGCATCACCGCCTTCTTCGCCATTTCCTACATCATCATCGTCAATCCGCTGATTCTGGCGGATGCAGGCATTCCCGTGGGCATGAGCGTCTTTGCCACCATATTTTCCTCGGTGATTGGCTGCCTGATCATGGCCTTCGTGGCTGATGCCCCCATTATCCTGACCCCGGGCATGGGCATCAATGCCTTCTTCACCTATACGGTCTGCGCCCATATGGGCCTTAGCTGGCAGGAGGCCATTGCCATTTCTCTGGTATCCGGCCTGATTTTTGCCTATGTGGCCTGCACCAAGTGGGCTGGGCGGCTGTCGGCGGCTGTGTCTCCTTCTATCAAATGCGCCATCACGGCTGGCATTGGCTTGTTTTTGGTGGAGATTGGCCTGGAGAAAGCGGAGCTTATCCGCCGGGGCAGCAGTTCCATCATCGAGCTGGGCAGCCTCACCAATCCCGTGGCCCTGCTTTCCATCTTCGGCCTGGTGCTGAGCCTGGCTCTCTATATGCGGAAGGTCATGGGCAGCTTCTTCATCGCCATCATCATCACCAGCCTGGTGGGCAATGTCTTTGGCGTTGGCATGAGCCAGCCTTTGGATATCAGCCTGGCAGGCATGGCTGATTACCCCTCCATGCTGTTTCAGGCAGATTTTTCCCATATCCTGAGCATTCCCTTCCTGCTCTCCGTGTTCTCCATGTCCATGATCATGATTTTCGAGACCATGGGGCTTCTGCAGGGGATTCTCCCTGAGAAGGAAAAGTTTGGCAGCACCTATAAAGGTTCTGCCTTCACCACGCTGCTTTCCAGCCTCTTGGGCACCAGCCCCACGGTGGCGGCAGCTGAGAGCGCCGCAGGCATTGCCAGCGGCGGGCGCACGGGGTTGATGGCTCTGGTGGCAGCTGTGCTGTTCGGCGTCTCCATGTTTTTCATTTCCTTCCTTTCTTATGTGCCCCAGGCTGCCATTGCGCCGGTCATCATCATCACCGGGGCCATGATGATGCAGCAGCTGCACTATGTGGAGCTGATGGATTTCTCCGAGTGGTTCCCGGCTTTCCTGATTGTGGTGCTGATTCCCCTGTCCGGCAGCATTTCCACCGGCCTGGCCTTTGGCTTCACTGCCTATCCTCTGCTGAAGTGGATGGATGGCAGCAGGAGAGAGGTTTCTGCGCTGGCCTTCGGGCTGGGGTTCCTGTTCCTGTTGGATCTGGTGTTACAGGCAAGTTTCTGAGCTGAATATTCATTATAAAAAATCCTCGCGACTTTGATAGCGCGAGGATTTTTTGGCGAGGAAATCTCAGTGAATTAATCAACACGCCCTAGGGCGCAGGTGAACTGAGATTTCATGCAAGGGAGCAGTTATTGGAAGTGGCTGAGCAGCTGCAGGGCGAAGTAGGTCACGCCGCCTGCAATCAGCGGCCCTACGGCCACCCCGTGGAAGAAGATGACCCCCGCCATGGTGCCGATGATGAGGGCGGGAATCACGTCAGGGGTATTTTTCAGCAGGTCGACCCCGCTGCCTCCCGCCAGCGCCGCCAGCAGCCCTGCGATGATGGCGATGATGCCAGCCTGGCTGCGGAAGGCGTCAATCATGGTGTTGATGGTGATGGTGCCATTGGCGATGGGCACCAGGATGGCAGCCGTGAGGATGACGATGCCCCAGTTGATGCCCTGAGTGCCCAGCGCATTGAGCGCCGTCGTCAGCCCCAGCACCTTCAGCAAGAGCACTATACCTGCGGCGTAGACCACGGTCATATTGTGGCCCAGGTAACTGAGCAGCAGGACGGCGATGATGGTGATATATTCTATGTACATGTGACTTACCTCCTTGAATTTGTGACACTGACTATTGTATCATATTTTCAGAGAAACTTATTGCAAACCTTGCGGTGAAAATGGAGGAACTTTGGCTGTCTTTGGCGAATGAAAAAACAGAGTAGTGTACTGTTTTGGGGAAGTAGGCGATAAGATGGACAATAAACCGGTCATGCTCATTGTTGATGATGTGAATATTAACCGCACTGTGCTGGCCCAGTTTTTCCATGACGAATACCGCATTGTGGAGGCGAAGGACGGCAAGGAAGCCCTGAAGCTGCTGGAAGAGGAAGCTGCCCATATTGTCCTGGTGGATCTCATGATGCCCGTGATGGACGGGCTGGAGTTCATGAGTGTCATCAAGAGCAATGACCAGTACAAGGGCATGCCCGTGGTGGCCATGACTACCAATGGCGACCAGGACGGGCAGACCTGGGCCGTGGAGCTGGGGGCAGCGGACTTCATCACCAAGCCCTTCAATCCCGCCATTGTCAGGAGCCGCATCAAGAATGTCATGGGCTCTTCGGAGAACGAGTGGCGGAAGGTGACGCAGCTGGCGTCCGACAAGCAGCTGGCCGAGGTGGTCAGCTACGTGGACAATGACAGCCTCACGGGGCTTTACAATCGGGAAGCTTTTTACAGGAAGGCCTCCCGGCTCATCAGAGACAATCAGGAAACCAAATATGAAATCATCTATCTTGATATATACTGCTTCAAGATCATCAATGACCTGTTCACCATGGAGACTGGCAATCTGGTCTTGAAGACTGCCGCCTATTATTTCAATGTGCTCACTTCGAATGGTGGCATCTGCGGACGGGTGGAGTCTGACCATTTCGTCCTCTGCGTGCCCAAGGGGCAGGTGAACATCGAGCACCTGCTGGAGGGCATTGACAGCACAGTGGTGTCCCTGGGCATCAGCCATAATATCGTCTTCTATGCAGGCATCTATGATGTGGAGAACACCTACATGGCGGTGGATCAGATGTGCGACAGGGCACGGCTGGCCATGAACACGGTGAAGGGCAGCTATATGCACCGCTATGCCTACTACGATGAAAAGCTCAAGCAGATGATGCTGGAGGAGCAGATGATCGTGCGGGATATGGAGTTTGCTCTGCAGGAAAGGCAGTTCAGCATTTACCTCCAGCCCGTCTACAACTCGGAGACAGGGAGAATCGTCAGTGCTGAGGCGCTGGTGCGCTGGCAGCATCCCTCCCAGGGGATGATTTCTCCGGGCAAGTTCATTCCGCTTTTTGAGCGCAACGGCTTTATCGTGCGCCTGGATCGCTATGTCTGGGAGCGGGTCTGCGAGTTCATGGCAGAGCTGAGGGAAGCCACGGGGCTGCTGCTGCCGGTTGCCGTCAATGTGTCCCGGCTGAACCTTTACAACCTTGACCTCCTGGACTTCCTCATGGGGCTGATCAAGAAGCATAGCCTTTCACCTGAATACCTGCACCTGGAAATCACGGAGGAAGCCTATACCCAGGATTCCTACCAGCTCGTTGAGGAGGTGGAGCTCTTCCGCCAGAATGGCTTCAAGGTCACGCTGGACAATTATGGCAAGGGCTATTCTCCCCTGAGCATGCTGAAGGATTTGCCGGTGGACACCCTGAAAGTGGACATGAGCTTCATGACCAGGGGGGACAAAGCAGAGCGCGGCGCCCACATCATGGCGGGTGTGGTGGACGTGGCCAAAGACCTGGGGCTGGATGTCATCATCGAAGGGGTGGAGACCAAGGCAGACAGGCTGTTTGTGGCCAAGATGGGAGCCAGGCTCATCCAGGGGTACTGCTATGCCAAGCCCATGCCCAAGGAGGATTTCGTGGAGCTCTGCGCCAAGGATTTCCTTGAGGGAAAGTAAGCAGGAATTTTGATGACAGTGGTGAAGAAATTGAGTGAGAAGAAACTGCAAGCCTTTATTTTCGATATGGATGGGGTCATCATCGACAGCGAGCCCATTCACAGCCGGGTGAAGATGGAAACTTTCCGCCATTTCGGCATTGATTTTGACGAGTCACGCCTCTCAAGCTATATGGGGGGCACCAGCGGCCTGATTTTCAAGGATGTGGTGGCAGAAAGCGGGCGCACGGATATTACCCCGGAAATGCTCACGGCCTACAAGCACAAGCATTATCTGGAGGTCCTGCAAAGCGGTGGCATTGACCCGGTGGAGGGCACGAGAGAACTTATCCGCGCCCTGCATGAGGCAGGGGTGCCCCTGGGTCTGGCCACCTCTTCCCATCCGCCGGTGATGAACGCGATACTGGATAATTTTGAGATCCGCAAGTATTTCACCTTCGTCATCTCCGGGGGCGAGCTGCCCGAGAGCAAGCCCAATCCTGCCATCTACCTGATTTCGGCAGAGCGGCTGGGGGCGAAGCCGGAGAATTGCTGTGTTTTGGAAGATACCACCAATGGAATACTGGCGGCGAAGCGGGCGGGCATGTACTGCATCGCTTTCCATAATCCCCATTCCGGGGAGCAGGACCTCAGCCTGGCCGACCGGGTGGTGGAGAAGATGGCTGAGATTGAGGTGGAAGAGTTATTGTCGCTCCCCCTGGGGGAAGGCTGCTGAAAACTTGACTTGATATGATGGGATAGCTAGAATATGGAATGGGGGTAACAGTAGTGGAAAATCTGGAAAAGAAATTCACGGTGTGGCTTCTGACCCGCAAATTTGCCCGCGATCTGGAAGAGGCCAATGCCTTTGCCAAGGCACTTATAGAGGAGAATTGTCCTGAGGACATTGCTGCTCAGATGGCAGAGGCCAACCAGAGCAATATGGATGTCATGATGGAACTTGGCAAGGTTACCCCGGAAAAGATAGTGCCCTTTATGGCAGGAAAATTGGACCTGGCCAAGAAGTGCATTATCTTCTGGGAAGAACACGTCAAGGATACCAACGCCATCTTTTTCCGTCGCAAGTACGAGGAATATTACGACGAGTATAACTGAGAAGGGGAGATAAGGTTCATGCAGGTAGTGGTGCTGGCCAGCGGCAGCAAGGGCAACGCGGTGATGGTGGAAATGGACGGGGCAAAGCTCCTCATAGATGCCGGCATCAGCGCCACCCGTATCAAGAAGGGGCTGGCCTCCTTTGGCACAGCACCGGAGGAACTTTCCGGCGTGCTCATCACCCATGAGCACCGCGACCACATTGCAGGCCTTGCTACCCTCAGCAAGTGGTATCACTTGCCCATCTTTGCGCGGCGGGGCACCCTCGCCGCTCTTTCCTGTGCCGTAAAGGTGCCCAGGGAACTCCTGAACCCTGTGGAGGGGGAGTTTGTCCTGGGGGGACTGAAGGTGGAGAACTTCGCCACCTCCCACGATGCAGCGGAATCCGCGGGCTGGCGCATAGGCGGCTCTGAACGCTTCGTGCTGGCCACGGACCTGGGCTTTGTCACCAGCAATGTCCAGCAGGCGCTGGAGGGGGCGGATATCCTTGTGCTGGAAGCTAACTACGACCCTGATATGCTGCAGGACGGCTCCTATCCCTGGCCCCTGAAGCGCAGGATCATGTCCAACCGCGGGCATCTGGCCAATGCCGATGCCGCCTGGGCGCTGGCACGGCTCAAGGAGAAGCCGGGGCAGGTGGTGCTGGCGCATCTTTCCGAGGAAAACAACAGGCCGGAGGTGGCGGAGGAAACCGTGAGGAAAATCCTGCACCGCCAGGGCGTCGACCTGCCCCTCTCCGTAGCCAGCCAGACCGAGCCATTGGTCTTCAGCACTGAGGCCTATATGTATCAGTGCTCATAAAGTTGATTTTTGCATTTATTTTTCAGAAAGTAGCTTTAAGATATTCCCATCGGGAAAATTGATAAATAAAACTATTTTTCAAAGAGAAGTTTGGAAAGTGGAGGGATTCTCATGCAATCGCTGATGTCACTTTTGAACCATAAGAAGAAAGCTGCCGTGGTGGCCTCTGTGCTGGCCCTGTCGGCGCTGACCTTTTCCGGGTGCGATGCCAGCAAGGAGGGCTTTGACGTTCTTCACTCGGATTGTCTCTCCGACAGTCATCTACGGGCGTCACCAAATCCGCGAGCAAGAGATCAACGAACCATACTGCGCCGCTCAC
>JAGBLH010000285.1 GCA_017635515.1 Selenomonas sp.
AAGTGTTTTTTTTATAAAATGCCTGAATTTACATGGTTCCGCTTGTGCGATAGTTTATATGTATGAGTGGGCTTTTGACCCATACATAGGATTTTGGGATGATTGGTGACCCCATCCTCACTTCTCTTCCGTCAGACAGAAGATGCGTCCATCTTTTCTTGGTGCGGCCTCTGGCACTTCGTCAGGGTAGCCAATGACACAGTGGCCAATGCCTTCATAATCCCCCTCTATGCCAAGCTTCTTAAGGATTTCCCTGCCTATCTCCATCTCGAATTCTTCCTTGGCTCTGTGAATCCAACAGCTTCCCAGGCCTTCAGCATAGGCCGCCTGCATCAGCTGTCCCATCAGAAGGCTGCCATCGTAGATATAAGTTGGCCAATCTTTAGGAGCCAGCACGATAAGCACCACCGGGGCACCATAGAACGGATCAAAGGACAGCTCCCAGCCGTCAAATTTTAGCATTCATGGCAGCCTTCAGTACCTTGCCAATAGAGTCGTGAATCACAAGATCAGCCCACTCATCAGCCTTAGTTTCGCTCTTGTTGATCAGCACCAGCTTGTTGCCACGGAAATATTTGACCAGCCCTGCCGCCGGATATACCACCAGTGAGGTTCCGCCAATAATCAGGGTATCTGCCTGGCTTATCTCCTCCACCGCATGTTCCAGCAAATTATTATCCAAGGGCTCCTCATACAGCACCACATCAGGCTTTACCAGCCCACCACAACGGTGACATCGCGGTACAGGTTTGTTATTCATGATGTACTCCATGTCATATGACCCATGGCAATCCATGCAGTAATTCCTTTTTACAGAGCCATGCAGCTCGATGACCTTCTTGGAGCCTGCCTGTTGATGCAGTCCATCTATGTTCTGCGTGACAATTGCCCTGAGCCTGCCCTGCCGCTCAAGCTCTGCCAAGGCCTCATGTCCGGCATTTGGCCTGGCCTGAGGATATAACAGGTGCTTGCGGTAAAAGTCATAGAACTCCTCTGTATGCTGGGCAAAGAAACTATGGGAAACCATCTCCTCCGGGGAAAAATGCTTATGAAGCGTCTTGCTGTATAAACCTTCAGAACTTCTGAAATCAGGGATGCCAGACTCCGTAGACATACCTGCTCCACCAAAGAATACTATTCTTCTGCTGGCCCTTATTATTTCTGCCAGTCTTTCGACCTCAGTCATTGGCTCTCCTCCTAATATTTTTGTCATTCATCCAGAATCCCAACTACAGTCTTGTGCTTATTATTCTACTTTGTTTTCCGCAATACCTCCAATCCCCTCCTCTCCAAACATTTTACAGTAAATTGTCATAATTAATACGGTTGCCATTTTCCACCTCATTATATATAATTATGTGTATAAAATCACACTTTTTTATATAATGAGGTGATAAAATGGAACGAACAGCCATGCAGCAACTGATTGGTTGGAAGGAATCCCCCTACCGCAAACCTTTGATTATCAAAGGTGTCCGGCAGGTGGGAAAGACCTGGCTGCTTAAAGAGTTTGGCCGCCGTTACTATGATAATGTTGCCTACTTCAACTTTGACGAAAACCCGGAGTATCGGGATTTTTTTGCTACAACAAAAGATGTACGGCGTATCATCCCCAATCTGGCTATGGCTGGAGGACAAGATATTACCGCTGGCAAGACCTTAGTGGTTTTTGATGAGATTCAAGACTGCCCTGAGGTATTGAACTCCCTGAAATACTTTTGTGAGAATGTCCCGGAGTACCATGTGGCCAGTGCCGGCTCCTTGCTGGGTATCGCTTTGGCCAAGCCGACCTCTTTTCCTGTAGGGAAAGTCGACTTCCTGGCTATGTATCCTATGACCTTTCAGGAATTCCTGATGGCCACCGGCAGCGGAAACCTTGCCGCCTACCTGAACCAGATAGAAGAAATCGCACCGCTGCCTGAGGCCTTTTTCAATCCTTTGGCTGAAAAACTGAAAATGTACTTTGTGACCGGTGGGATGCCAGAAGTAGTGAACCGCTGGGTGGAAACGCAGTCAGTTGGACAAGTCCAGTCCGTTCTGATGGACATTATCAACGCCTATGAACGGGATTTCATGAAGCACCCTGAAACCAAGGAATATCCTAAACTCTCTCGGATCTGGAACTCGTTGCCTTCACAGCTGGCCCGTGAAAACAAGAAGTTCTTGTACAGTGCCGTAAAGGAGGGGGCCAGAGCCAGAGAGTATGAAGATGCCTTGGAATGGCTGGTGAATGCCGCATTGGTTTACAAAACCTTCCGCATAACAACCCCGGGTATTCCCCTATCCGGCTATGAAGATTTGAGTGCTTTCAAAATTTATTTGGCAGATGTCGGTGTCTTACGCCGTTTAGCAAAATTAGACCCGGTGGCCTTCCGGGAAGGAAATCGCCTCTTTACAGAGTTCAAAGGAGCATTAACGGAGAATTTCGTGCTTCAGTCACTTGTCCCACAATTCGATGCAGCTCCCCACTATTGGTCGCGGCTTAACCCCTCCTATGAAGTAGACTTTGTGATTCAGCATGAAAATGACATTATTCCCATTGAAGTGAAGTCAGATACCAATATCAAGAGCCGCAGTCTCAAAAAATATGCAGAAACATTTTCCTCCCAGACCAAACTCAGAGTACGTTTCTCCATGAATAACCTGCGCATGGACGATGAAGTGCTTAACATCCCCCTGTTCATGGCAGATGTGGCCGACAAACTCATCAGATTAGCTATGAAAAATTTGTAATGTCCCTTTCTATTTACGTAAGGAGGAATGCCCATGAAAAAGCTCTTGGCCGCCTTGCTCATAGCAACTATGATGCTCAGCCTTGGCTGCGGCAGTGAACAGACAGAAAAAGCCGAAAGAGTGCCGGACAGCAAAACCATTGAACTCCATGTGGCAGCTGCCGCCAGCCTCACCGATGCCATGAAGGAACTTGCGGAAGCCTATAAAGCAGAGCACCCGGAAATTACCCTCACCTTCAACTTCGGCAGCAGCGGTGCCTTGCAGCAGGCCATTGAGAATGGCGGGGAGACCGACCTTTTCTTCTCCGCCGCCCAAAAGCAGATGGATGCCTTGGAGAAGTCTGGCAATCTGGCTGCGGGCACCCGCAGGGACTTGCTGGAAAACTCCGTGGTACTGGTTGTCCCCGCAGACAGCAGTCTTGACCTGAAATCCTTTGCAGACCTCTCCAAAGCGGAACTGAAGCACATCGCCCTGGGCGAGCCCAAAGGGGTGCCTGTGGGACAGTATGCAGAGGAAATCCTCACCCAGCTGAATATCCTTGAGCAGGTGAAGGAAAGGGCCGTCTACGGCTCCGATGTCCGGCAGGTACTGGCCTGGGTGGCTGCAGGAGAAGCTGACTGCGGCGTGGTCTACGCTACAGATGCAGCTATTGACGCCAAGGTAAAAGTTGTTTCTAAGGCTCCCGAAGGCAGCCATAAACCAGTCATCTATCCCGCCGCTGTCATCAAAGGCACAAAACACCCGGAAGAAGCAAAAGCCTTCCTAGACTTTGCCGGTTCCGGCCAGGGCAGGAAGGTATTCGAGAAGTACGGCTTTATTGGCAAGTGATTGAGTGATATCTTATGGAACTTTCTGTTTATCTGGAAAAGCAGCTGCGTGACTTCAACTTGCAGGTTGATTTCACCGTGAAGGACGAAGTCTTTGCCCTCTTAGGAGCCTCAGGCTGTGGCAAGAGCATGACCTTAAAGTGCATCGCAGGCATTGAAAAACCTGATAAAGGCCGCATTGTGCTGGACGGAGAAGTGCTCTTTGACAGTGCCAGGAGCATCAACCTGCCCCCTCAGAGGCGGCAGCTGGGCTATCTTTTTCAGAACTACGCCCTTTTTCCCAATATGACCGTAGCGGAAAACCTGCACTTTGTCATGAAGGAAGGCAGCATGGACAAAGTGCCGGAACTCCTGCAGCGCTTCCATCTGACCGGACTGGAGGACGCCTATCCCGGCACCCTCTCAGGGGGGCAGCAACAACGGGTGGCTTTCGCCCGCGTACTGGCAGCAGAAGCCAAGCTCCTGCTGCTGGACGAGCCCTTCTCAGCTTTGGACAGCTATCTCAAATGGCAGCTGGAAACCGAGCTGATGGATATGCTGCCTGCCTACGACGGCACAGCCCTCCTGGTATCCCATGACCGGGGAGAGGTCTACCGGCTGGCAGACAAGATTGCCGTCATCAACCGAGGGCAGATGGAGACTCCCGCTGACAAAAAGGAACTCTTCCGCCATCCCCGGACCCTCTCTGCCACCCTGCTGACAGGCTGCAAGAATATCTCCGTGGCAAAGCGTGAGGACGAAAGCCACATCTACGCAGCAGACTGGGGGCTTTACTTGAAAACCTCAGAGGAACCGCCCCCTGGCACCAAGTATGCGGGCATACGGGCCCACTTCCTGGAGCCCAGGGACAGGGCAGAAGGTGAGAATGTCTTCCCCATGGAAGTTGTGCGGGTGACAGAAGACACCTTCTCTTTCATAGTCATGGTACGCCCCCCAGGCAAAGCTGTCGCCCCCATTCGCTGGGAACTTGCGAAAAAAGCCTGGCACGATCTTTCGGGCAGGGAATTATTCATATATTTCCCGCCCGAAGCCATCATGCTGCTGGAAGATTAGGGCGTGTTGATTAATTCACTCAGCCCATCTTCACGGCTCTTGACTGTCCCTGCTGCGTTGACAAATCCTCGACATAGCACCGCTATGCCTCCGGTTTGTCGCCTTGCAATGGACAGCCAATCCCCGCAAATCTGAGCCAAGCTCATTTAATCAACACGCCCTAAGGAGACTGAACACCATGGACTGGAGCCCTCTGATCATCACGCTGGAAACAGCTGTCACCGCTACTGTCATCACCTTCTTCCTGGGCATCGGCCTTGCCTGCTGGGCAGCGCGCCTGAAGCGGGGCCAGGGACTGATGGATGCGCTTATCACCCTGCCCCTGGTGCTGCCCCCCACGGTTGTGGGCTTCTTCCTGCTGCTGGCCTTTGGCAAGCGCAGCGCCATAGGGCAGTTCCTGCTGCAATTCGACCTCAGACTCGTCTTCAGCTGGCAGGCCACGGTCATCGCCGCCGTAGTGGTCTCCCTGCCCCTCATGTACCGCACAGCCCGGGGCGCCTTTGAGCAGCTGGACGAAAACATCATCTACGCCGCCCGCACCCTGGGGGTGTCAGAGTGGCGCATCTTCTGGCACCTGCTCCTGCCCAATGCCCGCCACGGCATACTGGCGGGGCTGGTGCTGGCCTTCACCAGGGCACTGGGAGAGTTCGGCGCCACCATCATGTTCGCTGGCAATATCCCCGGACGCACCCAGACCATGTCCACTGCCATCTACGCCGCTGTGCAGGCTGGTGATTATGATTTGGCAGGGAAATGGGCAGCCGGACTGGTTGCGTTTTCTCTGGTATTCGTACTGGCCATGAATATGTGGCTAACCAGAAAGCCTTCCCCTATGGGGAAGGCTTGTTGACACTCTTTATGACACTCACTATAGGAGCATATGCTGATGAAAGAAATCAAAACCACCGAAGCCGTAGGCCATATCCTCTGCCACGACCTCACCCAGATCATCAAAGGCATCACCAAGGACGCCCGCTTCCGCAAGGGGCATATCGTCACCCCGGAGGATATCCCTGTATTGCTTTCCATGGGCAAGGAACATCTCTATGTCTGGGAAAACGACGGCACCTTGCTCCATGAAGACGAAGCCGCCGAAATCCTCAGAAGCATCACCCAGAACCGGGGCATGAGAGCCTCTGCTCCCAAAGAAGGGAAGATCGAGCTCACGGCAGAATATGACGGCGTATTTGAGGTAGATATGGCGCGGCTGGACAGCCTCAATGACCTTGATGATATCGCCATCGCCACCCTGCCCCAATATATGCCCGTGAAGGCCGGCACGAAGCTGGCAGGCATGAGAGTAATCCCCCTGGTCATTGCCAAGGATAAAATGGAGCAGGCAAGGTCAAAAGCGGGCAACGCCCCCCTGCTGAAGCTTCACCCCTACCAGTCCATGAAAACAGGCGTGGTCACCACTGGCAGCGAGGTCTATAACGGCCTCATTGAAGACACCTTTACGCCGGTGATTGAATCCAAGCTGAAAAAATTTGGCCTGCAGATGGACGAACACCGCCTGTCCGATGACGGGATAGCATGCACCCTTGAGAAAATCAAGGAACTCATTGACTTGGGGCTGGACATGATCATCTGCACCGGCGGCATGAGCGTTGACCCGGACGACAAGACACCTGCCGCCATCAAAGCCACCGGCGCCAAAATCATCACCTATGGCGCCCCCGTACTGCCCGGTGCCATGTTCTTGCTCTCCTACTATGAACGTGAAGGAAAGAAAATCCCCATCCTGGGACTGCCCGGCTGTGTCATGTACGCCGCCACCACTATCTTTGATATTGTGCTGCCCCGGCTGGTGGCAGGAATAGAAGTGACCAGGAAAGATATCCGACAGCTGGGAGCAGGCGGCCTCTGCATGAATTGCCAGGTCTGCCACTATCCCAACTGCGGCTTTGGAAAGTGAGGAACCAATGGAAGGAATCGAACTGGAACAGGCCGTGGAATTGCTGCTGACCAAGGCAAAAGTTCCCCAGGAAACGGAAGAAGTGCCCCTCACGTCAGCCCTGGGCCGCACCCTGGCTGAGGATGTGAGGGCAGATTTTGACAATCCCCCCTTTGACCGCTCACCCCTGGACGGCTACGCCCTCATCGCCGCCGACACGGTTGATGCCACCAGGGAAAATCCTGCCCGCCTCCGCCTTGTGGGAGAGGAATGCGCCGGGGATTTCTTTGCTGGCACCGTAAATCCCGGTGAAGCCCTGTGCATTATGACCGGCGGTGCCATGCCCCAGGGGACAGATGCAGTGATACGGCAGGAAGATGTGACAGTTACAAACGGCCTGCTGGAGGTCCCCTACCCCCTCAAGCACCACGAAAACTACTGCTTAGCAGGTGAGGATATCAAACAGGGCACCCTGCTCATCAGGCAGGGGGAAGTGCTGGATGCCCCCCGCATCGGCGTGCTGGCCAGCCAGGGTCATGCCAAGGTGAAAGTCTGCCGCCGCCCCCGCCTGGCCCTGGGCGGCACAGGAGATGAACTCTTGCAGCCGGGGGAGCCCCTGGCTCCTGGCAAGATTTACAACAGCAATCTCTATCTGCTGGCCGCCCGCCTGCAGGAACTGGGGGCAGAAACCAAAATCCTGGGCATTATCCCCGATGACCCCCAAGGAGCGGCAGACCAGCTGCGCCGCTGCCTGGACCGGGCTGACCTGCTCCTCACCACTGGCGGGGTTTCCGTGGGCAAGAAAGACATCATGCACGAGGTCATCAAGCTTCTCCCCGCCCAAAGGCTTTTCTGGGGTGTGCAGATGAAGCCCGGCTATCCCCTGCTGGCCTATGAAGCAGCGGGCACTTTAGGCCTGGCCCTGTCCGGCAATCCCTTTGCCGCCTACACCACCTTTGAGCTGCTTGCCCGCCCCTTGATAGACAAGCTCTCCGGGCGCACGCCCCGCCCTTTCCCCAGGCTGAAGGCAGCCCTCAAGAACGATTTTCCCAAAGCCAGCCCCGGCCGGCGTTTTATCCGCGCCTGCTGCGATATAGCCACGGGCACCGTCTCCATTCCCAGTCAGCACTCCTCCGGCTCCCTCTTCTCCGCCATAGGCTGCAATGCCCTCATAAACCTGCCGGCAGGGACAGGAAAACTAGCAGCGGGAGACAGGGTAGAAGTTCTCTTGCTATGAGGTATCTTTATGTATGATAACTTTGGCAGGCGCATAGAATATGTACGCATTTCCGTCACAGACCTCTGCAATCTCCGCTGCCGCTACTGCATGCCGAAGGAAGGCGTGTCCAAACTACACCATGAAGACATACTCTCCTACGAAGAAATCCTACGTCTGGTGCATTGCTTCGCCCGCCTTGGGGCCAGGAAAATCCGCCTGACGGGTGGCGAACCACTGGTGCGGCCAGGCATTCTTGAGCTGGTCAAGGCAATCAAGCGCATTCCCGGCATAGAGATCGTCGTCCTCACCACCAATGGGGTGCTGCTGCCTCAAATGGCAGGAAAACTCAAAGCTGCAGGCCTTGATTATATCAATGTCAGCCTGGACACACTTGATGAAGCTGCCTTTTTCCACCTCACCCGCCGACGGGAACTGCCCGCTGTCAGGGAGGGATTGCAGGCACTAAAAGAAGCGGGGTTCCGCCATACAAGGATCAACTGCGTCCCCCTGCGAGGAATCAACGAAGCAGATATTCCCAAGCTGGCAGAATTAGCCCGCGAAGAAGAGGTCAATGTGCGCTTCATAGAACTGATGCCAGTGGGCTGCGCCTATGAAACAGGATTAGAACGAATTCCCCTGGCAGAAGTGCGGCAGCTCCTGCAAAAATCCTTCGGCAAACTCCATGAAGCAGAAAACCGTGAAAGTCTCCGTGGACCGGCAGAATATGTGAGGCCCGCAGGCTTCAAAGGCAAAATTGGCTTCATAGATGCCATGGAGCATAAATTCTGCTCCTCCTGCAACCGCTTGCGGCTCACTGCCGAAGGGTTCCTGAAACTCTGCCTGCACAGTTCCGCAGGACTGGATTTGCGGACTCTCCTCCGCCAGGGCATGGCAGAGGACGATTTGACTGAAGCCATTGCAAAGGCAGTCAGGAAAAAACCGGCTGAACATCTTTTCTCAGCTATCGAACAGGCAGAGCGGGACAGCCGCTATATGTATCAGGTAGGAGGCTAATATGAGCACAGGAGAAATCAAGGCAATCTGCATGAGCGAAAAGAAGGGCACCGGCAAACGCCCTGTAGAAGAAGCTCTTTTCATCACGGAACACGGCCTCAAGGGAGATGCCCACGCCGGGGACTGGCACAGGCAGGTGAGCTTCCTGGCCCTGGAGGAAATCGAGGACTTCCGCCGCCGGGGCGGCGAGGTGGAGTTTGGGGACTTCGGCGAAAACATCGTGGCTGAGGGCATAGCTTTCGACCAGTTGCCTGTAGGCACCAGACTGAAGGCCGGCGAGGTCTTCTTTGAAATCACCCAGATTGGCAAGAAATGCCATAGCCATTGCGAGATTTTTAGGCAAGTGGGCGACTGCATCATGCCCCGCAAGGGCGTTTTCGGCAGGGTGCTCCACGGGGGCAGGCTGAAGGCAGGAGATACCCTCACCATCACCGAAGAAAAGCTGCCACTGGAAGCAGCCGTAATCACCGCCAGCGACAAGGGCGCCAAGGGGGAACGGGAGGACAAGAGCGGAGACAAGGCAGAGTCCATGCTGAAAGAAGCAGGCTATGCCAAGGTCCACCGCGCCCTGCTGCCGGACGAGAAGGAGGAACTGGCTGCCAAAATGCGGGAATTTGCAGACATGGGGATTGCCCTCATCCTCACCACTGGCGGCACAGGCTTTTCCCCCCGTGATGTGACCCCGGAAGCCACCCTCGCAGTCTGTGAGCGGCTGGCTCCCGGCATTCCCGAAGCCATGCGGGCCCTGTCCCTGAAGATCACCCCCCGCGCCATGCTGAGCCGCGCCGCCGCAGGCATCCACAAGCGAAGCCTGATAGTCAACCTCCCCGGCAGCCCCAAGGCAGTGGAGGAATGCCTGGGCTTTATCCTGCCCACCCTGGCCCACGGCATAGAAATTCTCCGGGGAGAAACCGGGGAATGTGCGAGAAAATGAATTATAAGGCCATTGTTCCAGTTTTGCCGAAGGCAAAACTTCCTCTTGGCCTTTCAACGACGCAAAGCTAGTCCCCTTGGGGACGAGGCGGGAGATATTAACTCGCCGCCTGTTAGTAACTCAACTTTCCCAGCATAAATTCTGGAACAATCCCTTGATATACCTGCTCTGGCTGGCAATCCAATTGGCCACTTTACTTTTTATGGGTTCCGTATCCTCAATTCCGTAGCCGTTAATGGTTTCCATGAAGAGACTCATAAGTGATCGTAGTGCATCTGAAAGTTCCATGTCCTGTACATCCTCGCATAGTACAAAGAACAGGCCACCGTAGGTTTTGGGATCGTTTTGGCAATTTGCAGCTCTTTTAGGACATAGAAAACCTGATTTTGGGACTGTTCAAAAGAATAGTTTTGGTATAACATGGAGTCAGTACCTCTCTGGTATTGGGTTTGTAGCTGATTCCATTATACCAAGAACAGGTGCTATTTTGTTGTCAAGAAAGGCTTTATATCCTACGCGATGCCAG
>JAGBLH010000286.1 GCA_017635515.1 Selenomonas sp.
CAAGGGGACGTACATAGATGCCCTCAGCGCCGTACATAGCCTGATAACAAATCATGCGTTCGTCAGTCTCCGTATGGAATACAGGACAGGCAATGACGCGATAATCGTGGTTCTTGAAATGCCGCCACGTTTCTCCGGCTTTCGGCAACTCTCTCATTCGCCCCATTCCTCCTTCAATTCATCAATCAATTCCGACACTTCTGCGCGGGTCATATATTCAAAATCAACTTCCAAGTCATCCTCGGTGTAGCCTAGCTTCGCCATCAAGTCCTTGGCATAACTAATCTGAGCTTCTGTCGGTTCCATTGCGACCACCTCCCTTCGGGGGCTTGTATTCCCTGCGCCACCAGCTTTCGCAGCTAAGGCAGTTGAAATGGTTGCAGGCGTGTCTGCCCTGCTTCAACACGCCACAGGGCGTACACATGAGCTTCATATTTTCGGGCTTGAAGTGAGCATCGAATGTCGCGTTCATGACCTCTATGAACTTGTCAAGGTTTGTCATGGCAATCTCCCAAATCATCGAACACACCTGGTATCATATTGCTCATCTGCGCAAGCAAGGGATAAGCGACCTCCCGCATCTGCGGATGAGCGTCAGGCGCAGCACGTTTGCGGAAGAACCACCGCCATTCGCGAAGGTTCGCAGTCATATACAACTCAGTCTTCAAGCTGTTGGGCAGTACACTCCGAGCCTCCTGCGGTGTGCAGCCGATGTTGAGCAGGGCGAAATAGGCTTCCTCAGCTTCTTCGCAAGCAGCTTTCCAGCATACATACCCGGCATCGCCCACGTCGAAAAACGGCGGCTTTACCACTGTGATTTCCGAACCGAACTCGCCCTTGGAATAGTTGCAATAGCGGGTGCTTTCCTGGGAATAGGATGCCAGTCTGTGCCGCACGATTTCATGCGACACACCACGGTCAACAATGAACTTAACGGTGATGCTGAAATGTTCCAGCACCGACTCATGCCCGCAGTCGATAATGGCTTTGATAAACTTCTGAGCAGAACCGTCAATAATTCTGTCCTCGGACTTATAGCAAACACGTCCGCAGCGCTCAATGTGCTTTACGACGGCATTGCCGTCAAGCGGGGTCACAATTTCAATGCTTGGGGTTACAATCCTCATTTCCTTTTCCTCCTGTGCAATGGTTTCTTTCGCTTGCGACGATGCCGCTTGCTGTGCGCCATGCGTCGCAGGTACTTGGCTTTTCGCAGTATCTGGTTTCTTAGGTCTGCTTCCCACAGCGGCATTGCCTCAATTATCCGCTTTATCTCTCGATACGCACGAACAAATCTCTGATACAGCTCGATGGCCATGTCCTGCAAGCACCGCCAAAATTCCATCAGCTTCTCATTGAAGTCGGTCACGGCCATCAATCCTTTCGGAAGAACTCCCCAACCCATCCGTCAGCGTTCAGGGGCAGCCCCTGCGCCCACGGTATCGGCTCAGTCATAATCCTGACCACGGCATCGAGGTTCGCCATGCTGACAGGGCAGTCAATGACTACCTCATCATGGACGTGGAACACGATGGGGAACCCGGCGGCTTCCAGCTTCTCAATCGTGAGGGCCAGACAGTCGCGGGCGATAGCTTGCACCACGTTCTCCACGAGCTTCCCGCCGTATGTCTCAAGCGACTCCCACCGCTTCGTAGTCTGGTTCACGCCACGATAGTTGATGGATGGTCTGTCCCACTGATTCGTACCCAGGGAAGGGAAGGCGTAATAGAGCTTGCGCTGGCTCGGCAGGGTGATGGTCATGTAGTCCAGGCCGTTTGCCATGTCGAACTCTCGCGTGAACAGCAGACCGTTCACACCCGTCTGCTTCCCTGTCTGAATGGTGGCTACCGCAGCTTTTTCGACCCTGTACCACAAGTCCACGATGCGCTTGTTGGCCTCACGCCAGCGATAAACGATGTCTTGCAGGTCTTCCTCCGGGATGCCCATGTTCAAGGCTCCCATCTGGATAAGAGCGCCGACACCGCCTTGATAGCCGAGGGCCAGCGTAGCCACCTTCCCGCGCTGCCGCAGGGCGTATTCCGGGTTGCCCTTCTTGATTTTCTCAATCGGCACCCCGAACATCTGGCTTGCCGTGGCCTCATAAATCTTGCCATGCGTCCTGAACACTTCCAGTACCCATTCCTCTCCGGCGAGCCATGCAATGACCCTAGCCTCGATAGAGGAGAAGTCCGCATCAACCAGCACGTTGCCGTCGCCGGCGATGAACGACGTGCGGATAAGCTGGGAAAGCGTGTCCATCGGCGAGCCAAACAGGACTTTCAGCTTTTCGCCGTCACGCTTCTTGACCGCTTCGCGGGCCATCGGCAGGTATTTCAGGTCGATGTAGGTTCGGGCGAGGTTCTGCACCTGCACGAGCCGTCCCGCCCATCTGCCGGTTCGGTTCGCCCCGTAGAACTGCAACAGTCCACGGACTCTGCCATCGGCGCATACTGCCGCCTCAATGGCGTTGTATTTCTTGGTGCTGGTCTTGCCCAGCTCCTGACGGATTTCCAGCATACGCTCGGCAGAGCCAGTCACGGCTTGCGTCTTGAGCATCTGTTCTACGGTGTCCTTGCGGAGATCGGGCAGGGTTTCTCCCGTCGTTTCCTCAAGCCACTTGGCAAGCTGGGCGATGCTGTTGGGATTTTGCAGTCCTGTGATGCCGATGGCCTCCTGCATTAGCCTGTCATGGGTCTTTCCTGCTATTTCCAAGGCTCCCTGCACCAACTCCATATCCACGGCCACACCACGGGCATTGATGCGGAGGTCTGTCTGCCACTGCTTTTCAATGGCTTCCGGCACAGGGAAGGCTGACAGCCTCCGGTCGATTTCCATTTCAGTTGTGACATCGCCTTGGCAATACTGCTTGAATAGTGCCCACTTTTCAGGGTCGTGCTTCGGATAGTTCCGCGTCCTGCCGCCGTTGGCTTTCGTTGGATTGCAGGGTACACAGAAATAACGAATCAGGGCTTTGCCTACGGACATTTTCTGCTTGTCAGCAGGGAGGTTCAAGGCTTTGCCCGTGGCATCCAAACCTGCCGTCAGCCCGCAATACAGGCCGTGAAGCATCGTGTCCCGCCATTGCTCAATCGGCAAAGGCCGTCCGCAGAACTTCGATAAGCAATACCACTCGAAAGCAGCATTGTAAGCGTGCTTAACATAATCAGAGTCGAACAGCGCCTGGGCAACCCATGCCGGGAGTTCTTCTCCTTGAGCAAGGTCAACGATTTCCACAGGGCCGCTGTCTAGGCTGTATGCGAACAGCAGCACCTCGAAATCCCGGCTCTGGACGTACTTATACAGACCCGTTTTCGGTATCGGTTCGCTGCTGAAAGTTTCAATATCAATCGAAAGATGCTTCACGGCAGCCACTCCTGTTCTTTAACAAACGCTAACCACTTCTGTCCCTTAACAATTTTGATGACATTCAGCAGTTTCTGGTGTTGCTTTTTCAACTGTTTTTCCGGCGTGGATTTCGGCCTGTTGACGTAGCCTCTGATGCGTTCTGCAAACAAGGCATCAGACTGCTGGCGCAAATCCTCTGCTGTCTTCATGGCCAAATCGTGATTTTCCACGGCTTCTTCAAGAAGGACGATGAGCTTTTTTCGGTCATCCTCGGTACAATGCTGGCAAGCCAATTTCAGCAATTTCTTGATGGACGGCATTCCCATGCTGGAAAAGTACCGTTCGGCATTCACGCTGATGTTGCCAGTCATCCATCTGACATGAAAATTATTTTCCATACTTGCGTCTCCTGATTACAAACCCCGCAGTCAAGGCTTTGGTCAACTGCGGGGTTCATTTTCGTATCAATACATCGGCTGTCCCGTAAGCGGGTTGATGGCTCCTGGCTGCGCCCCTGACGGAACAGTGGAAGGAGTTCCGGGGGCATAACCCGTCGCTACCGTAGCAGCTCCGGGGGTCATACCAATGCCAGCGAAGTCAGCCGCAGCAGATGCTCCACCTGCCAGCGGATCGCCGTCACGAGTCTTCATCACGTTGCCCAGGCCACATCCGATACCACGCTTGCCAGCGCGGGCATAGCCAAAGAAATTGATGGTAACGCGGGCATACATCCCGCTGTAAATATCCTGCGGCAGAAGCTCGGTGTTAATGTCACTCTGGTGAACGACCTGCGGCTTATTCTTCGTGCTTGCGGTGATGACCCAGCACCCTTTGCACTCATCGCCATACGGCGTTCCATTCTCACGAACACCGTCACCATCGTGGATGGGAACGGGCATGACAGGGGGGCGCACACCATTCCAAATCTTGCTCTGAGCATCAGCGGCAGCGGCCTCGATGCTGGCATCAATGTTCTGCTTAACAGCTACATCCGTCTTCGGGATGAGCAGGGTCACGGAATACTTCGGAGTTGCGCTGGGGTCATTGTTGTTCGCGCGGGGCGCCACGAGGTTCACATAAGACAGGCGGACTTCACCGGTCAAAACTTTGGTAGGGATGTTGTTATACATACTCTTTTCCTCCTCAACTCTTTACATTTCACTTTTTCGTCTTCACTTTTCGCTTTTTGCTCTTTACATTTTACGTTTCGCTCTTTACGTTTTCTGCAACTGCTGCAAAGTCGGTAGCGGCTGAACTGAATACTGGACGCTTATCGCTTTCAGGGGCGAGCGTTGGCTTGCCTTGTGGCTTAGTCACGAATTCACCAACCATCTCATCAAATTTCTGCTTGCCCAGCATTTTCTCAATCTGTGCCAACGTCTTGGGAACGCTGTCGTAAATCACAGCCCGCTTAATGCCCTGAGCTTCCAAGGCTTCCAAAGCCTTGTCTTGGTTAGACCATGCGCGAGAACTGCGTCCCTCGACAATCTTGAATCCGGGAATGGGGATGCCTTCAAGCAACCTCATAAGAGCAGCTTCTTTTACTGCACTGAACCATTCCACCAGCGTCTCACCTTTTCGGAGTGCTTCGCTCATTTCTTCTGGGGATAGCAGTCCTGTCAGATTGCTCTTTATCGCCGGAGCAAAATCATCAAATGCTGATATTTGCTGTCTGGCCTGTGCTTTACACCTTCCATGTGCTCGGCAGAACCTGCACCATTCTCCGGCATGATACTCGCCGAAACCTGCATAAGCCATCTGTGCTTTGGGCTTGATTTCCTCGCCCCAGGCCAAAAGTTCTTCCACGGTACATTTCCAGCTTTCATAGCTTCCAAGCCTCGGCTGGTCAATGTAAATCTCGACGTTCAGGATGCCGCCTCCAAAAATCGGCTGGTAGAGCTTGATGGCCCCCAAAGCGTACAGCATAAGCTGTGGATTTTCCGCCGCGCATACTTTCACGCCCTTGCCATTCTTGAAGTCTGTGATGACAAGCGTGTCACCGCCAAACATGATGCAATCACATCGCCCGAATGCTTCCGGGACATAGGCGGAAATGTCAACGCTCGTTTCAAATGCGACATAAGGTTCACTTGCAAAGCCCATCGCTCTTTCAGCAAGATGCTCAACATAAGTCTCTGCCGAGCGAAGCATCTCATCGTCCCACAGCGGGTCAGCTTTGAGCTTCTTGAGAGTTCTCGTACAGCTTGCGGCCTTGATTTTTCCGAAATGCTTCTTTGCCATGACCTCGCATACGCTGTGGGCCAGCGTCCCTTCCTCTGCGAAGGAACTGGTCTTTTCTGGCAGTTCTGCTTCAAGCCGGGCTGACAGCGGGCAGTTTAGCCAGCGATGCGCAGCAGACGGGGAGAGCAGTGCATGATCGCTCATATCTTTGCCCCCAAATCCCGCATAGCCGTGGCAAACGCGCCAAGCTGTTCGGGCTTCAGCTCCATTACGGCTTGAACGCCGAAGGAATGAAGCAGGTTAATCAGGTCATTCGCCTTGCCCGCATCCATCAATGTTGCACCGGCTGCCATAATCTGCTCCACGGTGTATTTCGGAGCTGTTGCCAACGGAACTCCTGCTACCGGCAATCCCTGCTGTGCGGGTGCAGGCTGTGGAGCCGGGGCCTGTTGCGGCTGTGCCACGGGGGGAGTCGGCACGGGCTGAGGAGCCTGAACAGGTGCCGGTGCGGGTGCTACCGGTGTCTGCGCAGGTGCTGTCTGCTGCTGTGCTGGAATTTTCGCCCCCTGCAATGCCATTGCCAAGTTATTGATAGCCTCGGCAAGAGCCGCAGCTTCTACGGTGATTACGATTTCCATGATTTTGACCCCTTTCATCACATCAATAAAAATGGTTTTCTCGGTTTCCGCCGGAGCAGAAGAACCGAATATCTGACAACGGCTGGCATCCATTGTCGTGCCAGTCTGCCAATGTTTGCTCTGCAACAGCTATGTCATTTTCGGTTACGGGTCTTGACTGCTGCCAGTAGCCATTGAAGGCATTCGGCGTTTCCAGCACCTCAACCACGCTGTCCTTAAATCTGCTGTCGCTGACTCGGTTTAGGATGACTTCACACACAAGCCGTTTGTCCTGCACCTTGTCTGAGTAACACTCACCAGCAAGCGTAAGAGCCATCGCCCTGACATCTTCTTCAGACCATCTGGGCTGTGCTTGCGGTATCGGCTCCACAGGCTCCTGGATTTTTACAACCATGACCGGCTTTTGAACTGGCTTTGCCTTATCTGCGGGCATGGCATATAAGGCGACTGCCGTGAATGCAGCCACCGCTGTCACATCTTTTAGCGTTTCCAACCATCTCAACGGTTTGCTGGATTTGCACAAACGACTAGGAGGACAGAAAATGGAAATGCAGGAAAAAATTGAGAAGGCTCGCAAGGACATCTGGCAAGCCATCGGGGACTATGGTCGGCACAGCAATTTGACCGATGTTCTTGACGATGTGACCGATTCGTTCGTGGACAGGCTGGCAGAAGACAGTGTGAAGGCCAAGCAGGAGCTTCGTGAAATGTTCCGCAAGTCTCCGGCATGGGATGAGGCATTGGATGCGTTGGTCATCAACGGAACGCGGACGCATGACCCGAATTACGACATAGTGTATGACCTGGCGTATGAGATTTTAGATCCCGCTTTTGATGGACGCTGCGATAGCGACGACCTCAAAGCCGCTATTAAGCTGTTCACTCAGTACGGTGGCGACCATTCCGAGGCAATAGCTGCTATTGGCAGGTTGGCTCCGAAAGCATACGCTCCTGGCAAGAAAAAGAGCCGCATTTTCAAGGCGATGTGTCAGGCGTTGGGCATCGCTGATGAGACTGCTGGAAGCAGGTTTCAGCATCTCTATGCGCAGTTGGCAGATGAGCTGTCAGCCAAAAAGATTTCGTTCAAGTTGTACGTCAGCTTGAACCCGGCGCATTTCGTAACCATGTCGAATCCGAAGCAGGATAAGCGTGGGAACACGATGACAAGCTGCCATTCGTTCAACAGTGACGAGTACCAGTACAACAACGGTTGTTCTGGGTACGCACGGGATAACTGTACGATGATTGCATTTACCGTGTCAGACCCGAATGAGCCGGAAACGCTCAATAATCGCAAGACAACGCGCCAGCTCTATATGTACCGCCCCGGTAACGGATTGCTGTTGCAGAGCCGGATGTATAACACGAGCGGTGGCACGGAGGGGGCGCAGACTGAATCGAAGCTCTATCGCGACCTGATACAGCGGGAAATCTCCGAATGCGAGGGTATGCCGAACCTGTGGAAGACGTTTAAGTATTACAACAACGATAGGGGCATCAACTTCCGTACGGGAGATGGCTTCGGCGGCTATCCTGACTGGACGTACAGCAACTTCGCAGCGATGGTCAGCCTCCGCCATGACCATGAGCTTGATTACAGGGTGTTCAACATCGGAACGTGGGGGCTGTGCATCTCTTGCGGACAGGAAACCAGTGCTGGTCTTTACTGCGAGGATTGCAACGATGATGGACGTGCAGAATGTGCGGAATGCGGCGACCGTTACAGCGAAGATGACCTCTACACCGTGTATAGCAGCTCAGGTCGTGAAATGCAGGTTTGCCGCGATTGCCGGGACGAGTATTACGAGTATTGCGAAGACTGTGAGGAGTATTACCACCGTGATGCCGTTACGCAGTTAGCTAATGGCGAGTATGTATGCAATGATTGCCGTGACAGGCATTATCGGATTTGCGATGAGTGCGGCGAGTGGTTTCACCAGGATGATATGAGCGTAGCAGTAGATGCGAACGGTTGTGAGGTTCATATCTGCAACGGCTGCCGTGATTACCATTACGTTGAGTGCGATGATTGTGGTCGGCACGTCCGCAGCAATCATGTCACGGATGCTCACCGTGAAGGTGTTGAAGTATCGGTTTGCCCGGACTGCATCAGCAGTTACGCTGAGTGCGATGAATGCGGCGACTGGTATCACGATGATGATTTGCGGGATGGCTTTTGCCCGGATTGCATCGAGGAAAAAGAGGAGGCTGAGGCTGTATGATTTCGTTGGAGAAGTTCTTGACACCGACCCAGAAGGAACTGTATGCGCTGGTTCGCAAGATGTATAAAGGCCGCACGATTTGCTGCAAAAAGAGTTTTGTGCTTGTCTATGGCGAAGCGCCGGTCATGCTGGTGGCGCACATGGACACCGTGCATAACGAGCGGGTAAAGCATATCTGCACGACGCAGGATGGTAACATCCTGATGTCTCCCCAGGGCATCGGCGGTGATGACCGCTGCGGGGTATATGCGCTGGTCAATGCGTATGAGGCGGCAGAGAAGAAGCCGTGGCTCTTATTCACCTGCGATGAAGAAATCGGAGGCAGGGGGGCAGATAACTTCTGCCGCAAGTATGAAGACGGAAAGTTGCCGAAAGAGCTGGCTGACCTGAAGCTGATAATCGAGATTGACCGCAGGGGCAGCGAAGATGCGGTGTATTACAGTTGTGACAACAAGGAGTTCGAGGATTATATCACGAGCAAAGGATTCAAGACGGCCAGCGGGTCGTTCAGCGATATTTCGTACATAGCGCCAGATTTGGGCGTGGCGGCTGTGAACCTTTCGTCCGGCTATTACAACGCCCACACGCAGCATGAGTACATCAATCGCCAGCATATTGATGCGGTGATTGCGAAAGTGAATGAAATCGTGGCTGAAGCTGCGAAGCCTGATTTCCCGAAGTACGAATACATTGAGAAGAAGGTGGAGCTGGTCAGAAGGGCGTTCCCGTATGCAAGTCCGAGTAACTGGTGGAAACATGATAAAGATGACGATGATGGCGTTGTGACCCTGCATACGAACATCCCGAAGGACTTGCCCGTGAAGTACAAGGCGATGTATGACGAGCTGCTGGATTACTACGAGATGGGCGACCTTGAGGAATACCGCAAGATGTACGGTGACGCAGTGATTGAGGAAATGTACCAGAGCGACATCATGCCGCAGTATACGGATGGATGGGGTGACTTGAAATGATTGAGAAGGGCATGACGATAAAAGATGCTGCCCATCAGTGGGTGCGCGAGTTTGATGCAATCCAGCAGGGCATGATTAAGAAACTGATGGATGCCGAGCCGGATGACTGGAATGAGATCACGCTGCCGGTCGCAGGAAACCGGGTGTACGTCTATGACGAGCAGAACAGCGGTGAGGTCATCAAGCAGGGCAAGAGCAAAGACAAGTTCCGTGTCAAGCTGGACAGCGGCAAAGAAGTCTGGGTCAAGAAGGGCGACTTCGAGATTGAGTTTGATGAACGCCTTCCGATGTGGGGAACGATGTGGTCGTTCAGTGATTCGCTCGATACGCATTGGCTTGAGGAGGAAGATGGGCTTGAGGCCATGTCCGAATGCGGGTTCAGAATTTTTGAGAGCGAGGAGTTCGGTTGTTTCTTCGGTATTGATGGCGCTGGCTACGATTTTTATGAGGCTCATTGGATTCCGCTCTACAAGGCTCGTGGCCTGAAGTGGCATGACCCGGAAACGGAGGTGAAAGCATCGTGAGACTGAAGAACGCAGATGGACTTCTGCTGAAGAACATCTGGGCGTTCCTCGAAACCAGCGGGCGGCATGACCTGTCCGCTGGTCTTCGGGAACTGCTCGACAGATATGAGAAAGACAAGGCAGAGGTTCAGGCAGCTAACCGTAGACGTGCGCTGGAAAATCGAAAAGCGGGGTATACCTGGCCGTCCGTGCCTGTCCCGAAGACCAGCAAGTATTACGGGAAGGAGGCCGGGGACGCATGAGTAAGAAGGAGTGGGCAGTCCTGATATTTTTCGTGGTGTTGCTGGTAGCCAGCTTTTCCGTTGGCGTAGCAATCTCGAATGACTGCCATAGAATTCGTGGATTGCTGTGAGGAGGGCAGACGATGGACAGGGTGCTGATGACGCAGGACGACGTGAAGATGCTGTTCGTATGGCTGCAAGAGCACAAGGAGCAGGTTCGCCAGTTTCCATGCCCGCTGAAAGCAGTTGAGATAGTGCTTACACATAATGCGATACGGATAAAGGGCATCCGCGATGGCAAGTGGCTGAAGCTCTATGTGTACAGTGGCAACGAGAGCCTGGGCAAGATGGAGTTTGAGATTGACTTTGAGGCCCAGCATCTGCTGTTGCGTAAATGCACGACGATTTTGTCGAGGGATGACCGAGCATCTATCTTGTCAGGCTACTTCACGTTGATGGCGTTCATGGTTTACGAAAAGCCGGAGTTGGTCAAGCAGGACGAGCCGTTTGCCATGAAGACGCGCCACAAGCCCCGTGGAGGCAGTCCAACCAAGAAGCAGACAACCTACATCCTGCGGCAGCGAAAGGCAGCAACCAGAGGCGCCCAGGGCGGCCACCATACCAGTCCGAGAGGGGTCTTTACGGTGCGTGGGCATTATCGCAAGTATCGTTCCGGCAAGACGGTCTGGATTGCTGAGTACAAGAAAGGCACGGGAGATAAGAGGCACAAGCGTTACAAGATGGGAGGAAAGATTGATGGGTGAACAGGTTAGTTTGAAGCGGTGTCCGTTTTGTGGCGTGAAACCGATGGTGAAGTTGACAGAGGATAATGTCGGGCTGGTAGCTTGTCCGTATTGCGGCGGGCAGATGCGGTTCTATGGGGACGAGAAAGAGGCTGTGAAGCTGTGGAACAATCGGCAGGGCGAGAAGATTGCAGAGTTGGAGTACATCAAGTCGTTTATTCGTGAATGCGATTTTGAGGCAAAGACCTGCTGCGATCAGCTCCAATGCCTGTGGACTGCGTACTGCTTTCATCACAACCTTGATGTCGATACGCTGGATTACGATATGGATTTGGCAGAGTTGTGGAACATCGTCAAGAAAGCCGAGATTATGCCGGATAAAGCCTGTTGGCATGATAGCGATAGTTTCGACGATTTCATGTGCGTGTATTTGGTGTAGGAGGGCGGCATGAAGCAGAGCATTTATTATCACGGCGAGCCGAATGCCAAGTACGGCATTTGGAAAGATGGCTGGAAGTTTGAGGTTTGTGAGGACACGCCGATGTTGGCGATGGCTCGCCTGTACCAGAAAATCGGTCATGAGGCAAAGAAGTATGAGCCGAGAAGATTGCCGAAAGGAGGTCTGCCGAAATGATTGCGATGGAGCAGGAACCTGGCATGAAGGGGTTTACGGAATTGACGACATGGGCATTCCTGCAACCCGGCTCTGCTGTCAAGCCGAACATTACGGCGTTGAAGTTGGCAGTGGCAGACCTTTGCAGGATGGTGACGCAGAAGACAGCAGGGCAGAAACGCCCCGGTTCCGACAAAAAGTATTGCGAACGTGACCTGAGCGTTGCCGAGAATTTGGAGCGTGTGAAGTTCACGATTATTGCTGAGGCGACCCTGCTGGTTTTGTCGGGCAAATTGGATGAATTGAAGGAGGATGCAAAATGAAAGTCAGCATGGAAGAAAAGAAGGCCGAAGCCATCAAGCGGATGAAAATGCTGAAGCTGTTCCCGGAAGTAATCAGGCAATTTGAGCAGGATGGTTTGGTGAATATCAGCGAGCCGCCATTTGGTGCACATTTTTGGTTGAGTGATGAAGATAAGAAGCGTGTGGCTGAATTCGAGCAGGAGAATAACGCTCTCGTTTATACCGCGATTCGCAGTTATACGGACATCGGGCAGATGGATTCGTTCCTGTTCGTAAGTGACTATCCGGAAGAATGGGATTTGGACAGACGTGACATTAAAGACAAGCAGACGTTGGCCTGGGTGTATAACCATAATATGCCGGACTGCTCCGAGATGGGCAGTATTGGTATTGCGCCAACGCCCGCCGCAGGACTTCGCCGGACGTGGTAAGGAGGGAATGGTATGACGGAGTGGTGCTTGGAGCATCCGTGGATGACATTTATTTTGCTGCTGGTTTTGTTCAGCAGCTTGAAAATCCATTTCGGCGTCGGTGCTTGGCAAAAAGAAATTCGGCTTGCAAATCGCATCCACGAGCTTGAAGAAATTCTTTGCCCTTGCGAACAGCACGATTGGGTGAAAGTTGGTCAGAAAATGGTTGGTGGTACAGGCCACGGTGACGAGCAGTGCATTGAACGGTATGTTTGTCGCAAATGCAAGAAAGAAAAGGAAGTGTGACGGGCATGAGGTACATGGTGCGTTTCAGCAAATTGAGTTATGGGCAAGTGGAAGTCGAAGCAAAGTCTGATGAGGAAGCGAAGACGATTGCATCCGGCAAAGCAGTCGATTATTTCGATGAGGAAATCACGGATGTTACGGCAGAGCCGATAGGCATGATAAATGCCGATACGATTCGCCGGATGGATAATCGCGAACTCGCAGAATTTTTCGTGGAGCGTTGTGAATGTCCGCCTGACCGTGATTCTGATAAATGCACAACCGGCGCTTGCGATTCATGCTGGTGGCGGTGGCTGACGAAAAAAGCTGAAATTGGTAACGGCAGAACGTATACGGTAACAGAATGCTGCCCGCATTGCCAGAGTGAGATTGAAATGCGGTGGAATACTGATACCGATGGCTTCAAAGCGTTTTGTCCGGTATGCGGCAATCGTCTTATGCTTTGCGATGAATGCCGTCATGCGGAAAACAGCAAAGGCTGCGATTATGATACGCGGTCTGATAGCTGTCGTTATAGCAGGAAAAGCTGATGATTTCCGTGTATGAGTATGTCCCATTGAAAGGCTTCGAGGGGACGTATGAGGTCAACAGGCTTGGCGACATAAAGCGTGTAGGCAAGGAAAAGTCGATGAAGCAAAGGGTTGCCGATGGTTATAAAGTTGTCACGCTGAGTGTTGGTGGAAAAGCTCGGCAGTATCGGGTACAAACGCTCGTAGGTAGAACATTCCTGCGTCCGCTCAAAAAAGGCGAATGCTATTTTCACAGGAATGGCGACAAGCTGGATAACTGGGTGAACAATTTGGAAATACGCACCATGCGTGATGTGTACCGAGATATTGGTAAAAGCGGAACACGAGCAAGACCTGTTGAGCAGATTGATGAAAGTGGCAAGGTCATAGACAGTTTCAAAAGTGCGAAAGCAGCCAGCGAGGAACTGTTCCTATCCTTGCCGCAAGTTCTGCTCAGGCTCAACCGAAAAATGAAAAGAAAAATCCCACCGTTTTTGCGGTGGGCACAGGGGGTGAAATGATGAGTTATTCGAGAGGCGAGATTTATTTCGTGGAAAAGTTTAAGACGTTTGGTTCAGAGCAATGGTCTGGTAGACCGGGCATTATTGTATCTGGCGATTTGAACCGGCATAACAGCACGGTAGTGATGGTGTATCTTACGACGCAGCCGAAACGTGAGATGATCACGCACGTTCCAATTTATGCAACGGGGCTGCCAAGCACAGCGATATGTGAGCAGATTCATACTGTGGATTGCAGACGTTTGGGACGGTTTTGTGGAAAATGCAGTGAGGCTGAGATGAAAGCCATTGATGTGGCTTTGAAAGCATCGCTCGGTCTGAACAGGATAGAAAAGTGCCTGTTATGCGGGAAAGAAACGGTATGCAAAGTTTAGCTGTGTGCTTTCCCGGTGAACGCTGATGATAGCGCAGTTTTTTCCGAAGCACGCAATGATAATAACCACAAAGGCTCAGAGAATATCGCTTCTACGGCGTGTAAATAATTTTTGAATAATCTCCTTTAGGCCACAGTCATAAAAACAACCAGACGCGCACCAGTAGCCCCCACAGGCTCTCAAAATTTCAGCCCGTGGACATTTACCTCTTGCCAGCACTCCTAGTGAAATTTTTTGAAAATAATTCGGAAAAACTATTGCAATATACAGATAGCGTGTTAAGATGAAGTCAAGATAAATCATACAACAAGCCAGACGAGAGGAGCGCGATTGACATGACTAGCCCGATGATTACTGAGGTTCGCAAGTGGAATTCCATGAGCGTCAGAAACGTATGCGTAAACAATGACCTCTACACCTGCGGATGCAACGAGGACTACACCCGGCTGCTGGATGAAGTAAATCTCATGGAGCCGACGAAGGAAAACATCTACCGTGTGGCAACCGACATCGTAAAGCATAGCGATGAGCAGACCGTATCGAACGTGATGTTCCTGCTGGCCAATCAGGCTGTGACAGTTTCCTTCGCGATAGCAGAATGAGCCGAAACCAGCCGAAAGGCTGGTCAGCCGGAACTGACCTACCGGCTCTGACGATGGCAGGTCGTAAGACTTCTAGTAAAATTTCTTGAAAATAATTCGGAAAAACTATTGCAATATACAGATAGCGTGTTAAGATGAAGTCAAGATAAATCATACAACAAGCCAGACGAGAGGAGCGCGATTGAGATGAAAGACCACGAGTTGATGGAAATGATGGCAGCAATCGAAGCAATGAGACAGAACGCAGAGCAGATTGAACGGGAAAACGCATTGTACGAAGTGAATCTGCAAGTAGCGGCTGACAGGCTCGAATCTTACGAGTACGGCAGCGAGGAGTACGAGAACAGCCTGAACAGCTACCGTGCAATGTTCTGATAGCAAAGGAGGCGACGGAAATGACGACCCTGACGATGCGTGAATATCTTGACCAGAAGACGGCCTTTTTCAACAAGCATTATGGCACTCGTGGCGGTCGCGAAAGCGGCGGCGTGGAGGACGAAACCATTCGCAAGACGGTATGCTTCGAGGATGGTCATGCGTGGGAAGAAATTACAGAGCCTGTGTACGAAATGGTGGAAATCGAAAAGCATGGCTTGAAGCTCTTGGTACAGGTTAAGTTTTACCGCACCGAAATCTGGGATTCCGATAATCCCAGAAGCAGATATTACTATGAGCCAGCATAAAATCGAAACAGGGCGCTGGCCCTGTCCAGGGATGGTAGCGCTTCCCTGCTGATGATGACAGCTTATGCGTGGCACTTCTGCAATAGCTTGATTCTGCCGCCTCTTGAAAGGAAGACTGGCGGAAATTTCCTAGTAGCTTTTCGGTACTTTTCAGGAAGCATCTGCGGGGCAGGGTAACACTTGGAGAAAAGGACGCGCCAGCCGGTGCGAAGTCATTCCGGCACGAAGGGTAAGGCCCTTCCAGCACAACAGCTCGACAGAGGGTAAAAGGTTAGATTGCGGGTCTGGGCGTATGGGCAAATCCGGCAAACTGTCAAAGCGGTTGCTGAGAGAGTATCCGCAGTCTGAGTTCAACAAGCATTGGCTGGCTTACAAGAAGCTTGCTATGCCGGGTGAGAGGGAAGGAGCTTGATTATGTCAGGTGCAATGGGATTGATTGGATGTCTTGCGTTTGTGGTTGTGCTGCTGTTCTGGCGCATCAACAGGTATGAGAGGCAGGTCCTCATCTATCACAACAGATTGAACAAGCTCCTGAATGCTTTCCTTGCGACCATGGGGGAAGACGAGAGGGAGAAGTTCTTGCAGGATAACAGGATTGACCCCAAAAAATGGAAGGAGCCTCTTAGCTTATGATTAAGGAAATTGCAATGGAGGACAGGTTTCAGGAAGTTCTGAAGGAAGCAGCCCTGAAGGTCATGGAGGCCGGGACTGGCATGAACCTTGATTTTGCCAGAGATATCTTCACGGCAGCCAGGATGCTGAAGGAGGGCTATCCGCTGAAGGAGGTGCTGAAGGAACTCAAGAAGCTTTTCATGAAGCGAACCGGCAGCACTGATGCAAAGGCAGCCAACCTTTATGCTGACAAGGTTCTGGGCAAGGTCAATGAGCAGCTGAAGAATGAGTCCAGGGATGATATTCCCAAGGCTTATGATGAGCTGGAGAAGCATCTGTCAACGGACAAGCTGAGGCTCAAGAATCTTGATGGCAAGCCCCTGACTTCCAGCCAGAAGGGGAATATCCTTGCCAGGATGATGGTAGTGGATGGGTTTTCTTTGGCAGCGGTGGAGGAGGCCGCCTCACAGAGCAAGGCTCTGGGCTTCACGGATGAGGAGGAGCTGAAGCAAGCCTTGTCTTCCTGCAAGGAGATTTCCAGCAGGTACAAGGCTATCAGCGATATCCCCCTGAAGTCCCGTGTCGAGACTTATGGGGACATGTACAAGCAGTATGCCAAGGAGTACATGGAGCAGACAGGGACAGCATTCCTTACGCCCCAGGATGATGAGAAGATACTGGCAACGCTCTGCATGGAGATCCGTTATGCGGTACAGCAGGACCTTCCCAACAATGACAAGGGCAGGAAGCAGCTGGACGATTACATGAAAACGGAAATCCTGCCCGGTTGCAGCAAGGCGGTGCAGGAAGCTTCCCCGGTGGCAGCAGAGGGCTGGAGGAACAAGTCCCAGTACATCCCCTGCGTGATGTATGGCACGGAGCATTTCTCCGAGCTGATGAAAGACACGGAGGAGAAGTACCAGAAAACCCAGAGCATTGTGCAGGGATTCCTTGCTGGTTTCGACCAGGAGCAGGATGAGGCAAGGAGGATTTATCCTGAGACAACCCTTGATACGGAGCTTGCCAAGGAGCTTATTTTCGAGAGGCAGAGCGAACCTCTCATAAAGCGGGCTGTCGAGGAGCATACAAGAATCGGTGGCAGGGATAATTTCATAGATCGCAATTTCAAGGACAAGGAAGCGTATGCCAGTGCCATATTGCGGGGAGCCAAGGATTCCTACAGCAGGGAGCAGCATCTGCTGTTCAGTGCGCGGCCCCAGATTCCCCAGCTGTCTTATGCGCAGCTCAAGGAGCAGAACATCACTGCCAATGACCTTTATCTTGAGGCGGTGAAGGAACGGCTGGATATTTATCCGACTTTCAGGCTCCATATGGCTGACCCATCGGTGGATGAGGAGCTTGCAGCCGGTATCATCACGAAACACCCTGACGTTGATTTGGATGAATTGAAGACCGCCATTGAAGAAAATTCGCCAAGAGCAGCGATCTTGGGCATTTCCGATAATTATGCTGAAACTGTGGTCAGACATGTCAAGACGGAACTGGAGCAGGTGGACAAGCGGGAACGCCAGGCCTTGGATCAGAAGATGCTGTTCAACAAGAGTCGGGGCTTTGCCCAGGTGGCCTTTTCGGAAGACCCCATGGAGGATTACCAGAATTGCAAGGTGGCAATGGAGATGCTTCAGGACAATATCCCTGAGGTTGATATCAGGCAGATGATAAAGGATATTGCCCCGCAGGAGGGACTGAGCACCAATCCTGAGCTGTATGCCACTATGATCGTAGGCACTGCCAAGCGGGTGCTGGAGCGGAGCGATAATATCCTGAAGTATCGGAAAGACCCAACTGTGCCTATGGATATGCAGGACCTCTATATGGAAAAGGCTCAGAAAATCTTGCAGAAGAAGGGCTTCCCTGACAGCAATATGGATGTGGAGGTCTACAAGCAGCTGAAGCTTGAGGGACGAGATGAGAGCGACATACAGGCTGCCGTGAAGCGTTATTCTCCGTCAGCCATAGAGGCAGGGAGGGATGAGGCTTCCTATTGCGAGTTCGTCAAGTCTTCGGCAGATTTCAAGATAAACGAAGAGAAGGAGAAACTGGACAATTACCTGGTGATTCCGAGACTGGAAGATGAATGCACCCCGGATGAGGAATATGAGTTCCAGCGCAAGAAGATGACGGATTATATTTCCCTGCCTTTCAATCCAGCCTTTGATACCAAGCTGGCCAGGGGTCTCCTGGAGAAGAAGATGGAGGAGGACAAGGTTGCTGATGTCCTTGACAGGCTATCTCCTATGGCAGGTTCAAGGACGGGGGATGAACCTTCAGTCGGAAGCTATGGCAGGAGCAGGGTGGCTGAGGCTTTGCAAAGCATGAAGCGTGTGCTGGTGAATGAAGAGGTACATGAGAATACAAAGGTGACTCAGCATGATTTCGGGCTGGTGAAGACCACGGAGCGGGCTTTGGTCAGGACATATGCCACGCAGACCGATGGGCAGCAGGAAGATTAGATTGTCAAGGATGGTGTGATTTATGAGGGCAAGAAATGCTTTGGTGGCTTTGGCTTTGCTTGTATGCGCTCTATTGCCCATGCAAGATAATAAGGCCGAAGCAGCAGATTATTACACGGTGATTGCCAATAATATCGCCGGATACAATGGGGATGCGGCGCAGATTGACTGGATAGCCAACGCCATCCTGTACTCATGCAGTGTCTATCAGGTCGATCCGTTCCTGGTGACGGCGGTCATGGAAACGGAAAGCGGGTTTAATTTCGGGGCTATCAGCCCTGCGGGGGCTATCGGCCTCATGCAGCTGATGCCGGACACGGCAGCCATGGTGGGGGTTGACCCATACAATCCACTTGATAATGTCATAGGCGGCACAAGCTATCTCAATACCCAGCTGAATAATTTCGGCAGCTGGGGGGAGTATGGCGTGACTTATGCGGTGGCAGCCTATAACGCCGGGGGCAATGCGGTGAGGCAGTACGGCGGTGTCCCGCCTTATCCTGAGACACAGAATTATGTGTATAAGGTGGCGAATGCGTACAGCAATCTGGTGGCTAACAGCCAGTGGTGAGAGCTTATGGATTATTTGACATTAGGTTCCCTGTTTGATGGAATCGGTGGGTGGCTTCTGGCTGCCAAGCATGCAGGAATCAAGCCGATTTGGGCAAGCGAGATTGATGATTTTCCGGCAGCAGTCACGGCAAAGCATTTCCCTGGCGTAGTCCAGCTGGGAGATGTCAGGAAGCTTGATCTTGACTGGCTGACTCCAGTTGATATCGTATGCGCGGGCAGCCCTTGCCAGGACTTGTCTGTTGCCGGGAGCAGGAGAGGGCTGAAAGGGAAAAGGAGCGGTTTATTCAGTGAAGCAATCAGGATCATCAGAGAAATGCGTAGAAGATATTCCCTGCCGAGATATTTCGTCTGGGAAAATGTCCCAGGCGTTTTCTCCAGCAATGGGGGGCTTGATTTTAGAGCCGTGCTCCAGCAAATCAGCCAGGCCGAGATTCCAATGCCTCCAGATAACAGATGGGCAAACGCCGGCCTGGTTGAGTGGGGAAGCGGTTCGCTTGCATGGCGAACCATTGATGCTCAACACTGGGGAGTTCCCCAACGAAGGAAAAGAGTCTTTCTTGTTGCAGATCTTGCAGAAAAAAGTGCCGGGAAGATATTATTTGAGCGGAAAGGCTTGCCAGGGGATTCTGAGGAGGATGGAAGAACGGGGGGAGAAACTGCACCCATCACTGGAAAAAGCATTGATGGCACAGGCAAGGAGCTAGTTCATAACCACACTTATGCTGATGTGGCTTCAACGCTGCGGGCTGGTGCTGGCGCTCCGAAGCATATGTCCGATATCCAAGGGAGGCTGGTCTTTGTATTGCAGGGCAGCATGATAAACCGAAAAGCTGAAAACGGGCCGCAGGGGACGGGCATCATATATCAGAAGACTATTGGCAGCCTTTGCGCAGATGATTACAAAGGAATAAATAATCAATATGTCAAGCAGGACAAGTGCATCATCCAGAAATATGTGCGCAGGCTTACGCCCAAGGAATGTGAGAGATTGCAGGGGCTTCCTGATGGATATACCAGGATAGTTTTCAATGGCAAACCTGCCACGGACGGTCATAGATACAAGGCTCTAGGAAATGGCATGGCGCAGCCTTGCGCCGATTTCGTGCTCAGGAGGATTGTGGAATTAAGTAAAATATTATGATAAACAAGAAAGTGGTTCCAATAGAACCACTTTCATTTTTTTATTCGGCTGAAAATCTGTAAGTTGGAACTCTTTCCGCAAGGGATAATATATATAGAAGTCTTGCAGGGTGTGCGGAACGGAGGAATTTGGCTTGAGATTTTTGGATGAAGACGAGAAGCGGGAGCTTCGGAGCCATCTGAAGGAGTATCTGGTGGAAGGCGGTCTTGCCACGGTGGAGCAGATAAGCCGTGGGCAGAATTTCAGCTGCCCAGAGATTGCTCCTATCGTGAAATGGGCCGGAGGCAAAAGACAGCTGTTGCCGACTTTGAAGCCGATGCTTCCAGGCTGTTTCAATAAATATTTTGAGCCGTTTTTTGGCGGGGGGGCGCTGTTTTGCAGCATGGCTCCCAATAAAGCGGTCATCAATGACCTTAATGGCCAGCTTATTACGATGTATAAACAGATAAGGGATAATCCATCTGCTATATTAGGGGAACTTCATCAGATTCAATTCAGATATAATGCTTTGGAAACGATGGATGAAAAAGACAATCTGTATTATGAGCTTCGAGAGGAATATAACCGCAGGATAAGCAAAAGGAGCGAAGATGTTGCTGCTTTGCTGATATTCTTGAATAAGGCAGGATTCAATGGTTTGTATCGTGTCAATTCTATGGGGAGATATAATGTGCCACCAGCACATCGGAAACAAATCAATGCTTTTGACGAGAAGAATGTAATGGCTTTTTCAAAAATCCTGAAAAACTCAGAGATAATGTGTGGTGACTTCGAAGATGCTTGCAAGGATGCTAAAGAAGGAGATTTCGTCTTCTTTGATTCACCGTATTATAATACTTTTGATACTTACCAAGCGAAGGGATTCAGTGAGGAAGATCATGTCAGACTTCGAGATTTATTTAGGGCATTGACTAAACGAAAAATTTGGTGTATGCTTACTAATAATGACTGCGAACAAATAAAGGAATTATACAAAGGTTTCAATATTCGCTCTATCCCCGTAAAACGTGTAATAAGTTGCAACGGAAAAAATCGGACGGGGAAAGAAGTCATCATAACAAACTATTAGTGGTGACTTCGGAAAGGAAAATCTGCATGCTGTATCATGTGACTCCTTCAAAAAACGTCAAAAGCATACTGACTGAGGGACTTGAACCTAAGATAGGCAAAGCAAGCGAAACGAATGGTGAGAAGCAACCATGTGTTTATCTCTTCACTTCCTTGGACTGGGTGAAAGAAGGCATTGAAACATGGCTTGGTGAGATATATTGGGACGAAGATTTATCCGTTCTTTCAATAAATACTACTGCGGAGGAATTAGGTGGCGAAGTCAATGGCGGTGAAGTCCTGGTAAATCGTTTGATTCCTCCTGCTGATATCAAGGAGCTTTATCCCCCCGAAGAGGTTTACGATGCGTTGGGGATTGAGTATTGAACCTGGATAGCGGAACAGAAAAACCTCTTGATCAGACCTGTTAGACTGCAATGATGCAGTCCTTGTCTTATGGTTAGGAGGTATTACCATATGGAGTATTTGGATTTTAATGTGGTCAGGATGCTTGGTTCTTATGGACTAACTGTTGATGGCCTAGTAGACTTTAGTGATTCTATGGATGACGCTGTTACAGATTCTGAATGGGAATGGCTGAAAAAGAAATGCTACCGCAAGAATATGGTTGCTCTCATTGGTTCCGGCTTTATTGACTTTACTAAAGCTTCTTTTTTAACCCTTATAAGAGGTTGTGTTGACAAATATTCATACACTAATGATATGATTAGCAGATTGCCAAACTATGATGCATTCCTGGATATCCAACGTGAAAATATTGGGAAAGCGAGGGCAGATGTAGCAAGAATCTATTTTGATGCCGGTAATTATGTAGTATGTTATGGTAAAATACAGAAGTTCAGTCACATAAGAGAAAAACGGGATAAAGTCTGTATCGAAAAAGTTACAATATATAATCCTCATTCATTGGATGTTGATTGGAATTTGTTTACGGGGACACTGGATCATATTTGGGTGGAAAGCTGCTATTTCGAGGGGATGGATATAGGGGATAATGTAAAATTTGAGGCTACTATCTCCCCTTATTTGAAAACAGGCAATGGCAAGCAGATAGATTATGGCCTGGAAGTTTCGGATGATGCAGAACAGATAGATGATTATTACTGGCCTACCAAGGAAGATGTTCGTAATAGTATTGCGAATCGGAATAAATGTGCAAGTTGCTTGTATAATGATTATTGTTATGGGCATTGCCTTGCGTAGTTACTGACGAATATACGAAAGAAAAGCATGGACTCTCGATTAAGAGGTTCCATGCTTTTTCTTTATCTGGGGTTGTTTTTTATATTGTTTTTTGATTGTTGCTTTTTTATTAGTGCTGTTGCTGTGTCAATCTCCTTCTCGGCGTTCATCTTGTCAATTTTAGCTTTGTAAAGCCCCTTATATGCTTTTCGTTGCTTGGTCAGAGTACCTCTATAGCAATATTTACTGTCTTCCATATTCTGCCAGCACTTCCTGTCTTAATTCTTCAGAACTTTTTTCGCCCTTGGCTACTAGAAGTAATTCTTCAATGAATTCTTTGTCCAGGTACATATTTTCTATAGCTAATGTGGAAGTGACTGAACGAACTATTCTAGCTGCTTCTGAATTTTCCACTATCATCGTTATCACCTCGTAATCTTCTGCTATTTATATCCATTATACCATGCAGGTGGTGGCAGAATCAACCGTTGAAAAGGTTTTTGATTTGTGGTATCATAAATCAAAAGAGGTGATTTTATGCGGGGTGGCAAGAGACCGGGGGCTGGACGGCCCAAGGCTATAGAAGGAACCAGGAGGCATTTCCTGTACTGCACGGAAGAGGAGTACGCTCAGGCGAAGAAGAGACTGGAGTGGGAGAGGGAGAAAGCCAATCCTCAGATCTTCATGGATGACGAGGATTATGTGTTTGATTGCCTGGCTAGTTTCGTGCCGGGGCAGCCTATCTTTTTGGACAAGCTTTTCGAGGACTGCCATGGGCGCATCGAGAGCGTGGAGCGGTATAGGGAGCTTGTTGAGAAAATTGCGGAAGAGAATCCACGCCTCAAGCTAAGGAAATATGAGGAAGGCATCTACTACAGGACAATACAGAAACGCTGTCGAGAATTGAGAATAGACAGCAGAGAGTTGTTTGCCATTAAGTATATGAAAGATGATGGATGGCATACAACAGGATATGATTTGCTTAACAAACTTGGTCTTGTGACACTTGTTCCTGCTTACGGCGAAATAGTGAGCAATTTTGTAAAGGAAAATATTGTAGATGAAAAATTTAAAGTGAAAATATATCCAGCAAAAGAGGAAATTACAGCTGAAAACAGACAGTATTTTACAATATTGGATGCAGTAAAGATGTTAAAAGAACCTTGTATAGATGCTGATAACCCAATTAAGTTGATTAAAGATTATATAGAGAAAAATAAGCTTGAGATAACAAAGATTCGTGAATATGCTAATAGATCTTACGATAATGAAACTATAAATAATTTGTCACTATGCGGAGGATAAAATAATGTACATTCATGAAGACTCTGGCGAATTTATAAGTACAATTGAAGAAATAAGCGAAATTACTGGATATCGTATGGACGTTCTGGAAAAAGATTACTATGTTACACTGTTTCTCAAAGAACTAGCGTCCATGCAGTTTGACGATGGTTTAAAAGCTTATTTCAAAGGTGGTACAGCTTTATACAAAAAATTAAAGAATCCAAAAAGGTTTTCTGAAGATATTGATATAACACTTGATGTCACTGGCTTGAATAACTCACAGGTTAAACAGACCTTAAAAAAAGCATCACAGAAATATGTAGCGTTGCCACGCTGCAAAGGCCATAAAAAGGAGAAAAATTTCCGTTCAGAAGCCTTGATGGTATATGAATATACACCGAAAGTTCCATTTGATGCCAAAGATAAGCTTGAAAGGTTCGGTGAAGTGCAGGTTGAAGCAACAACTTTTACAATAAGCGAACCAACAGAAAGTATGGAAATAAACAGCCTTATATATGAAAAAGCTCCGGAGGATATAAAAGCAATGCTTGAGGATAGATTCAATATAGGAGCTTTTGAAGTAAAAGCAATAACATTGGAACGCTTATTCATAGACAAGCTTTTTGCTGCTGAAGCATATGTAAGAAGATCTGCTCAGGAAGATAAGACATTCGAGGCTTCAAAACATATCTATGATTTGTCTGTTTTAAGCGATCAGGAGAGGATAAATGCTTTCCTGAAGGATGAAGAAGCCATGTCTTATATGCTTCAGATACAAATGAAGGAAGAGTTGAGCCGCATGAAGGGCGTGGCGGGCATTGTTCCCAGCAAGTTCAAGTTCTTTAGTTCTATATGCGAAGATGATAGGTTTGAAAAGGGATTCCAGAATATGGAAGACATTTATGTTTTCAGGGATGAGGACAGGTTCTCGTTTCAGATGGCTGTGGAGAAAATTTCTTCACTGAAGGAAAGGTTGCTTGAAAATGTTGCCTGGAAAGAAGCAAAGGCAGTCAAAGCTGAGAAAGAATTCTCAAGATGAGTGGGTATGCAAGGGAGGGAGTATTGCTGTTGAGATTGGAGGAATAGAAGAAGGAGAGCGGATGCTGGTAAAAGGAGGGCATGGCGTTTTCCATCAGCAGCCCTACAATGAGGCGGTGGCAAGCAATATCCTCAAGAGGCTTTCATGCCATATACAATGGAGGAGACTGAAGGGGGGGGGCTGTGTCGAAAGGTGCTTGGTGCGGCCCCCATATTTGATAATGGCAATAGTTTGACCATGCTGAGGGAACATAGCAGATAAATTTGGTGCATGAGACAACAAAATACAATATTCAAGGTGAAAGTGGTTCTAATAGAACCACTTTCATTTTTTTATTTGGCTGAAAATCTGTAAGTTAGAACTCTTTTCGCAAGGGATAATATATATAGAAGTCTTGCAGGTGCGCGGAACGGAGGAATTTGGCTTGAGATTTTTGGATGAAGACGAGAAGCGGGAGCTTCGGAGCCATCTGAAGGAGTATCTGGTGGAAAGCGGCCTTGCTACGGTGGAGCAAATAAGCCGTGGGCAGAATTTCAGCTGCCCAGGGCTTGACCACAATGATGATTCTCCTTCGGCCCACTACTATGATGACCCGAAGTGCCCGCATGTGTACTGCTTCGGCTGCGGGGATTCCTGGGAACTGTTCAAGCTCATTGGCGAGAGGGAGGGGAAGTTCTCTTTCGAGGAGCAGGTGGAGAGGGCCAGGGAACTTTATGGCAGGGAGAGGTCGGACAACAGGCCCATCCCTGTGGTGAAGCTCCAGCAGACGGTGGAAAATGGGCCTGTCACAGAAGAGGAGAAAGAGAAGCTCCGTGAGTTCGTCAAGGAGAGCCAGAAGCATCTGGAGGAAACGGATTATTTCCTTCGCCGGGGCTTTTCCCTGGAGTTTGCCAGGGAGCAGGGGGTGGGGTACAGCCCTGAACGCCACCGCCTTATCGTCCCTACTGATGAGGGGTATGTGGCAAGGACGGTGCTTCCTTATGACAATATCCCACGATATCTGAATTCCAAAGGAGCGAATGTGTCGCTGGCTGGCAAGGCAGCCCTTGATCAGGATAAGCCGGTTTTCGTGGTGGAAGGCATCTTTGATGCCCTGGCGATAAGGCAAGCGGGGTATGAGGCAATCTCTCTCAACAGCACAAGCAATGCCAAGCTCTTGCTGGATGCTGTTGAGAAGTCTGAGGCCAAGCCTGAGCTTGTCATTGCTCTTGACAACGACAAGACGGGAAGAAAGACCGCTATGGAGCTGAAAGCCCGGCTTGATGAGATGCTGGGTGTGAAGTCCAGGCTGGTGCTGGACAGCTGGGGGGAGTTCAAGGATGCAGGGGAGTGGCTGGAAAAGGCGGGGAATGATGCCTTGAAAGAGAGGCTGGGCGTGGTGATGGCAATGGATTCTGACAGGCTGGAAAGCCTTCAGGATGAGGAAACGTATGCCATGATGTACCATCGCCTCCGGGAGAACAAGCCAGCCCATGCCACGGATGACCTGCTTGAGTATTGGGAGAGTGTCATTCATGAAATAAAGGAGACTGTCATCCAGCTCCATAAGGCTGAAAAGCAGTGCAAGGTGCTGAAGCTCTGGAGCACGGCTATCGAGAAGGCGGCAGAGGAGTTCAGCATCGAGCCTGAGAAGGTGGAACCGCTCAGGCAGGAACTCAGCAAGATTGAGGCCAAGGCCCAGCAGGACCTGAAGGACTGGGAGTATATCATGAAGTCCATGGAAAAGCTGGATTTCTTCTCGAACAATCTGATTGATTCCATTGTGGAGATAAGGGAGAGAAATCCGCTCTTCAAGCTGCCTGAGGTCCAGCATGCCATGGAGGCCGAGGAAGCCCTGAGGGAACCGCCGAAGCAGAAGCCTGAGGTGATCTATTATGCCTTGCTTCGTGAGGCTGCCGAGAATAACACGGGCATCCTTGATTATGAGGCAGACAGGCTAATTGCTGAAAGGCTGAAGGACAGCAGAAAGAATGAGAAGGAGATCGCCATGTGCCTTTCCTTCTCTCCGGCTCTCAGGAATGTCCCAGAAGGCAAGAGGAAGGCTACAGCGGAGACTGTGCTGAAGGACATTGAAAGCAAGCGTGGCGCAGGAAGGTGAGGCTATGTCAAAGATTTTTTTTGTAAGCCAGGAATCAGATGCTTATCCTGTCAAGGTGGTCCTGAGCAGGAGCAATAAGTATGTGTTCCTGTTCCACGATGAGCGACTGGTGCTCTCCCTCAGCGCCAACGATATCTTCCTGATAAAGGACGAGATTGATACCGAGCGGGGGTACAAGGAACTTGTCAGGGTTTATCTCATGAGGCTGATAGATAAGATGGAACCTGATTTCGAGCGGGCGCTCTGTAATGAGGAATATGTTGAAGATGTCGCTGAGAAGTATGCAAAGCAGGTGAGGGGGATATCTATACTGACGCTGACAGAAGAAATGAGGCAGAGTTTCTTTGAGGAGGCATTCCGTCAGGTCGATTACAGATTTTATCTCAAGAAGAATGACGGCGAAACAAGGGTGGGTGCTTGATGGGAAAGGTCATTGATATGAAAGCATGGGGTAAGGAAAGCCTGAAACCGGCAGAAAAGCTGGCCATGATGGTTATGGCTGGTGACAAGTCAGCCATAGAGTATGCTCAAAGATTGAATGAGAATGCAGATGGGCTTGTGTCTCTTGCCGTGTTCATCAACAGATGCCAGCGCAGCCTGGACCTTGCCAGGAAGGCCAGGGCTATGTTCTCCGAGGACATACGCATCGGCGGGAGAATCAGCGAGGCTTTTGACCATGTCGTGAATGCCCAGGCAATGCTTACGCCGACTGTCATTGAGAGCAGGTTGTTCAGCAGCTTCAAGCTGGTGTCAAATTTCAGGGAGATCGGCAGGTATTCCAAGAAGAACCCTGAGATCCAGTTCCTATATGATATGAAGAACTGCCCCAAGCTGGATGGTGATGTGACCTATTACGCCCGCCAGGTGGATTACGCCATTGGCAGGATGTATGCTGACGGAAGGTTTTCTGAAGAGGAAATCATTGATACTGCCATGCGGTGCAGCCCACTCAATGACAGCACGGAAACCCTGATGCTCCCTATCATGCTCCTGCGAGATGAGCTGATGAAGCAGGACAGGGATTTTGTGGTAGAGAGGGTGGCTGAGGGCATTGATGTGGAGACTGCGATTGAGATATGCAAGAAGCAGATGCAGCACAGGCCTGGTGATGCGGAGTATTATGATGAGATCCGGGAGCATGTGAGAAGGAAAGAAAGCGAACTGGCATAAGGGGGATGTTTGACATCATGGCAGAGGATAAAAGCATTTTATATTTTGATGTGCGTTTTTCGGAGAATGGCGAGTACAACCAGGATGACCATACTGTGATGATAAAGGCACTGCGTGAACCCAAGTCTCTTGAGGAGTTGAATGAGTTCCTGAAGGATGTGGTCGAAGAGCATGGCAAGGTCATTGAGTATGACAGGTTATCTGAAGATGAGGGAATAAATTGGTTTGATACTTTTGGTGATGAGAACAGGCCTGTGCTTGGCGAGGTGAAGGTGCTGTATGATGAAAAAAGTGTACTGGATGATGGCACGGAGATTTTGAGTGTGTCTCAGCCATTCCCAGATGATGAGGAATATACTGCTATACATTATGTGCAGGGGAATCTTACTGGGGTTCAACTGGTTCAGAATTGTGTAGTGGCTGATTTTGAACTTGAGGTGGCTCGTTTTGATGAAGTGCCGGAGATTCCTGTATATAGAGAATATGGCGCGGCTATGGTTCCTGTAACTTCTCTGAACACGGTGGGGCATTCTGAAAAGGAAGCCGTGCTGGAGTTAATCAACCGAGGTGAATTGGAGCTTCATGATTTGAGTGAGCTTCCTAATGTCAAGGATTTGGGACCAGTGCTTTCCGATTTGTATCATGAGGCCCTATCCACTACTCCTGAGATGGTTTTTCTTGATGAAGATAATAAGGATTCAATCCTCAAAATGGGGTATGAAAAATCTGTTCAGGAGATATGTGAGAGCATAGAGGCTGACTTGGAAAAGTTTCCAGCATTGAGGAAAGTCATTGAAGTTGATCCCGATGGGCCGGAGGAAGGGGAGCCGATTGTTACTTGCTATATGGATTTCCCTTGTATGGTAGTCGAGGACTATGACAGGGAGAAATACAGGAGCGCAGTTCCTTTTATGCTTAATCAGGCCGGTGCAAAAATTTTGGAGTATGTGCAAGAGGCAGTGGATAAGGAACTGGGCGTGGTAGAGGCTTGCAAGGAGCATAACATAACTTATGCGCCCCGTAAACTGGAAGAAGCACTGTATGCTTTTGGGCATTTTTCCAGCAAACAAGTGCTGAAGGTTATTGATAAGGAAGCTCATAGGCCTGACAAACGGAAGGATGCTGCTGTCCTGGACGGGGCGTTGAAGTACGAATCCCAGCATGACAGGAAGGAAGCTTTGAAGCAGGTGAAGAGCTGGATGAAGAAGCCTTGCGACAAGGTAGCCAAAGAGATTGAGAAGCTTCAGGAGAAGAACAGGCAGCAGGGCAGGTAAGAAAAGGAAGGAATAATCTATGGATAAGGATAAAGCAGTAGACCTCCTGATGGATGAGGTCAGCCTTTATGACAAAGAAAAGCACATCTTGTATGTCCCTGATGTTGCCAATGAGTGTCATTGCCATGGCATACAGGAGTTCCACATCAATCTGAGTGATGAAAGATTGGAGGAAGAAATCCAAAAGCATGGTGGCCTGACAGCGATGTGCCTTGGATGCATCCCGGCTCCGGGGGCAATGCAAGATTACAACGATGAGTACGGGTATTCCGTTCTGGTTGGTGAAGAGATAGATCCTAAGGCTTATGGCATAGATGATGTAGATTCCTTGCAGATGACTGATTATCTGAATGATGTCAGGAATGCTTATGGGCGTTTTGTTGCGGATTTGGATTTGCAAAATCTCACTGTTGACCCGATGGATTACAAGAATATCACTGGCAAAGAATGGATAGATGAAGAAGCCAGGGAACAGCCAGAGAACAGCATGACGGAAGAGCAGCTTCAGCATAAGCTGTATGATTTATACCAGCTGGACTGGATGATGTTCCGTGGGCATAGCCTCAGCGAGATGATCAAGGGGATGTCAGAGGTCGCTCGTGAATCGGGAGATGAATATATCACCACTTATGATGGGGAGACATATACAGGAGAAGCTCATCTCGAAGAAGATGCTGTCGATTGCATGTATGCCCAATGGGAGAAGGATAGCGGTTTCAAAGGCGAGATTTTTGCTTGCTTCGAGGAGTTTTGCGAAAATGAGTATCTGGATGCATCATATATGCATGAATTGATGAATTCACAGCCTATTGAGCTGACAGGTAAGCTCGAAGATCTTTATGATGAATTCATGATGGCTAGGGAAGAACGGGAGATGCAGGAGGAAAAGGACAGGTATTTCCCGCCTGATATCATGGGCGAAGAGGTCTTCCAGTATATCAGTGATGTGCTGGAGAAGGAGAAGGAGGTCATCGGGTATCGGGCAGAGGCAGCAGATAGGTATGATGCCGAGGATGATTATTCCCCAAGGACTCTTGAGGATGCAATAAAGACATTCACTCCTGTAACTGGGGCAGATATGCTGGAAGTTCTGAAGGATGAGTCCAAGATGGACAATGAGAAGCAGAAGGCTCCCTTTGCCGATACGGTGCTTGACGGGGCCTTGAAGTATGATACGAAGCTTCACAGGAAAGAGGCCTACAACAAGGTCAAGGAATGGATGGGGAAGCCTTGCGACAAGGTTGCCAAGGAGATCGAGAAGCTCCAGGAGAAGAACAGGGCGCAGGGCAGGTAAGGGATTACAGATAGTTTGAGGAAGATAATGATGGATGGAAAAATAATCAAACTTGAAGAAAACAAACTAAAGGCTAAATTAGATGATGTTAGGGGAAAAAGGGAAAAACTGGAGAAGAAATTAGCCAGACTGAAGGCTGAAGAAAAAAGAAAAGAAATGAGGGAGCGTGTTGATAGGAGAAAAATCACTTATGCTTATGGTCAATGGGCATTAGATAATATAGAGATGCCCATGGCTGTTCCTAATACTTTTGAAGAGGCCGTACTTGATATAAATGCATTATATGATTTCTTGGGTTGCCAAAGGGAGTCGGCTCCTGTATTCAATGAAAAATATTTTAGGCCAGGTTATTCTATGGTGGTATTAGGGGCAGAAATAAAGCAGCAGGTGGAAAAACAGATTCTTTCCTGCCCTTATTGTTGTCCTAAAACCAAAACCGAGCTTCAAGCCAATATAAGCTTTCTGAAGGAGAAATATCCGTCACAAGCAAAGGAATATAATCTGAACGATTATGATTTTGATTGTCTGATTCCAGACAGGATATATTCTCTCAGGGAAATGCATGAAATCGGATTCCCTTTTGATGGTTTTTCTGTTCCTGACAAGGAAATGGAGTTCACTGGTGAACTTGTTGCCAGGATGTGGGCTGCCAGGCATCCTCAACTGATATGCTTTTTTGTTTCAGATGAGGGGAAAGGATATAGGCTCAATCTGTGGTGGAAAGGGAACGATAAGGATTATTGCCCTAGACATACTCCTATATGTTTCAAGACTGTCGAAACACAAACTGTATGGAAATGCACCGTAGGACTGACAAGAAATGGGAAGGTAGTCTGGGATACAGCAGAAGCAATGGAGGGTTATTATGAGTAAGCTTAACGAGGCTTCTTTGGCAGACTTGAGAAAAGTTCTGCAAGGTTATGAGGAAAATGGACATTCGGCAAAATCTGGTGACTGGGAGATTGCCACTGGCGGGTATGATTTAAATTGGCAGCTTTACTATAAGGGAAACCCTGTGGTTGACTGCATTGGAAACTCCATCACTGGCAGCGGGGGGACTCTTGATCATGTCAATATGGATAGGGAAGACTTTCTGAAGGTTTCCAAGGTCATCAAGGAAGAGTATCCAGATGTTCTTACCAAGGCAGAAGAGAAAGCAGAGCTGACGGGGCTTGATTATAAGACTCTTTGGGAAGAGCTTGGTGATGTGCCCGTAGACGAAAATGAAAATATTGATGTTGACTGGAGGCAGTTCCCCAAGGGGACATTCAGGGAAGATATATGGCATTGGTTTGAGGAAGAGTATGGCATCAGCGTAGGTGAGCTGATGAACGGTGATGAAGCAACAAAAGAAGAAATGCTTCTGGAAGAGAAGGCTGCTGATGATGAATATGTTTTCTCAGCCACGAAGGAGGGGCTGGAGAAGATTTCCAGTTACATCAGCGAAATGGAGGCAAAGAGGAAGGAAATCCTTGATGCCGGGCTTGATACGGTGGAAGAGGTTGGTGCATTGCCTACGGCTGGGGATATCATCAATGATATCCAGTTTGCCTATGAGGAGGAGACAAAAGATTATTGCCATCATTGGGATGTGACGGACAATCATATAACAAAGAAGCCATTACTACTGGAACTCAACAAGGATTTTGTGAAAACAAAGATCTTGGAGGTGAAAAGGAAGGGGCAGGAGCCTGATGCTGATGCCTGGGTGACTATCCAGCAGGGGAACAGGAAGGGCTATTTCATTACTTCTGTGGGCGAATTGGACAGGAGAAAGCACCAGATGGAAAAGCTTGAGGATAGATATGGCCCAGGTGCTTTTACTGCCGACACAACGGATGAGGCATGCGCAAAGGATCTGATTGCATTGGGGGAAATTCTGGATGTTCCTAATCTCAGGGAGCTTCCCCTGATTGATGACCAGTCCCATGCCTTGCAGACTGTGTTCAGGATGTCCCGCCAGAATGATGACGGTGGCTGTGTTTATATTGATAAGAACAATTACCAGGAACTGCTGGGGGATATCTTCAGGGATGGCATTGATCCCAATGCCTCACTGGAGTCGATGGTGCTTGATCTGCACAGCGATGTGTGCCATGTGCCTGGAATTGAGCTTGCCATAAAGTTCCCTGAGCCGGAGGTGCTTGAGGCAGAAGAGGAGGCTTATGTCACTGTCTATCCTGAGTTCCCTGCTTGCTTTGCCAGTCGGGACAAGAGCCTCCGGCAGATGATCTATATTGTTGAGGATTCGCTTATGGAGATTGCTTCGCCTGACAGCAACAAGGAGGCGGGGCGCAAGACACTTGAAGAGGCAATGGAGAGGCGTGGCCTTGACAAGGATGACTTCATGGAGCTGATGCAGAATGCTGCCAAGTCAAAGGAGATTAGGTATGAAATACCTATTGGTGGGGCTGTGAAGATAAACACGCAGAAGGAAAGAGTGGATGCTGTTTATACGTTCAGAAAGTGGATGAAGGAACCTGGGAAGAAGATTGCCAAGGAGATTGAGACCTTGAAAGCCAAGGGGAAGGGCGTGGGCAAATGAATCGTGAGGAATTTATTGAGAGCCTTCAGGACAAAGGCTTCTATGATGTGGACATTGATGCTGAGAAGGTCAATGATTACTTCGAGCGGAAGGATTTTGAAGGCAGTGAGCCACGCATTGTCGGTAGCATGAGGTTGGAGGATATTGCTGTCCTGATCTGGCTGGACAGGGCAGATGATGAAGTGACCCCAGGGATTCATCTGGACTTCCTGGAGCCTACGGAGGAGAGGAATGAATATGCGGAATACCTGCCTACAGACGAGAAGAAGGAAAACCCGTTCTTTTACAATGGTTCCTATGAGTTCCGCAACATAGAGCAATGCAATGATTTTCAGAAGCTGGCAAGCTTTGTTGATGTGACGGCAAAAGCGTGGATATTGGAAAGGGAAGAGTACAAGCTATGGGATCTCAAGTCTGACATCAGGGATGATGTCAACTTGCTCAGGAACAGGTGGAGCCAGGGGCATGAGTTTCCAAGCAGACCAACAGGAGGGGTTGGGCTGGTAGCATCTGACGATGGCAGACAGACATTTGGTGTCTTCCGTGATGAGCGACACACCGGAAAACTTTCCTTTGATATTGGCATCAAGAATGTTCGCAGGAATATCAATGGCAGGGAAAAGAATTGTGACTTGGTTTACACGAATGGCAAGCTGTTCATAAAAACTGCCCCTGATGGGTATTCGCCTTTTACCGGCAGATCGGAGGGGGTGGAGATGTTCAAGCCACATGTCAGTGATATAAAGCTGTTCTGTGAAGAGTTCAAGGCTTTCCATGAGGATGTTCAGAAGTTCAATGAGTCCATTGTTGCCAAGGAAAATATGAAGGACAATGGAATTGCACTGACCCTTACTGATGAGGGTCTGGCGAAGGTGTCTGATTATCACCATGGAGCTGAGGATGTTGTCAAGTTGCAGGTGTCTGCGGAAGATGTGGTCAAGCTCCTGCCTGATTTCTATGGGCCGAACAGGGCCAATGACAATTTCCTGACTTTGAATTTTGATTCAGAGAATCCTCTAGTGCTTGAGTTCAAGAAGGATTTTGTGAAGACCAAGGTGCTGGATGTGTTCAAGGAGCCGAGCTGGGTTGATGAACCAGAAGTAAGGATATCTTACCAGCAGGGGAACAAGGTCGGCACTATGTATATACCAAAGCAGGAATATGAAAGTCGGGCAGGGTTCTATGAATCTGAAACCGTCCAGCAGACGGTCAGCAGCATGATTGCCCATGGCAAGCTGGCATATATCCCTGACCTCAAGGAGAAACCGCTTGTCGAAGACCAGTCCTTCATCTTGCAGGAAATATACAGAAGGTCGCTTTCTGACCCGCAGGGGATGGTGTTCATAGATGAGAAGAACTGCGGGGAGTTCCTTTCTGATGAGCAGAAGAGTGTGCTTGACCCTGAAGAGTATGCGTATGCTGTTAAGGAACGCTTGCGGCAAGAGAAATATGATAATCCGCTGCTTGCTGACGAATTTCAGTTTCATGAGTTTGTTGATAATGAGCCTTTTGTGACCGTGTTCGCCCATTTTCCTGCAAAATTCACTCACGAGGCCATGGATGCCAAGGAGATGCTGCTGGCTGCTGATGCGGTGCTGATGGATCTTGCCAAAGCGGCTGACAGGGGCGAGAAGGCTGGCCTGACTTTTGAGAAGGCTCTGGAGAACCGGGGAATCGACAAGGAAGACTTCATGGAGCAGGTCAAGAAGGCAGGGAAGTCAAGGGAGTTCATCGAGGGGGCAAGCATTGCTGGCGGGGCTATACGGCTTGAGAGCCAGCAGGACAGGAAAGAGGCTGCCAAGGTTCTCTCAGGCTGGATGAAGAAGCCTGGGGAGAAGATTGCCAAGGAGATTGAGAAGCTCCAGGAGAAGAACAGAGTGCAGGGCAGATAAATGGAGGGTTATGGAATGAAAAAGCTGATGGAGTTTGAAATCAAAGATGATGTCTATGAGGTATATGGCGATTATCAACCTGATTGCAGCACAGTCTTTGAGCCTGATGTGATTGGTTCGGTGCTCATGAATGGAGACAAGATGCAGTCCTTTGGGAAGACATGGACGGATGTTGTTCTGGATGAGAAGGATTTTCTGGGGATGGCCATTGCCGCCTATGTGAATGATGATGCCAATGTTCATTTCACTGAGGTGTGCGAGGAGATCGAATCCTTCAAGGATAATGTGCAGACATATACGCATGAAATGAATGGCAAAAAGATCCCGAATACTGTAGTCACTCACATGGGGGATGCGCTGGATTTGGTGGCGCTCTCTGAGACTGGGGGATATTATGCCAACGGCACGCTTTCTGTTGCAACGAGGACGGACGGCTCTATTGCTACGGATGTTGAGGCGTTTGTTGAGAATGCTCTGGAAGAGGATTATGAGCAGGGCAAGATGATTTATATGAGCAAGGAGGTGAAGGAGTATCTTCAGGAACTTGTGGGAGAGTATCATCAGGAATATGTGGGAGACAGGCAGGGTGAGTGGGACATGGAGCAGGTCATTGAGGGTCTTAAAGACATGCATATAAAATATGACCTGCTTCAATCGGAGCCGGAAATTGGCAATGAGGGAAAACGGGCAGAGGCAATTGGCAAAGCTATAAAATGGCTTGAAAATCCTAAGGCAATGGCTTTTGTCCCTGAGAATGACTTCAATGCGGTGTATGATACGCTTAAAGTGATGAAGGCCGAAGTCGGTAAGAAGAGAGACAAGTATCTGAAGGTTGGCTATGAGGATGCTCAAATCATACAGGAATATTTACCGCTTGATTATGCGGTGAATAAGCTGGCGGGGAATTACCACTACTATCAAACGGAGATACTGGATTTAAAAACAAGTAAATATCCATCGGAGCCTGAATGTGGTGTTGTGCATTTCCGGCAGGGAAATTTGTCCGGCTATGAACTGATACCTATGGAGATATTGGAAGGAGGCTATACAAAAGAGCATCTGAAAGATGAAGAGGCCGTAGCTAAATTGGTACAGACAGGCGAATTTGAACTGCCAGATCTTTACGCACTTCCGCATTACAGTGATATCAGCCCTGCTTTGCTGGCTCTATATGATGAAGTGAAAGAACTAAACCCTGCTGAATTTTTCTGCATTGAACAGGAACTGACTGATATTGCAAAAAGCAGCAAGTCACTAAAGGGACAATCAGCACAGGATATTATCGCACAGATAGAAGCGGATATGTTATTATATCCGAATCTTAGAGAATCTATAGAAATAGATCCATATGATACAGAAACTTGCTGCGTAAATTTTCTTAAAGAATTCCGTACATGTATAGCAGATGACTATGATGGTGGGAGATATAAGAAGATGGCCCCCATTCATGGCGATGTTCCGGGAGAGAAAATTTTTGGGCAGATCGAGAAGGCCCTCGATGTGGTGGCCGAGAGGGATACGCATACTATTCCCAATGGCGGGGAGGTTGACCGCACTCTCAAGGAGGCCCTGAGCGACTTCGAGAGCTTGTCCGGGCAGGAAGTCCTGGTGTCCCTGAAGCGTGAGGCTGAGGCTACGGATGTGCGGAAGGGCAGCACTGTCCTGCATGGAACTATGAAGTTCGAGACACAGAAGGACAGGAAGGATGCTTACAAATGGGCCAAGAAGTGGCTGAACAAGTCAGCCAAGGAGCTGGATTATGAGATCTACAAGATACAGGAGAAAGGAAAAGGACAGGGGAGATAAGGACATGACCGAAGAGGAAAGCTTAGTAGAGGGACTGAGATCCATAAAGGATTATTCGGAAGTGGAACTCAAGGCACAGGGGAAGGACAGCGGGCAAGCTGAGTTCTTCATTTCTGATGCGGAGACAATGGATAGAGCCATAACCCTGATAGAAAACCCCACTACAATGCGGTTCATGGAAAAAGAAGAGGTAGATTCCTTGCTGAACAAGCTGAAGGACCTGGAAGAGTACAGCAAGGATATGGAACAGGGAAGCGAAGAGATGGGGATTGATGATTCTGCCTGGGGAGAAGATATTGTCACGCTGGATAGTGCAAGAAATCTTATCTCGGTCAAATATCATGTCTATCAGACTGAAATACTTGATGTCCAGCGGTCAGAAGAGACTGGTGATGATTATGGCATGGTTCATTTCAGGCAAGGCCGCCTGTCTGGATATGGGCTGGTTCCTATGGAATTGCTGGATGAGGAATATGAGGGTAAGGAAACGGAAGATAAGGCGATTGTGCAGGCCCTCATAACGCAGGGGGAATTGGAACTTCCTGACCTCTGCAAACTGCCTGGTAATTGCGATATCAGTCCTACGCTGCTTAATTTTTATGATGATATAAGGCAGGAGCCTCCTGGCCGCATTGGTTATACTGAGGAGGATCTGAAAGCATTGGCAGATTCCGAGAGGTTCAAGTGGAAAGGCTATCAGGCTATCCGTGATGAAATAGAGGCTGATCTGATACTGTATCCGTCACTGAGATGTTCCATCAACCTTGATCCTGTGGATGAAATCGGTGATCTGAAGTATGGAATCGAGTTCGAGAATGATTTCCGCACCTGCATTGCAGACGATTATCCCAGTGCGAGATATGTCAAGATGGCAGCAATCTTCCACGATATGCCTGGAGAAGAAATCTTTGAGAAAATCGAGGAGTCCTTGAGGATTGTGGCTAAGATGGATACGCAGCGTACACTCAAGGAAGCTATGACTCAGTTCGTGGCCCTTTCTGGGCAGGATGTCCTGGTGTCCTTGAAGCATGAGGCTGAGGCCAAGGATGTGCGGAAAGGCAGCACAGTCCTTTATGGGACTATGAAGTTCGAGACACAGAAGGACCGGCAGGAGGCATATAAGTGGGCGAAGAAGTGGCTGAACAAGCCTATAAAGGAGCTGTGTCATGAGATCAGCATGACACAGGAGAAGGATAAGAGCCAGGGGAGGTAAATAAGGAATGACACCTTTGAAGGTAACACAGCTCAATAGGGATATGCTGGACGAATTAAAAGCCCGCTACCTATCAGTGACGGTAGAAAGAGAAGAACACCGCAGTGTGTCCGAAAGAGAACTTCAAGATGCAGACGAACTGGTATCAGATGAAACCATCTTTGCAAAGTATGCCAATGCCGAATTCACTGTAGATAACTTCATATGCACAGCAAGGAGATATGACATACAGGATGAAATTGAGCGCAAAGAAACCATTAAGGGACTTAAAGAAATGAAGGTAAAATATGACCTGCTTCAATCGGAGCCGGAAATTGGTAATGAGGGGGAGAGAGCAGAGGCAATTGGCAAAGCTATAGAATGGTTTGAAAATCCTAAATCAATGGCTTCTATCCCTGAGTATAGATTCAATGAAGTGTATGATACGCTTAAAATGATGAAGGACGAAGCGGGTGAGAAGAGAGACAGATATTTGAAGGTTGGCTATATGGATGCTCCAATCATGGATGAGTATTTTCCGCTTAATTGTGCAGTGGATAAACTGCCAGGAGATTACCATTATCATCAGACTGTGATACAAGATGTGCTGTATCCTGATGACGATGATGAATATATGGCTGCTATTTCTTATCGGCAGGGCAACATACAAGGAAGTCAGCTCATAGAGAAGGACAGTCTTTCTTATTACAGGAAAGAAGAATTCGGATATGAGATGAGTAACAAGGACATTATTAGCGAATTATTAAGGCGTGAAGATTTGGAGCTGACAGACCTTAGTCTCTTGCCTCATTACAGTGAAGTCAGCCCGGCTATGTTGAAGTTTTATGATGATATAAGAGACAAGGAGCCTATGGAGACGTTCTATACCGAGGATGAGGTGCGGAAGCTCTGCTGCAGTGAGGATGGCGTTCACAAGTCTCCGAAGGATGTTTGTGAAGAGCTGAAAGCAGATATTGAGCTTTATCCATTTATCAGAAACTCCATTGATATAGACCCTTTGAATAATGGTAGTTTTGATGTGAAGTTCCTTGATGATTTCCGTACATGCATCTCAGATAGCCTTGACGGCAGCAGGAATGAGAAGATGAGTCCGATTCGAGGGGACATTCCTGGTGAGGAAATATTCGGGCAGATTGAAAATGCTTTGGATGCTGTGGCTGGGAGAGATTCGCATGGTATCCCTAGAGGCGGGGAAGCTGACCGTGAACTCAGAGAAGTCTTACGCAATTTCGAGAACTTTTCAGGGCAGGAAGCCCTAGTATCTCTGAAGCATGAGGCTGAGGCCAAGGATGTGCGGAAGGGCAGCACGGTTCTGCATGGGGCTTTGAAGTATGAGACACAGAAGGACAGAAAGGATGCTTACAAGTGGGTGAAGGATTGGATGGATGCATCGGTCAATGAGCTGAATCGTGAGCTTCACAAGATGCAGGAGAAAGAGAAAGGACAGGGGAGGTAGGTAATGATGCTGGGATGGATGTTTTCTCCCTAGATGCTAAGGCAGAGGGCATCCGCTCCGTGGTTTTCACAGGGATAGAGAAGGGTATGTGTTCATCCCATCGAAGCAGGTGCAGCCAACATCCAGCCTGGAATACCTATGCGGGCAGTTCGTCTGCCGTGCGTGAATAGAGAGCCGGTCACTATGATTCATGGTGGCTGGCTTTTATTTTTATTTTGACTAATATATCTGTTTGACAGATATATTAGTTTGTGGTATATTATATATAGGAGAAGTGTAGCTGGCTGGCATGTATAAGGCAGATAGACAGAACTTTAGAATAAAATGGCAAGCTTTAGATAGAGATTGTGAGACTTTTAGAGAGAAGAAGATGCCTACTGCTTTCTCCAGGAATATATCGTCAAGTAATGATGTGGTTGGCTGACAGATAAGAAGAGATAGACAGACCTTTAGAATAAGATGGCAAGCTGTAAGCAGAGTTCGTGATGCATTGAAAGAGAGAAGAGATTATGCCAACTGTCAATGAAATCTTGAAGGAACAATTCATGGAGCCGTTTGGGCTTTCAGGGTACATGATAGCCAAGAGGATTCATGTGCCGATGTCGAGGATATTTGATATCTTGAGCGGGAAACGCCGTATCACGGCAGATACATCACTGAGGCTTGGGAGACTTTTCGGCGTGGAGGATGACTACTTCCTGATCTTGCAAGGCAGGGACGATATTGAAGAGCTTAGAGTGACATTGAAGGAAGAGCTTAGGACTATAAGAGAGATATGAGGGGAGGGTGCTTCGTGGAAAAAGAAATATTAGTAAGGAAAAGAATATATGAAGATGAAATAGCTGGCATGAATAAACGCAGATGTTTTAATGAGGCCGTGAAATTCCTGGATTCGAGCCACGGAAAAAGCGGAAAAGTGCTCTCACTTTATGGATTAAGAAGGACTGGGAAAACTGTCCTGATGAAACAGTTAGCATTGAAGTATGGCGTTCCTTATATTTATGAAGTGTTACCATCAGCTAAAATGGATGAGATAGGCAAGTTTCTTGAGCAGGAAAAGGGCAAGGCAAGGATAGTATTTATTGACGAAATAACTAATGCGGAGGATTTTATCGAAAATTCAGCATTATTGCCTGACTATTATGCTTCTGATGGAACAGATATCGTTATCACTGGCACAGATTCTTTTGGCCTTTATTTAGCCGAAGACCAGGAACTGCTCAATCGCACATGTCATATCAACATGACATATATATCTTTTGCTGAACATTGTGAGGTCTTGGGTGCAAGCAATTTAGATGAATATATAGAGCATGGTGGCTTGATGCGAAGAGGCATTGTTGATAATGCAGCTATAACAGACTATGAAACTGCCAGAAGGTATCTGGATAGTGCTGTCTCAAACAATATATCTTCCAGTATAAGCAAAAAAATCATGTCACCAAGATATTCGACTATTGAGGAATATAATAAGAGAGATATTTTTTTGGCAATAGAGAAAGTAGTCGAAATATATAATGGAGTGTTCTCAGATAAGATCGTAAATCGGGTGAGTTTCAGCCCAATAATTGGAATGCCTATCACATACCAAATAAGCAACAAGAAAAATGAGAGTGAGAAGAGAACTAGGTATAAAAAAGTAGATATAAATCGCTTAAGGGAAGAGTATGCAAGTATAATAAACTTATCATGTTCTCTTAGTCATCCAGCAACTGCTCAGTTTGTTGCTGAAATAGAAGATGCTCTGACAAAAATAGGTTTACTTTCCAGAGTAGAGTCATATTACTTCAACAAGGTAGAAGGATATTGGGAGGAATCTTATAGAGAGATCGAAAAGTATGTGATACAACCTGCAATAAAGTTCAATCAACTCCAGGAAGCAAATAGGTTGTTATTGGAAAGTGATGCTCTGGCAACAATACCGCCATTGGAAAGAGCTGAACTAAAAGAACATCTTACCAATGATATATATGGCAAAATTACGGAAAACATTGTCCTGTATGATACAAGGAAATGCCTGAATAATGATGAATATATTGTCTGCAAACCTTTTTTTGAAGGGGATACCAAAGGAGAATACGATATGCTGGTTTGCAATTGTTACAAAAAGCATCACTATGCTTTTGAGGTGAAGCATTCCAGCAAGGCTGTAGTAGGGTATAATCCCAAAGGAGATTATATCGGACAGGATAAGCATTTGATGAATGAAGACTTCAACGGTGAAGCAAGAAGAAATTTCGGTGAGTGCAAAGGGAATTTTGTTCTATATAATGGAACAGGCCTCGTTTCTCCCAGAGGGACTTATTACATAAATATAAAGGATTTTCTTTGTTCGATTGATGAAACTCATAATCTTGAGGAAACAGTAAGTCGGATAACTACAAATTTACCTCAGAAAAATGAGTTGGATTTAATTGACCAGAATCCAGAAATATATCCGTTCCCGATAAGGATGGACAGTATTCCCCAAGAATGCCAATGTGATTTACATAGGCTGATCTTATTGTCTTCCGAACAAGAAATGTTTGCAGGTAAAACGATATATGAAAAGTTAGAAAAAAAGTATCCGCTCCAAATGGAAAAGGTTGATAGAGGAGAGGTAAAAAGAATATTAAGTGCCTATAGGGCGTTACCTTCATACAAAGGATTGTGTAGGCAGTTTAAGCGGTCTGCTATTGGGAAGTCATTTAAGAAAAATTTTCAGGTCCGTTCAGATGGCAAACCTGTAAATTAGATTATATCAGCAAAGAGGGCATTATATGGGTAGCAGTCTTGTCAAATTGGAAAGGGCAGCGGGAGCTAAGAGGATATCCCGCTGGAACAGCGGGGTATGCTCCATCTGTGGCAAATGGGTGGAGTGCATCACCCAGGCTCATGCGAAGGAACATGGGTATAAGAATGCAGATGAAATGGCTAGGGCCGGAGTGGTGAAGTGAAGGGGATTTTTATGCATGAAATAAAAAAAGAAGGATTAAACATCATGGATAGCGAGAGTTCATGTACCAAGCGACCTGTTTTTTGGAGATACATCTGGCCTTGCGGGTTAGGGTTGGCAGGAGGATTGGCTCTAGGTGAATCATTAAGCGTGGCGGTGATAATATTGGTGTTCCTTTTAGGATTGGCGCCACTTTTCCCAAAAAAATGAATTGACATAGTGTGTGCAGATATTATGGGGCTAAAGCCGGGGGTGAAGCAGGAGTGGTGGATGGACGGAATTATGCCAGGAATACTATACTGGCTTTGTCAAGGCTGGACAAGCCGTTCATTATCTGCGGGAAGTTCTATGCCCATTTCAGCCGGGAATATGTCACTTATACGGAAATCCGTCCGTATGTACCCCAAGGAGCCTCTACAAACCTTATCTGCGACCATTTGAATGTGATGGAGAAGGATGTGGAGAAGTTTATCTGCATTGACCCCAGGTATGATTATCGTTCTGATATACTGGTTTGCAGGGCTATGGAGTATACGGGCAGTGACGGAAATGTTCGTGGCGGGATTTTCCTTACGGATGAGCTTGGCATACCGCCTGTTATGTTGGAGAAGTATGCCCGCAGCAAGGGAATCGTGGAGAGCGTTGATCCTTCCAGGTATGTGGACTTCTTTTCCTTTGCAGAGGGCAGGTACGCTTATTATGGCAGGAATATTTGGGCAAGCGGGCACAAGGCCAGGCCACGACTGACCTGGGCTGAGAAGCAGATGCTGGAGGCGCAGAGGAAACAGGAGAAGAGGAAGAAGAAGCCTCTAAGGAAAGAGGTTTCGCTAGAGGAGTTCATGCGGATGCATAAGGAGAGGAATCCTTTGTGGATTCCTCCGGCTGGCAATCTGAATAACAATACGGCCTGGATGAAGAAGGCCGTTCCTCAGAAGGACCTCAGGGCTATTTTGGAAAGGCAGCCTTCTCTGAGGAAGAAGGTTTATCAGGAATTTTTGAAGCGGTGCTGATTGGAGAAAATGAGAGAAATGAAGATTTATGTCACTGGTGATACACATATCCCTATAGACATCAGCAAGCTGAATACCAAGGAGTTTCCTGAACAACAGGAGATGACACGGGAGGATTATGTCATCATACTTGGCGATTTTGGATTGTATTGGCATGATGGCGAGGAACATGAGCATTGGAGGAAGTGGCTGGAGGAAAAAAGCTTCACTATCCTTTGGATTGACGGCAACCATGAGAATCATCGGTGGATAAACAGCTTGCCTGTCTCCAGTTGGCATGGCGGGAGAGTGCATCAGACGGCAGAAAATATCATTCATTTGATGCGCGGGGGGTGCTTCAAGATTGGCGGCAAGCATTTCCTGGCAGCAGGTGGAGCGCAGTCTTATGACCGTTTGTGCCGAGTTCCTGATGTGAGCTGGTGGAAGGAAGAGCTGTGGAGCCACCAAGAGCAGGAGAACCTGTTCTTCACTCTTGACAGGATGAAAGCTGAAGGCATCCGCATTGACTATATACTTAGCCATACCTGCCCAAGGGAGCTGCTAAGGCCAATGTTTGGTGTGGAAGATCCTGATCCTACAGCAAGTCTGCTACAGGCTGTGTATGATGAGCTGGGGAGTCGGGGCTTCCAAGGGTGGTATTTTGGTCACTGGCATCAGGATAAGAGCATGGGGAAGTTCCATTGTTTGTATGATGAGGTCAGAAGGATTATGTAAAGTGTGGTGATAAAATATGCCAGTTATAAATTTTGATGAATTCCAGGACAAGATAAAAGAAAGAACAAAGGGGATGCGCCCTCCCAAGATGCCGGACAGAGATGTAAGGGATAGAAATCCTTATGAATCTGATGCTTTAGCCAGAAAGGTTAGGGAATCCTGGCTTAGTAATTTTGATAAAGGAATCATGAAAAAAATACCTGGAGGATATGAAATAGTATGGGAAAAGATAATAAGTCAGGGAGAGAAGAGATAATAGAACTGGCAGAGAATCCTAATATTTCTCCTGCTTATAAAAGATTTAGGTTGGCGGGAATAGTATGTGAAGAACTTGCGAAATATAGGGTTCGTGCGATTATGGTTGGTGGCTCGGCAGTAGAGTTATACAGCTCCCAGCATTACGCAACACAAGATATTGATTTTGTTCTCAGCACAAACGAAAGAGTTACGGAGTGCATGAATTCACTCGGATTTGAGAATCATGGTGGAGTATGGGAATGTGAGGGTACGCCATTTATCATTGAATTTCCTAAAGGCCCTTTGGCGGGAGACATAAACCGTGTCAGAAATGTAAGTATAGGCGATAAAATCTTCACTGTGATAGGCGCAGAGGATATTATAATAGATAGATGCCTACGGGGGAAGTTTTGGGAAGCTTCTCCCAAGATTATGGGGAAGAACTTTAGGGAAGGGTATTTCAGCGAATGGGCAAAATTCATGATAGAAGCTAATGCTGATGACCTTGATTGGGAATATTTAAAAAAACGTGCAAGAGAAGAAGATTGTGAAGATGTCATAAGACATTTTCAAAAAATGTATAAAAAGGAACTAAGCAGTCTCGATGAACGCCATCCCAAACGGCAGGAAATTATTGGGTCACAAGATTTTACAGATTACTTAAATAAGATAATAGAAACGGAAGTGCCTAAATTATCCAGTAGGACTTCTAATTACAAAACCTTTGTTTATTTTGCAAAACCAATACTATCGCTTGGCGTGTCATGGAATCATGATGATGATATTTTAATTGTAAAAAATATGTGCAAATATGACCTGGAGAAGGAAAGGATATTAGAATGTTTGAAACACAGTCCGAATTTTCTAGGTTTATCTGCAAAAGAAATGACTGTTAAAGCCAATATAATTTGGAAAAATGCACAGGATGATCCTTTGTCGTCTTCTATTGTATGTTCTTATATAAAGAAACATTCTTGCAAAAATAAGTAAGGTGAATAAAACATGTTAGAAAATATTGGAGGGGTGTTCGGTTCTGCTGAATACTCTTTTTTGAAGGGTGTTCCATACCTGAATGACAACATTTTCTATCTCACCCTCGGCGGTTCCCGTGCTTATGGCACTAATCTGCCTGAGTCGGATTATGATCTGCGTGGCGGGTATATTGAGAAGCCTGGGGCTATGTTTGCCCTTGAGCCTCAGAAGGAGGAGTTCTGTGACAGCGATACCGATACCTGCCTATACAGCCTGAAGAAGCTGGTCCGGCTGCTGGCTGCTTGCAATCCTAATGTCATAGAGATGCTGGGGACTCGTGATGAGGATGTGGTATATGCGAATGATATAGGCAGGGCGCTGCGGGCGAATAGGGGGCTGTTCCTCTCCAAACGGGCTTATTTCACGTTCTCAGGCTATGCGACTCAGCAGCTCCGTAGGCTCCAGAATGCTCTGGCCAGGGATTCTTATCCTCAGCCGGAGAAGGAGAGGCATATCCTGAAGTCTGTCTCCGTGGATATCCTTACTTCAGGGGAGCCTTTCAATGCTTTTATGCTGGACAGGGCACAGGCGAACAGGAATGAGAGCCAGTTCGATGTCTCCCTGGAGATCCTGCCGTCAAACAACGAGGATTATGAGCAGGAGATCTTTGTCAGCGGGACTATGAAGCACCTGCCTCTGAGGGAGTATATCAACCTCAATTCAAAGCTTGCCAATACCATAAAGAATTATGGCATCATCACGCACAGGAACAGGAAGAAGGACGAGGCGCACCTGAATAAGCATGCTATGCATCTCATCCGCTTGTATTATATGTGCATTGACATACTGAAGAATCAGGAGATCGTCACTTACAGGGAGAGGGAGCATGACCTGCTCATGTCTATCCGCAATGGCGAGATGCCGTTTGAGAAGATATTTGCTCTCCAGGAGAAGCTGGAAAGGGAGATGGAGGAGGCTAATGCTGAGTCTAAGCTTCCTGATAGGGCTGATATGGGGAAAATCAATGAGCTGCTTTTGGGGTTATACAATAGGCACTTTGGAATAAATTCTGATTTCATCTAAGCCGCCCTGCTTGTTAAGATTACGGGAGGGAAGGAGGGTCAATATATGGTGGAAAATCTTGGATTTGAAGAATGGAAACAAAAATATATGGGGGTAGAACCAAAGGAGAAGAATTTTGATGATATTGATCCAACGCTTTTCCTCATGTCTATCCCAGAGATTCCTCATGATTTCCAAAGAATATATTTGGAGTATAGGCGTATAATCAATGAGCTGATAGAGAAAAATAGAGAAAAGGAATGTTCCTTGCCGTATGACGAGGCGGCGGCCTTGGTCAACAGCAGGTGGTAAGTGACAAGAAAATAGCCCTTGCAGATATTGATTCTGCAAGGGCTATTTTCTTTGTTCTCTTTGCTGCGAGGTTTCTTTCGTTCCGTGCCCCAATGGCGATGAGGGAGCAAGATTATTCGTAGAAGAGAAGGAGTGAATAGGAATAGGGGGTAAGACATTTTTTATAGATGGTGCTTCGTACTGAACATTTTACCACATTTATCTGACAAGTCAAGCGATTTTGGAAAGTTTGCCTATTGGATTTGCGTAGTTTCAGCAAAGTGGTTCTATTAGAACCACTTTCATTATGTAAATTTGCTATATTTCTGTAATTTGGTTGAGGTTCTATGTGATACAACTAAGGTAAGGACTTCAGAATGTTTTTTACAGGGAGTGATTTTCATGGCAATGGAAAAGTTTTCGAAGAAGGCCGTAGCCATAGGCGTGGGGGCTATCATGGGGGTCAGCGCAAGCCTCCTGGCTATGATTCCCAGCTCCAGGGGAACTGAGGCGGCTATTGCGGTCTTTGACGAAAAGAATATTGAGGAAGCGGTAAAGACCGCCATTCAGACGGCGAATATCTTGACGGAGGCACAGAAGCAGTATGCTTTGATGTTGCTGAACATGAAGAAGCTGGATGTCGGCACACTTATGCAATTTCTAGGGACTCAGGATAAGAATATCGCTGAACTCAACAAGCAGGTAGAGAACTACAGGGGGGTCTTGAACAAGAACAAGACTCTTGAGAATATCTGGAAGGATACTGTGGGTGATTTTGAGTCGGTGCTGAATGGCAATCTCACTGTGTATGATATGTACAAGATAACCAAGAACCGGGCGAAACAGGCTCAGGATACGGTAAATGATGCCAACATCATCGTCATGAACGCTCAGAAGACGAACAAAGAGGTGCTGGAACAAAGCAAGAAGATCATGGAGAAGTCGAATGAGGCTGAGGGTGAACTTCAAGCCCAGCAAGCCAATACGGCGGCGATTACGAATGAGACTAATGCCATAACGCAGGAAATCAACTTGCTGACGGGGCTTGTTTCGTATCAGCAGATGGATAGGCAGGATAAGGAAGCTGACAGGGCTTATAGCCAAGCGGTTGTAACTAAATCTAATAATATCGGGCACAAAAATCTTGCAAGTTACGATGGCTCAAAAAATCTGTACAGGGAGTAACTTATGCGTAAAAAACATATTTACACAGGATTGCTTCTGGGTGTCATAATTATATTGCTTTTGACTTCGGATATTGCTTTGGCTGCTGACTCTATCGGGGATATTCTTGGTGGTGGCAGTAAATCTATGACTGCCAGTGATTTTTCCGATAAGGTAATCGACTTTGGCAAAGATATCAATGAGGGCACATCATTCAGAACGGAGTTCCAGAAAATATTCCTGGGCATGAACACTGTCTTCAGGTCTATCATCACAATCCTTACGGTGGCTGCCGGCGCTATGATTGCCTTTGGCATTGAGGATGGCAAGAAGACGGTATGGCAGTTCATGCTGGGGATAGGGCTTGCTTATAATTTCGGGGTGTTTTTGTTTGAGGTGTTTGGCAATACCGGGATTCTTATGTCCGTGGACGATATTGCAGCAGCTCACAAAGGAACAAGTGCAGCAGCTGAAATACTGAAGAATTCAAAAGAAAACGGGAATGATGATATCCTGAGCGAGATCATGGCGGTTTATTCAGGAACCATCATAAACAATGGCATGCCGGTGCTCCAAGCCATAGCGCTCAGGATGACTATTGCCTTGGCTGCCCTTGAGGGTGGCTATAAGATTGCTATGGATCTGTATAGTGGCGATAAGATCAAATTCATGCTGACGTATGTTTTCAAGGCTGGCTTTTTCTGCTTCCTTATCATGGAGTGGCTGAATATAGGTCAAGCGTTATCAGGATTCTTCCAGGCTGCGGGGTTCATGGCGGCGGGGGAAACTGGCTTCTCTACAGCTGATCCGACATCGGTGGATGCTGACAAGACTTTCAGGCCTGACTCCATCTGGCATAATGCCTGGGCTTTCCTGGAACTTTGTTTGAATGGCAAAGGAGCAAGTGATGAAGCAAAAAATGTAGGCTTCGGCTTTGTAGATGCTGTTTCAGATAAAGGTGTTTTCAGCGTAGCTGGTAATCTGCTAAGTGGTGCTATTCTTGAACCTATTGTGGAAATCATAGCAACACTTGTCATTGTAGGGATCATGCTCTTTATTGCTGTGGAAATGTTCGTGGCCCGCATTGAGTTCTACACCATGCTTATGCTCAGTGTGGTTTTCTTGCCCTTTGGTGTCACGGAAAGGCTGGCCTTTTTGTCGAATTCGGCTATCAGCCTGATGTTCAACTCCGGGGCGAAGATGATGGTCATCTGTTTCCTACAGGTGATGATTGCTAAGATATTCTCAGCGTATTTCATAAAGCTGGAAGTGAATCCGTATGAGAATTTCTCAATACTATGCCAGATTATTATTATGTGTGCGTTCTTTGCGTACCTCACGAAGAAGATACCTGATCTGGTGTCCTCGTTCCTGAACGGTAGCCCGGCACTGAGCGGTGGCGGGATGATTAGCCAGGCTTCGGGGATGGCTAGACAGGCTGCTTCGGTGGCTGGTGCTGTGGCTACTGGCGGGGCTGCTTTGGGAGGGATGGTTGCTGGAGCTGGTGTCGCATCCCAGGCTGCCAAGGAGGCTTACGCTGCAAGCGGCAAAGCACCTACCATGATGAGCAGCCTGAAGAATTCTACTGCGGGAATGATGGCTAGAGGCTTGGCTATGAATGCATTAGGCAAGAATCCTATCACTCAGGCAGCATCCCGTGGGGCCAGAATGATGATTGGGGATGATGGGAAGCTCCTGAACCCAGATACCAATTTCATGGATGGGGTACAGAGGCTGGCAGGGCTTGAGAAACGTGATAATGTTCATGCTCCACGGAAGGATTCCATCTTCTCAGATGCTGCTGATCCGTCTACAAAGAGGGACGGTACGGGCAACGGCAATGATACACCGCCTGGTGGCCCTCCTGGTGGTGGCGGTTCTCCCAACAAGCCTACCATCAACCCGCCCAAGGGGTATCCCGGTGAAGATACAACAGCCAAACCTTCACAGGAGAAAGGTGATGGCGGTTCTGGTGGCAGAGGTATTGACGGCAAGGATGGCAAGGATGGGCAGTCAGCTCAGGTTGCAATGCCTACTCCTAATGGCATGAAAGAAAAAGAGACCATCAGAGAGAATACCAACAGGTCTGAGAGCCAGCATACAGAGCACAAGGATACCAAGGAGGTTCCTAGCCAGAATGCAGCTGAAAAAGCTGGTTCGGCTCAAGCATCTCAGATTATGCCTACGTCACAATCTGCCGCTCCTGCTGGTGGTGGAGCTGGCACAGGCAATGCTGCTTCTCAACCTATGCCTGGTAAAGCTGAAGCATCTGGAACAGTGACTGCTGGCAACGGCAATAAAGCCTCGCAACAGGTCGGCGCTCAAATGCCACAGGCTAATCCTCAGGTGCAGAATGCTCAGGCATCGCAAAGCAATACCCAATCTGCCGCTCCTGCTGGTGGTGGAGTTGTCACAAGCAATGCTGCTCCACAGGTTGCTCCTGGGAAGGCTGAAGTTTCTGGTGCAAAGAATTCTACAGGCAATGCCTCGGTATATACGCCTATAGGTGGTGGTGCACCTAATACCGATTCCTCTGGAAATAAGTCAGGTAGCTCCATGAGCGATATGGGGAATTTTAAGAGGAAATGATGTTTTGAAAGCTCCTGCTGGTGATGATTTACTAGCAGGAGCTTTCGTTATCTTATTGACAAATATATCTGTTTGGCATATACTTTAAAGTAGGTTAAGTGTACACATTTGAGAGGTGAAAAGGATGTTTGGCTTCAGCAGCAAAGATAATAAAGCAGAAAAACCTAATTATACGATTCATGATCCGAACGAAACATTTAGAGAAGATGTAGAAATTGCTTTGGCTCGTACTTTGGGCACATGTAATCCTAAAGGCATAAACTATATAATGAAAACTTACATGCCAGAACTGATGGATTCTATACAGTCAATCAAGGAATCGGCTGAGAATAATGGAAAAAATATTATTCAGAATTCACATAACCAAGTGGCTATAAATGAAAATATAAATTTGATGCGTAATGAAATGATGGAAGAATTGCAGTCGCTCAGGCTTCAGAACAAGGAGTTACAGGCGAAGTATGATGCCCTGGTCGAGCGGATGGCGGGGTATATTGAGAGAGAGAATGGGAAGGGGAGGTAAGAGATATAATATAATTATACTAAGGAGGCTTATTAAAATGAAACAAGCAAAAATAGAGTTATCTAATGAAATGGCAGATTTCATAAACAATAGAAAAATAGATGATTTAACTGAATTTAAACGTGCTGCTTTTATGTTGTACGCTTATATTGATGCAGGGCTTATATCTCACGGAAAAGCGGCATCAATGCTCGGAGTAGATAAATTTAGGCTCATTAACTTCTACGGCAAATATGGCTTGCAGTATATCACTGATCCTGTTGATAAATATGCGGATTCAGAGAAGAAATTGCTTTCATATTACGAATCTAAGGAGAAATGATATGCAGAATGACACATTGATTGTATCTGATACTGGGCCACTTATAACTTTATGCCAGATTGATAAATTATACATATTACAGAGAATGTTTAATAAGGTTTATATTCCTTTAGCGGTATATGATGAACTTAACTCAAAAGACCATTTGGATGAAATTAACAAAATAAATAATTCTTCTTTTATACATGTAGAAAGTGTAAGGAACACAGATGAAGTTGAACGGATTTTAAAA
>JAGBLH010000287.1 GCA_017635515.1 Selenomonas sp.
ATGTCCATGCGGTCGGTCGTTGTCCAGGGAGTCCCGTAAAAACCCTCCACGATCCCCCTGAGGGGAATTGCTTCCGCAAATGCTGCCGCAGGAGACGCCATCAACCCTGCGAGCAAAAGACCCGTCATTGCTTTTTTCCAAACCACTTCTCTCCACCCTTTCTACCAAGAATTGCCGTTCAATCTCCATGTACACACCCTTCCACCGTTAAGTTTCGACAAACACGTCTCTTTTCCTGCCACAAAAGGGTAATTTTGCCCGTCCCTCCCTCCGAAAGCCCTTGCCGCCGACCTCGACGATGTAGCACAGCAGATACGGCTGAGTATCCGTTGGTGCTGCACATCGTCACCGATCCCCTTGGCGGTCGTTGTCAGTATTAGATTCAACGTTAAGCAACGAGGCACTGCATCAGCGTGACAAGGAAATCCCATTGTCTTTTGCTATGGTGCGTACCTTATCAACGGTCAACTTATTGTCCTCTGCGATGTCAGCAAGCACCTGGGCATCTATAGGCAGTTTGCGGCGTATATACCTATTCAGGGTGCTTATAGCGGATTCCAAACGCCCTTTTTCAATACCCTGCTCAATGCCCTTATTCAATATAGTTTTAGCCTCATATTCAATTATCTTACCACCCATGATAGGCTCAACTCCTCTCCGTACTTTCTGATATTTCTGCGCTATGAGCGCCATGACATGGTTGCTCATGGAGCAGATGGAGTTTTTTTGAATGCGTCAATTTCTCCGGCCTTCTGCAATTCGTCCAGTCGTGTACGTATTCCCCTGTATATGTCCTTAAGCTGCTCCAGCTTTGCCTCATCAGCCTCACACTCCGGCAATTCCTTTTCGTGGCTGAAGTACAGTTTGTACGAGAAATAGACAATGGCCACAAGGTGTTCCACCTGTTCTAAGTCAATCTACTGCCCTCCTTCTATAAACATTATGCCGCCGTTTATTCAAGCTCTGCCTTGACAGGGCGGAGGAACAGTTTGATCAGAGCCTCCTGCGGGTCAGCACCTTCCTGTATGATGGCATTGACCGTCTGGCAGATGGGCAGCTCCAGTCCGATCGTCCCGGCAAGTTTCAGCAAGGCCTGGGCCGTATATACTCCCTCGGCCAGTTTCTCGAACTTTTGCCCCCGCACGAAATCTTCTCCGAAACGCCGATTATTGCTATGCACCGAAAAGAGCGTTGCCTCATAATCACCCAGATGGGACAAGCCGTAAACAGTCATGGGATTCCCCCCCAGGGCTTCAATCAGGCGGGACAGTTCCATAGTTCCCCTGGCCATCAGCGCACCTTTCAAACTGCCGTAGCCAAAGCCATCCAGCATGCCTGCGGCCAAGCCCATGACATTCTTCGCTGCAGCTCCTATCTCTGTGCCTAGCAAATCCTTACCGTAATAGAAGCGTATCAGCGGGCCGTGGAAAATATCCACCAGCTCATGAGCCAGCCCTATATCTCTGGCGGCCATGACCATGCAGTTGGGAACGCCGCGCAGGAATTCCTGCACATGTCCCGGGCCTACCCATACTGCTACAGGCACTTCCTGCCCTGCCACATCGCCAAAGACTTCTGTCAGACGCTTGCCTGTGCTGATCTCCAGTCCCTTCATGCAGAGGACGAATTTTCGCTCTGCCAGTGCCAGACCGGTTTCCACTATCTGCTCCATCAAAGCCCGCAACTGCTGCGCGCTGATGGAGATGATGACAATATCGGCCTCCTGCAAAGCTGCCGCCAGGTCATGGGTCAGGACCACGCTCTCAGGCAAAGTCAGATACTCATTGCGGTGCGTCTCCAGCAGTTCCTGCAAATGCGCGGAGCCAGGCCGCCCCCATAGTTTTACGCTATAGCCAAGACTGTGGGCATACCACGCATGAAAAGTCCCCCACCGTCCGCAGCCCAGGACAGTGATCTTAGTGGACTGCTTGGTTGAATTTTTCTCTCGCCTATCCATTGTTATCTCTCCTACCGGCAGAAAAATTATATAACATCAATAACATCAATAACATTCGTTGACTTTATGAAATTCTCCTGCCAGAAATCTAAGTAGCCGCCGCATACGCGCGGTGGTGTGAGAGGTCGGCTGTTCAAATAATGGCCTACTCAGCTGGCTTGACGTGCAAATATTCAGCTTCCAGCCTGGGCAACGTTCCATCCATGCGCAGCTCCGCTAAAACGAAATTGATGTAATTCAAGAATTCCTGATCTCCCTTGACCATAAGGATGCCACAAGAATGTGTTGTAAAAGGCTCACCAATCAGGGGAGCCGCCAGTCTGGCATCCATTTCTACGTAACGGACTGCCTCCACAATTTCCGTTATCATGATATCGGCATTGCCCTCGGCTATCTGCCGGGGAATATCGGCATTTTCTTTGTGCACGATAAGCTGGGCCTGCTTCAAGTTGGCATTGGCAAATTTCTCATTGGTTCCACCAGGGTTGATCATGACCCTTATATCGGCCTTATCGATGTCAGCAAGGCTGCGGAACTTCTTTGCATCAGCCTTGCGGCAGAGTATGGTCTTGCCAAAAGCACCTACTCCATAGGCATCAGACATGGCCATAGTCCTTGCTCTGGCATAGTTTCTGGAAATGCCGCAGATGGCTATATCGAATTTGCCAGACTGGGTATCCGCTGCCAAAGCTGGCCAGGTAGTTGGCACATACTCCAATTTTACTCCCAATGAATCTGCAATGATTTGTGACAGTTCCGCATCTATGCCCTCATACTTCCCCGTCTTGGGATTCAAATAAGACATAGGAATGTAATCTCCCGTGGTACCAATGCGTATAACTCCCCGGGCTTCAATATCCTCCAGGTGCCCTGCCTCTGCACAATTCAACTGGATAAGCCCAACTGTCAGAACAAAACCGATCAATATCAGCCATTTGAACTTTTTCATCATATACCTCCTTAGATGAGTTTTTAGAAACCAAAAGAGCCGCCTTTGACTTCCATCAACAGGCGGCTCCCTTCAATGCTTATGTATCCCGTGGCTCAGTTCTGGCCAAATCTCTCCTGGAGGACTGCCATTACATCTGCCGGATTCAGCCCCTTATCGGAAATGAAGCTTGAAATTTCCTCACTCTTGCTGGCAGCAGCAGCCTTCTCAACCTTTGCCAGCTCGTCCTTCAGAGCTTTCAGCTGTGCAGTCTTGGTCTCGATTTTTGCCTTGATTGCTTCGATTTTCTGATCGTAATTAACCTGACGTGCCATTGTTTTTCCTCCCTGTGATAAATGTTTTGGTATGCTTTGCGAAAATACAGCTTTTTATTAGCTTCCCTTTTAATTCTACACTCATAATCAGAAAAAAACAAGACTTTCCAGCATAAATAATAATATTTCTCTGATATTGAACCACTATTTACAAGTAATTCTTCTCAAATATCGTTGCCGCTGTCGCACACAAGTCTGCGCAGGGACGTTCAGCATAGTATTCCTTAGTGCGTTTGGACGGAGTTGGCTGATCATGCTTCTGCTCGAGGCCAAGCAATTCCCGACAGATTATGGAGCCTCTATTCTCTTGAAAATCCATCACCAGCTTCTGAACTTTGCTATATAGAGACTTTTTCTTTTCGTCATCCGGCGCATCGTACCCATCCGTCAATCCTATCAGCAAGCACAAGGCTGACACAGCACCGCATACTTCACGGAGACGGCTGATTCCGCCTCCAAGGGGCGACGCCATCCTCAAGATAGTTTTTGGATCTAATCCTTTTTCTTTTAGGTAATCCTCGTAAGCCAGCAGCACAGACTGTGAGCAATTGTAGCCAGAGTTGAAATTATCTCTGGCTTGCTTGCCACGGACTGATTCTTCAAACTTCATTAGTACATCCTCCTCATCTCTTGTTTACTTTGGCTCCAAAATACGCAGTGATATGCATGGCCAGATATCCTGTTAGCTTCCTCTCACCACACAGGAACATAATCTCAGCAGCTTCCTTTGTAAAAGGATCTTCTTGATTCGTGAGAAAGGTAATGGCCACATCGGTGTCTAAAAAAGTCAACATAGAGCACATTTACTCACGTGGACTTTGTAATTACGTACTAGTCAAAGCTAGGTCCATATCAATGTCGCATTTCTTGAATGCGTAGTGCCTGTCAAGTTTGTATATAAGCAATCCTGACAGCAGCACACCCGGAATGGCGATGATTGTCGCTCCCGGGAAATAAAATGTGTTTATTGATGGCAGCATATCGCCTCTCAGAATCTCTATGGCCATTATCAAGAATGCTCCCACCAAATCACAGATTTTCCCTCTTCCAGGGCTTCCGGCAGGTAATCCTCCTCCCATTCTCGGCCAGCTTTCTCTATTCCATACCAATTACTTCCTTTATTCCAACTTATACCCCAAATATTCAAAGACGTTTTTTAACGGCTGTTTATCTCGGATATCCAACCAATCATCAATATCCGTCCTGCGGCTGGCGCGGATTATCATAGACTTACCTCGCCCCATCTTCTTTTAACATAATCCGCAAGAAGTCCTCCACCTCTATGGGGGGATGTATTGCGGAACTTTTTCCCTAAATTTCAGCATAATATTTCAGGAACTGGTATAATCATGGAAAAGGAGGACGCGCGATGAATCTATACAAGCTATGCCTATGCCAGGGACTTGCATTTTTAGGGCTGCTCAGCTTTACGGTTCTTTATGACACCGATGAACGGCTCTCTGTCTCTGTCTACGCTGAAGGTGGCGCCTCCACCCTGCCCCACGGTTGGTGCGGCACAAATGTATATCCTCCTTCACAGTTTGTATGTCCTATTATACAGCCCCAATCCTCAAAATTACAAATCATCACGGAAAAACATTCTTCATCACAACCCCCACCAGCTGCCACACACCAAAGAGCGGTCGTGTGAGCAGCACAACCGCCTTTTGGATGTGTATTGTATTTAGGAGAACTTAACGTTTCCTTATTCCAAGCTGCGCAGTTTCTCCCTGACATGCATCAGGGCATAGCCAAAGAGATTCCTGCCCAGCCAGCGCTCCGGGTGAGTAGCGTCCTCGTCAAGCCTGTCCAGGCCAATGCCACCTGTCCTGTCATAGGGACTGGCTTCGGCCAGGGTAGCATCACCCGTGTTCAAGAGATAGGCCTTCATGTCCGGGTGCTGGCTGAACTTCAGGAAATTGCCTGTGCAGGATATGCTGTGGCTGAATTCCTGCCAGACTGCATTGTCCACTCCCTGGATGCGCATACTGATGATTCTGATGTCCTTGGGGTCGGTATTGACCTTGATCTTCCTGAGATTGACGCGATCACCGAAGAGCATTGCCTTCTGGGCGACAATATACTGTTCCACTAAGGAATATGTCACGCCGTCAGCCTCAAATTTGCGCTCGAACCAGGGCGAAAGGCATTCCTCGCCCAGCTTGCCTTCTGGATTGGGGCGGCTGCGCCAGAACATCACGAATTTCTCGCCCTCGCCGTGTACAGGCTCCACGAAATCCCAGCGCGGGATGCTGTACCCTTTATACGTAAGCACTTCCAGATCTTCCAATCCTTTGATTTCCACAGCCATGCAAATCACCCTCCTCGTAAAGCTCGACAGCATATAATAGGCTCCCTGAAGGAAGCCTGACATTCATTTTTGCGACATGCCGCCATCCAGGATATTCCTGACAAAAAAGCGGTTCAGCGCATCAAGAAGTTCCGACTTCCGCATGGATTTCAGCAGATATCCGTCCGGCTTCAAATTAACTACGCGCATGACACTGTCACGATCGTCGACGCCTGTAAGAAAAATAATCGGAATTTCTGAGGTCTGCGGCGTCCCGTGAAGCAATCGCATTACATCGTAACCATCGAGATCTGGCATTTCGTAGTCCAGCAAAATCAGGCTGCGTGTTATTCTTTAGATACCTGACTGCTTCGATTCCGGAAGAGACACCGACGATGTTATAGTCCTTTTTCAGCCATTGCTTCATTATCATGAAGAAGTCTTCGTCGTCATCCACAACCAAAAGCGTCTTCGTCCTGCGGAATTCTTCGTATGCTTTTGAAAGCTCAGTCAGGTCATCGACTATGTCGTTCAAGTTGAGGGGACGCGTATAGATGTGCGCCGCCCGTTGCGCACTTTTCATCTTCATGACCTGCTCACGGGCCGCCGCATTATCGACGATCAAACACATGGACCGATGCTCGTCACTGCAGAGATCGGACAGATAATGCATGACGGCTTCCGTTTTCGGGCTGCTATAGTCAGCGTAGCAAAGAAAAATATCAGCACTGTCACGCTGCCTGTTAATTTTGTCTATGTCCGGGAGCAGCGAGATGACATTGAGGCCCGCCTCCGGCAGACGATTTTCAACTGCCTGGGTCACAATATGCTTCTCCGGCCCGATATAAACGATATTTCGTCCTTCACTGCTCATGGGTTGTCCTCCTCCTCATCAGCGAGCACTGCAAGATGCTCGGCAAGCGCCCGATATAACCCAAGAAACTTCGGTGTTTTCTCCTTTATGGTTTCAATATCTCCGTTCTTTCCCGCAGCCTCAAGTTCGACAGCAGCAGCCGAAAGATTGAGTGCGCCGACAAGTTTAGTCACAGTTTTCAGCGAGTGGACTTTGAGCGTGAAATGCTTGTAGTCCTCATCTTTAAGCAGCCGCTCAATTTCATCTGCCTTGTCGTTGGCAGACGCTGCGAAAACAGACAGCACTTCCATATAATCATCCGTTGTAGCCAACTTCAAGGCCAGAAGTTGTCCCCACGGATGACTGCGCCCTCCTAGCATCCTGCTCTGTAAAACTTTCGCCACATCGAGGGGAAATCCTGCCAAGACAAGACGGCATTTCATCGTCTTATAAGGATCTCTTTACCACAATACATCATGAATGCTCTAAGGGAGCATTATGTGTCATATAATTCTAAATAATCCCATCATATCATTGCATATATTTATTGTCAAGAAGCATCTCACTACTGCTCTTCAATAAATAAGGGACTGCAAGAGTCCTTACTCTCACAGTCCCGCATATAAAAAGATTCCTTAATGTGCCATAAGGTTGCTCACCCCCGACTTTCAGTTTGGGGCGAATTCACATATTCCCGGTACTTCTATTTCTCGCAATGTCATCTTGGCCGTAATAAAATCCACCAGAATACGATATTCTCGGTAGTTCTTCTTGCGGCTGATTGCATGCTCGTAGTTGAATTCAGACTTCCCGCTCATCGCGTTAAGCCCCTTGAAGTTGGTTCGGATGAAATTATCCATAGTGGCGAAGTCCATGGCCTCTAAATACTCTTTCGCTTTTGTGCGATAGAATTCGTTGAGGGTGGCCGCATCGTCACGTTCCTGCGTTTCTTTCATTCGTTTCTGGAGGTCTTGGTTCTTCTCCCGCTCGACCGTCTTTTTCTTCATCTCATTGAACTTATCGTTCTTGAGGGCCCAGTTCTCGACAACAGCTTTGATATAATATTTACCATAGACATCCGGGGTCTTGGGGTTGCCCTCCTTCTTCTCTCTGGATATGATGCCATCCACGTACATGAAGTTAGCCTTGATGACATCCTCCGGGATGTTGTCGAACTTATCTTTGATGTATCTTGGATTGAAGCCATTGTCCATGGCTATCCGTATTGATATCTGTAGAGAAGGTGAGAACTTCTTGACGATAGCAGTGGCTACGTCCTTAGAAGTGTTCAGAAAAAGTTCTTCAGAATCGAATGTGGGGTCAAAGCCAAAATGAAGATGAGTTGCTTTCCTGCCACGACCGCCATTGTCCTCTATGTAGAATTCTTTGTACTCGGTGTGCTTGCGAATCTCCTTGACAGCCGGCTGAAGAACATTCCGCTTGAATTCTTTGAACTGCTCATAAGAGGGCAGCATGAATCCTGTCCCCTGCTTCATCTCTTCGATGGTTACTGTGAACTGGCCTATGCGCTCAAGGTTCTTGCAGTAAAGAAATACTCGGAGGGCTGCAACGGTGTTGAGAGCCAGTACATCGCTGACATTGATGTTAGTGAATGTCCCCGTCTTTAGGGCAAATAGGTATGGCCGTAGCCCGGTAGGTATACTAACTTCAAGGCGATAAGTGTCCTTCCTGTAGTTCACGGTAGTAATGAAATAAGAATGGAAGATGTCTTGCTCTCCTCGCTCGTCCTCTCTGCTGCGGAGGTCTATCTCGTTCTTGGAGAGCCTGACAAATAGCTCTGCCACTTCCTTGCCGCGAGCCTTGCGGGGATCTATGCCAAGTTTGTCAGCAAAGTCGATAGCGTTGAAAACGTAAAGGGACTCTACTCCTTCGTGTTCCGGCTCGCCTAAAGATGAGATGAAGAGTACCCAGGCTTTGATTTCATTGGGGGATAAGGCATACTTAGCCGTTGCGAACTCTTGAGCGAGTCTGACTAAAGAGTGTTCGTTAGGGCTCACATATCTGAGGGGCAATGACAACTGCTGTATTTGATTGTTTTTGTCGTTCAATGGTGTCCTCGCCTCCTTGCCGATGTTCATGCATTGATTATATAAAACAAACTTCTAAAGTTGCAAGTTGTTCTCACAACCTTTTTCTACACCTTTGAAATTATCAGGAGTATTGTATCTTAGTAATGTAAAGAGTATAGTAGCGGCAAAAGTGTAGGTCTGGGTTGAAGCGTCGTGAAGCCTTGAATTTGATGGGCTCACGGGCATTTAAGCGGGCATCAGAAAACAGGAAAAGTGTAGGCTGTAGTTGAAGGTGTAGAAAAAGGTTGTTGGCAGCTGAACCTTCGTATGCCCTTGGTATATAAGGGGCGAAGCTTCATAATGCATGGTTTGAAAGGTGTATGTCTCAGTTGTTACGGCAAAACATGGCACAGTAAAATGCTCTAAACCCCTTGAAATATAGGAGTTTCGGGCTCAAACATGAAGTTGAAAAGTGTAGATTATCGTTGTTTCATAAATAAAAGGTGTAAGTCATCGTTGTTAAAGGTGTATGAAAAAGTTGTGTTATCCACATTTTATCCACAGGTTTTTCACAGAGTTATCCACAGGTGGGGATAACTGCAGGGAGGCATGCACTTTCACAACCTTTTCTTACACCTTTCAACTTTTCTATACACCATTGACAACTTTCTTCTACACCTTTTCAACCATGACCTACACTTTTAGCATTTTCTGTACAAAAAAGCCTTCGGTAACTTTTGCTGCTGCCATTTTTAGCAGTTCAAAAACGGCAGGCTCCGCATTGGAGCCTGCCTGATTTGTTATTTCATTTCCTGCCAGCTGCCCGTCTTCCTGTCGTAGCTGTAGGTTCCATCCGCCAGCTGGAAGGTGGTGGCGCCGTGGCTGTCGTAGTTCTGGAGGGTGAGGGTTGAGCCGTCTTTCAGGGCGATGACCATGCTTCCATCTTTCAGGCCGGTGGCCTGTGCATTCAGGTCTTCCAGCTTTACGTTGTAAAGCATGACTTTGTCACCGTCGTTGGATTTGGTGATGAGGTCGGTGCCCTCGCCTTTGCCGAAGTAGAACTCGTTGTAGCCGCTGCCTCCCGTGAGGACATCGTTGCCGCCTGCGCCACCCCAGAGGCTGTTGTCACCCCTGCCGCCTATGATGGTCTCGGCTTCGTGGCCACCTGCCAGGAGGTTGTCTCCTGTCGAACTGGAGGCGTCTATGATCTCGATGCTGCTGCCCAGGTTTTCCATCCAGACGCTGTGGTCTTCGCCGGATACTTGGAGGGTATCCTTCTTGCTGCCGCCGAAGTAGTTGGTCACTTCCTCGTCGTAGGTGAAGGTGTTGGCCTGGCGGCTAACGCCTATCTTGGCTACGCCCTTGGCGTCACCGCTTTCCCACTGGATTTTGTCGTTGGCCTTCAGGCCCTGGAGCAGTACCTTGGATTTCTCTGTGGTGGATATCTCTATGCCCTTGCTGGTACCCTTGATACCTGTGATGGCGGAGCCAAAGAGGTTCAGCACATCGCTGGTATTTTCGGTGCCTGCTTCAAAGCCTGCTATGGTGGAGTCATCTGCACCCTGGGTAGATGAGCAGATGACTGTATAGACTTGAAAAAGCCATCCCGTTTCCTTTAAACTGTTGTTTTGCACAACGAACACAGAAAGAAGGAAACGCAATGGCTTCACCTCTTAGTATACTGAAAA
>JAGBLH010000288.1 GCA_017635515.1 Selenomonas sp.
CCCTGCCCTGCCAGGACGGGCATCCAGCAGCACGACCAGATCAGCCTCAAAAGGCTGCCCCTCATATCTCTGTATCTCCCCAAAGCCCGGCAGGATGTCATAGATGTCCGGCACATGGTCATCTATGACCACCTGCACTTCTTTGCCCATGCCCTTCAGCACATGGTACATAGCCAAGCAGGAGCCTATGGCATCGCCGTCGGGGTGGACATGGGAGGTGAGGAGGATGCTGTCCGCCCCATCAATGTATTTCCTGATCTCTCCACGTTCAATCTGCATCTCATCGCCCCCACTTGCTCAGCTCAATGCCCTCAGATATGCCATGAAGTTCTCCTTGTTCTCCAAGGCCGTGGTGGTGGGCCTGCCCAGGTCATCACGGGCACCGATGGCGCAGGATACTTCAAGGAAATGCAGCCCCGCTTCTTCCTTGGCCTTCTTCAGGGCATGATCCAAGGCTGCAAAATCCTCCACCTTAGCTGCGGTATCATAGCCGCAGGCTTTGGCAAGGGCAGGGAAATCAACCTTGCCAGCTACCGTGGGCAGGCCGCCTACGGTTTCATGGGCGCCGTTGTTGATGAGGATATGCACCAGATTCTGCGGCTTTACATTGCCCATGACAGCCATGGCTCCCATATGCATGAGCACTGCCCCATCGCCGTCTACGCACCAGATTTTCTGTTCCGGCTTATTGACGGCAATACCCAAAGCAATGGAGGAACTGTGACCCATGGAGCCAACGGTGAGGAAGTCGTATTTGTGGCTCTGATTGTTGGCTTCGCGAATCTCAAAGAGTTCCCGGCTGGCTTTGCCTGTGGTGGAGATAATGGGGTCTTCCCCGCTGACTGCCGTGATGTGCCGGATAATCTCTTCTCTCAGCATCTTGTTGTCATTCTTGTAGACCATCTTGCCGTCATAGGACAGAGCGCCCTTGCGTACCACAAAGGCTACCTGTTTGCCCTTTGCAAGGACAGCACGGAATCTTGCCATGGCCTCCTGCAGTTCTTCTATGGTTGTTTCCTTGCCGATGACGAAGCTGGCTATGTCCATGTCCTCCAACAGCTTCACCGTCACCTGCCCCTGGTAGATATGCTGTGGCTCATCATGCACTCCCGGCTCGCCGCGCCAGCCTACCACAAAGATCATGGGGATGGCGTAGACCTTGTCGCTCAGGAGAGAGGCGGCAGGGTTGATGATGTTGCCCTCGCCGCTGTTCTGCATGTAGACCACGGGCACCTTGCCGGTGGCCAGGTGGTAGCCAGCCGCCAAGGCTGCGCAGTTGCCCTCATTGGCGGCTATCAGGTGGTGATTCCTGTCTATGCCGTAGGTGTGCATGAGGTAATTGCACAGGGGCTTCAAGAGGGAGTCTGGCACTCCCGTGTAGAAATCTGCTCCCAGTGCTTCAATGAAATCTTCTATCTTCATGTCAGTTATTGCCTTTCAGTATTCTTCTGTACAGTTCTTGGAAGTCTGTCTCTGCCAGCTTCAGGGGATGGTTCTGCAGACGCTCCACGTTCACCGAGCCTGCAAGCTCAGCTATCAGAGTATCATCTGCTTCCGGGCACAGGGGCTTCAGCATGCCATGCTTTGCAGCTAGTTCCTTCAATTGGCCTGCGGCTTCAGTGGATTTTTCGCCCATGGCTTCGGCTATCTCCTGAAAGCTTACTTCCAGTCCCTTATCAGCTCCGGCTTTCTCCAGCATGTATGGCCAGAGCTCCACCAGGCAGAGCAGGGCGGCCTGTCCATGGGGCAGGCCGAACTTGCTGGTCAGCTTGTAGCACATGGCATGCCCTGCAGTGGTCTTGGAAATATTGA
>JAGBLH010000289.1 GCA_017635515.1 Selenomonas sp.
AGAAAAATAGCCTCGCCGGAAATGGGGATCCGACGAGGCCTTTCTCTTGTGTAGGAAGTATAGCACGGCAGATTGAGGAGACATAGGACATTTGTCCTATGGATAATGTATACATGATTTCTTTGCGACAGTAAAGAGCAGTTCGTTTACAGATAGCTTATGGGAGAACAACAGTATTTGTGATACAATTTTGTTAGAGTAAGCGTTCACAAGGTCGGGAAAGGATTTTCATACATGAAGCAGGATGAGGTTGGGAGATTACATGCCATAGTGAAAAGGCTGCAATCTGAGGAGGGCTGCCCCTGGGACAGGGTTCAGACACACGAAAGTGTAAAGCCCGGATGTATTGAAGAAGCCTGTGAGGTACTGGCAGGAATCAATATCCTCAGAGAGACCGGCAAGGCTGAGAACTTGAAGGAGGAGCTGGGAGATCTGCTGTTACAGGTGATTTTTCATGCTTGTCTGGCAGAGAAAGAAGGGCTGTTTGATCTGCAGGATGTGGCGCATTCTGCCGCCGACAAAATGATTAGGCGGCACCCGCACGTGTTCCATGAACCACTGCGTACATCGGAGGGAGAGCCTATCACTGATTGGTCGGAGATCAAGAAGATAGAGAAAGCTGGCCGGGACTGGGAGGAGGATTACCTGCCGGAAGCACTGGAAGAGGGAAAGACGCTAATTGAACGTGCTGCCAGGCGCAAAGGGATTACATTGCCGTCAGAAGAAAAGTCATAGATATAGCACTGTTGATTTGACAGGTTAAGAGAGCATCGGTGTAAGTAAGTGATGAAGGAGGCATGTCCTATGGTTAAATATTATGATGGCTGCCCAAGGTGCGGCAGGAGAGATTTTGGAGAGATACTGCATTGCAAGCGGTGCAATACTGATTTTTGCACCAAGTGCCAAGGAAAGAGACAACTGCCTGATGGAACGGAATATGCCTGTTGCCCTCGGTGTGGTGCGGAAATAGATGATGATGATACGGTGATTGTGGTGACTACCGAGAAGGAGAATGCTAGGAACAAGTGATTTCAGGAGAGTAATATTTAGCAGTAATTGGAGATGAAAAAGCTACACGGAGATTCACGTTTATACAATATCTTGTTTCCAATTTGGCTGTTCTATCTGATTCCCACCGGCATTTGGCTGATAATCTTTCCTGCCAATTTCATCATTGACAGCTTGGTGCTTTACATTGCCATGAAGCACTATGCCGCTAACGGATTTGCTGATGTTTGGCGAAAGAGCATCTTGCGTATATGGGGAATTGGGTTCGTCTGTGATTTTGCAGGAGCACTTCTGATATTGGCTATAGAGTTTCTAAGAAGCTATATGCTTCCAGCAATAAACACATTTTATTTTCCGGGAGCGACAATCATTGCTATTCCGGGTGTGTTGCTGTCAGGAATACTTATATACGAACTTGACATGCACTACGCATTCAAGAAGTGCGACATTGAGATGGGCCTGGCCCAGAAATTGAGCTTGGCACTATCCATATTCACTGCGCCATACGCTATGCTAATTCCGCTGTATGGCTGATTTTATGTAACACAAACAGGAGGATTATATTTGGGAGTTGTAATTGTCAATCGGACACCATTTTTTTTGCTGGCCAAGAATGCGTTCTTCAGAGGGAACGTAGGATTTGTTGGCGCATTTATGTTGGTAAGTGCATTTCTGGGATATATTGATGGCAGAGGAGAACATGAAATAATGCTTGACCTGTTGCTGGGGCTCTTGCTTGGCTTCATGTCTCTCAGGGCATATGGGACAGAAGCGAAGATGTACAGATACATTTGGGGCGAGACATATTACAAGATGCAGAAAATACTGCTCTGTGACCCGGCATCGCTGTCTGAGAAGGAAGCTGAGATTAGAAGACAATTTGCTGAAAGAGAGCATAAATTGGGCCTGGAGCAGCAGGTTACCGTTATGGCTGTGGAGCAGTATGTGGAACAGCATAAGACTTTTGAGGAGAAGTATGCGAAGGAGCATAGGATTTCCTATTTTATCGGGAACGTTGCGCTGTTAGTAATTATTCTGAACATAGGATACAGTATTATTACGCATATTTGAAATTTTGACTCGTACATAAATACAAAGTTCACGTAAGTGCATGTGTTCTATGTTGACTTTTTCTGTGGTTTGTGTGTTGGTAGGCCTTTTCTTAGGATTTATCAATAAAGCTTTTTTTGACGTCCGTTATTACTACCAATATGACACAGCGGGGATTGCAAAAATCCAAGTAGGAGAGGGCAATGTTTGAAGGAATCGGACTCATAGGAGCCTACACTGCCCAGCAAGAATTAAAACTTGAGGCAAAGTTTAAAGCAGGGCATATGTATCATCGTAATTCTACTCTACTGGAGCGAATAGTAATGTTGTTATGGACAATACAACCTGAAAGAGTGTGGCGACTGCTGAAACAGGAGAAAGTGTTCCGCTGCAATCCTGAAGAATCCGTGTATCTTAATGGAGATGGGGATTTCAGTGCTGCGTATAGCTGGCTGGTGGCCCAGATGGAGGAGCGCATTGGCAAACGGCCAGAGGGGTAACTTATCCAGTTTGGGCATGGCATACTTTCAACTGGAAGCACAGGAAGCCTGACCTTAGGGATTATTACTTTAGTGCTTGTTACGGGGTGCATACCTGCATCGAAGTTGATATCCCAGAGGAAAATGTGCTGCTTAGTGATGAAGAGGACTGGCATTTTGTACTCAATGATTGGTTCTACAGCGGAGCAAAATCCGAGGAGGAGTATGACAGGCTGCAATCTAAGTATGAAAGTCTGCCTGAAGAGGAGAAGGGCAAAGTCAGAGAAAAATCCTGGGAACGCATCTTTGAAGTGGAACCCATTGACACAGACTGGCATAGGCAGGGCTGCTATGTGCAGGCTGTATTTCGGGAACTGAGGTTGAGTCAGGTCAGAAGGGTGACATGGTTTGGGCGGTATCGGAAGAACGGTAAAAGATGGTAGGTGTCCCTGGGACAGGGGTTAGACCCATGTGGCGCTGGCAAGGCTGCTTTCTTTTATGGGAAGTATAGCATCCCCAGAGTGGAAAAATAGGTATAACAGTCTATACAGGACAATGGCAGTTTGTTTTTATTTTTCTATTTCTATAGAAAAATTTGAAGAATTGCGTTATAATATCCGTATGTTGGTTATAGATTTCACTTAGGAGGGGTTAAGCTATGGCAAACAGAATCATTCTGAATGAAACATCTTACTTTGGACCTGGAGCCATCAAGGAGATTATCCCTGAAGTACAGGGGCGTGGCTGCAAGAAAGTCATGGTTGTGACAGACAAGGATCTTATCAAATTCAAAGTTGCCACCAAAGTGACGGAACTCTTAGAAGGGGCAGGCATAGCTTTTGATATCTACGATGACGTGAAGGCCAATCCCACCATCGAGAACGTGCAGAACGGTGTGGCATTTTGCAAGGAGCATGGGGCAGACATAATAGTGGCTATTGGCGGCGGTTCTGCTATAGATACCAGCAAGGCCATTGCTATTATCATGACTAATCCTGAATTTGCTGATGTCAGAAGCCTGGAGGGGGCATCGCCTACCAAGCACAAGGCCATGCCTATTATTGCTGTGTCTACGACTTCCGGCACGGCTGCAGAAGTCACTATCAACTATGTCATAACTGATGTGGAGAAGCATCGCAAGTTCGTCTGCGCCGATCCTCATGATATTCCTGTGGTAGCCATTGTGGATTCGGAAATGTGTGCCTCTATGCCTCCCAAACTGTGTGCTTCCACGGGTATGGATGCCCTGGTTCATGCAATAGAAGGATACATAACCAAGGGTGCTTGGGAACTTACCGACATGATGCACCTGAAGGCAATAGAGATTATCTCAAGGTCTCTCAGGGATTCTGTGAAGGGAGATAAGACTGGCAGGGAGAACATGGCACTAGGACAGTATATAGCGGGAATGGGCTTCTCTAATGTCGGCCTGGGCATTGACCATTCTATGGCTCATCCTCTTTCTGCTGTCTATGACATACCTCATGGCACTGCCTGTGCTATTCTGCTTGCCCCAGTGTTGAAGTTCAATGCACCAGCCACTGGTGAGCGTTATAGGGAAGTGGCTCGTGCTATGGGGGTAGAGGGCGTTGATGCCATGAGTCAGGAAGAGTACCGTCAGGCTGCCATTGACGCTGTAGCTAAACTTAGTGCGGATGTTGGCATTCCTACTAAGCTTTCTGAACTTGGAGTGCAGGAAAAAGATATAGACTTCTTGGCAGAATCTGCCCTGGCTGATGCATGCACTCCGGGCAACCCCAGGGATGTGACCAAGGATGAGATTGCAGAGATTTACCGTTCAATTCTCTGATACAGAATCTCGATAAATTACAGTAGCCAGGCCTCGTTATGGGGTCTGGCTCTTTGGCTGTGGAGGTAAATGAAAAAGACTTTTAATCCCCCATCTGAGATGGGGAGAATGGAATAAGCTGAAGCGTTGCCCAGAGTACCAGAAAATGCAAAACCTCCTGTGTTATAATGATATTGGTTTCGCGGCCATATCATTAACCAGGAGGTGTCCAAAGATGGACAATCAGAGTATAGCACATACGCGATGGAATTGCACGTATCATACTGGAAGATTTTGCCTACGGCAAAACTGGAACAACGGCGTTATAATGTGAAGTCATAAAAAGAGTAGCAGTTGAGAGATCATCCTAGAGCAGAAACAAAAGCATAAATAGTTCTTCTGTCTGTCTGCTGATTTGTCAAGGGGCAGGAATAACAGATTCTTACGCGAATTGGATAGATGAAGAAGTTGTTCTTTGGCGGAGAAAGAGCAGCAGGCAACATTGGGTGTTAGCTTATTCGAATAGCTGGGGGTAGTACAATGAAAAAGAACATAAGGAATATCTCGGGGATGGCTGCTGTCCTGATGGCAGCAATTATTATCGGCAGCAGCACTGTCAGTGCGTATGACCCACCTATAGTGACTAAGGATTTAGCAAGAATGCCCATAAGTTGTTCAATTTATCCATCACAGGCTCAGATTGGGGGCATCCGTGCGGGAATCAAACCCAAGGAGGTAAGAAGTGTTCTGGGGGAGCCTGAGTTAATTCATAATGACAAGGGGATAATAAGATATTACTATGATGGGCTTATTTTGACCTTCATAGATTTTGGCGGTGAGGAGCGTACGGTACTTAGGGATATCAAGGCGGACAATAAAAGCAAATTTACAACATCGGATGGTGTGTCGGTTGGTATGCCAGAAGAGGTGTTGACACAGGTTTACGGCATGGCAGATACTGTGTACATAGAAAAGTATACAGTCCCGAAGCTGACAGAAGAGGATAACAGGCAGTATGACGAAAGAATGAACAAGACAATCTACACCTACAATGTGGGAGAGCTTTTGGCGATGCACTTCATGGTGAAATGCGGTGTTATTGTTAGTATGCAGATACACTTGGCAGATTGAGATATTCAATGGGCTGATATGGAAATGCCAGAATTTGGGAGTTAGACATGGAACAGGGATCTTTATTTAGCAGAGCCGTGCCAGAACCATTGGCTGCCAGGATTCGGCCAAGGACACTGGAGGAGATTGTCGGGCAGGAACATTTGCTTGGGAAAGGCAAGGTCCTGCGAAGGCTGATTGAGCATGACAGTA
>JAGBLH010000290.1 GCA_017635515.1 Selenomonas sp.
TAGATATCTAGCGTACTGGTCAGCTCATTATCCACAAATCCCAACTTTGGCACCCCGGCTCCGCGCAGCATCAATGCTGCGCCAGTATGCTTGTCACTAAGCATATAGGGCTTTTCATCATAAACTGACACCCCATGATCAGAACACAGCTCCACCAGATACTCATCTTCCTTAAAATGTTGCTTTAAATAAGCAAAAAGCGTGCCCAAACTTCGATCAGCGTTCTTGATTCCCATCCGATTTGCTGCCATATAAAAGGGCGTACATTTCAGTCTCACGCTGGCCTGCTTTTCCTCCATTCCCCACAGCCGTTCTGCCAGTTCCAAATGTGTCTGAGTTGCCACTGCCGCCTGATAATCGTGGACATCCCAGGGATGTGTATCCATAATATCCAGCAAAATAAATTGGTCGCACTCATCAAAAGCCTCGATCTGCTGAATTGTTCGCTCCACCCCTTCGGCGGCAGGCATCATGTCACCAGCAACCAGACGTCGGTCATAGCCACGTCCCACACTGTTATAGACGGAATCTCCCCCTCCCTGGATATTGACTGTATGGTAGCCCAAATCACGCATCTGCTCCGCCAGAGTCTTATGCGCTGTCGACATGCCAATAGCGGCCTGCTCGTTAAAAACCTGAGTATGATGCGGATACAGTCCGGTCTCAATGCTAGGAAAGGATGGATATGTATATTCTGAAGCCGAAAAATGCTGGCCGAAAATCACGCCATGTTGGAAAAAATCGATGATATTTGGGACCAGGCGATAATTCTCCTCGCGCATCTCCTGCCAGCAAAGACCATCAACCAGTATATGCAGCACCAACTTGCGTCGTTTGCTGCTATGGCCAAGACGAATGGGTTTCCCCACGGCAAAGTCTGCCTCCGAGCGCAGTTTCACAGGTTCGCTGACCCGATAAAAACTGAACGCATATTTACCCAGCCAGGCAGGCTTATGTACATCAGGGCCATGTACATCCAATTTCTGACTTTTCTCCGTTCCTGCCAAAGGCAGTATATATGTACTGCCCTGCGGATCAAACTCATAACTTCTCTGCACAGTGCTCCTGATAAGCTCAAATTCCAGATCAGCAGCACTGTTGAATACAAATCCCTGCTGCTCGCGCACCTCCGCCAAGGCCAGACCGCGATGGTTCAGTGCCCCCTGGCAGCCGCCATAAACCCCCGACCAGTACAGCAAATCACCCTCAGGTCGCTGTTCTTCTATGGGCTCACCAAGAAAAATAGACATCTTTTCACACAACTCCTGCTCCTCATCTAAATATATGCGGCGCGAGACAATAGGTGCATAACCGCTGACTCCCAAGCCTATTGACAGCCGTGCTAAAAACGCTTCCTGATGCTCAGCAGGTACCGGCATCTTCAAAGTTCCCTGATAAAATTTAATCAGCAAGCCCTGATACCAAGCTGCCTCCAAATACCTGCCAAAATGCACATAGCAAGTCACAAGTATTTTCCAGACAACTCCGTTCACAGCCCTGATTTCTGCCGCTTTCTCAGCCTCTGCCAGCGCCACCTCATAATTTCCGTGGGCCAGTGCGTACCAGGCATAGAATACATGAAAGCGTTCCGGCTGGGGCGATGCCTTGCCATACTCCACAACCAGACCTAGATATTCGTCATCAAATTCACGCTTGTTTGCCTTGACAAGCAGTCTGGCAAACAAATCTCCTCTGGCATCGTATCCCTGTCCGTATATCCCCTGCCAGACTGTTGCATCTTCCATGTCAAATCCTCCATTTGGCCGCTAGGCAATCTTTATCTTGAATTATTCACAGGCACAAGCCTAAACCATAGTCAGCCGGCACAGGTATTGGTTTTGTAACCCCTTGGAATCGCCAGCTATACTATATCAAGCAGTCAATAAATGGTCGCGAGATTCTATTCCTTTTTAAGCAAATCCTTATAATCTGCCGCAGCAAGTATACTGCATACAAAAACAACAATAGCACAGACGATTGTAAGGGGATTCAGAACACTTGTATCCTGGAAGATGATCACCGTAAATATGATTGCCCATGCAACATAGGTGATGTTAAGCACCATAGACTTGGACGCGCCGATCTTTGAGATTGCCTTGTAGTAAAAAAGGTAAGATATTGTGGCGAACAGGCCTGCAAGAGCAATCGTGGGAATCAGCCAGCCCGTTCCGCAGAAAAGGCTCAGGGTAAAACTCCAGCCCTTCAAAATCGGGAGGACGATCAAACCATACACAACGGCGCTGGTGGTCTGCCTGATCTGGAGAGCAATCTCATCCGTGACTTCCGGATCCTGCAAGCTCCTTGCCAATATTACCGCTTCAATGCCCCATCCGAATGAGCACATCAGACTGCCGAGCACTCCGATCCAGAAATTTGCAATATTAACCTCTGGGCTATAGCTTAGTCCATAGACACCAGTAAGTGTGAGGATCAGGAATATCCAGCGATACCACTGCATCTTTTCCTTCAGGAAGAAATATGCCAATGCCGCACCGATTGCCGGGAACACAGCTGTAGCAATTGCGCCAACAGATGCTCCCAGGTTAGCTACACACATAACGTATCCAGACATTCCAACAGGTCCGCCGATTGCAGCTGCGAGAATGACAAATTTTCCGCTACGCGTTTTGAGCGCCTTTCCGACATTTTTAAGGTTGCCCCTTACTCCGTTATAGGTACAGGCAAAAATCGCCGAACATGCGTCATGAAGGAACGTCGACACGAAGGGAGCCAGGAACACTGCCTGCTCCGTACTAAAAAACGGAGTCATGGCCAGTGCTACCCCCAGAACCAAGGTTTCAATCCCCCACGTCAAACCTGCTAAAATTCCTGCTAACATGAGATCACCACCCGAACGCTTTGTAAGCATCGATGTTTTTTTTCAGCCGCTCATAGCGGTTGTCCGAATACTCCTGCATAAACTCTCCGTCAAAGGGAACTCTTGTCAGCCCCCAGAGAGTCCATAAGTAATCCACATATAGTTTTGCGGCAATGAAACGCTTCTTCTCTTCTACTCCAGCTTCCAGTCCTTCATACGAATAGTAGGTCTTCAGCAGTTCATCATCCTCAGACGTATCGTAATCAGCTTCAATAGAAAGGCAGGACAGATCCCACATAGCTTCGTTCATTCCGCTATATTCCCAGTCAATGAGATATAATTTCCCATCGCCGTCAAGTACCCAGTTTCCCATGAGAGAATCATTGTGACATGGAACACGCGGAGCAGTTCCGGCAGCATCAAACTCAGCCTTTATATTCATTACAGACTGCTTAACATCTTCATAATCATCGTAAAATGCCACGCCGCTCTCTCGGATGATCTTCTCATACAAATCGGCCATATCAAATACTTCAAAGCGAACGCCCGTATCTATGCCAGAATAATGAAGTCGATGAAAAATTTCCGCTGCCTGACGAAGGTTCTCTTTTCTTCTCATAACTTCTTCGTTCATTGGCTGAGGATTTTTGATAAACTTCATAACCTTCGTGCCATCATCACCGAAATACAGAAGTTTGGAATCAATATTCAGTTCACAGGCAAGCTCAGTACTCTTCCGCTCGTCCAGTCTGTTAATCATCTTCTCCGTGCCTTCACCAGGGATGCGGACAAGCAGTTCTTCTCCATTCTCCAGGGTAACCTTGTAGGAATGATTAGTCATCCCGCCGAGGCGCTCTATCTCAGCGTAATCTCCACCCCGATTTACTTTTGTGAGCAAGTCCTTAACTCTCGGAAGATCAGCTTCAACGATTTCTCTTACCAAATCTGCCATAGTATTCTCCTCTTTTACTCTTCTCTTCACGCAGTTCCGCTGCATACCGGTATGATAAACACAGTCGTGCCTACTTCAGTTTCCCTGTTTCATACAGATATCTATAATGCCCATGCGGACAATCAAATTCAAACCCTGCCGCCTCAGTTTTTAATCCCTTAATGACTTTAATATGAGTCATATCTCGCTCGGAGACATGCAGTTCGCCCGCTATGTCCTTCAATATCTGTGATCTTGTATCAGCTATATAAGACTCATCAAACGCTCTAAGCTCATCCATAGTGTCGAATTCATATATCACGCCTGGTTCATATTTCCTGATTTTCATCTTGAGAACATCAAGATGTGCCATAAAGATTTTCTCCCAGAGCTTGCCCTTCGTCTCCGGAAAGGCATACTCGGTTTCCAAGATAGATAAAAACTTCTGTGAAAACTCCCGGCTCCAGAATGCTTGGCCAATCATATACCAGGCGCTTTCACCTCCTATCGTCACGGAGTTGATGAAGCCATCCTCATCCTCTGTCATACACCATTCCTCCGTGTGTCTATCAGCATATTCAGCTGCATAGTAAGCATCATCAATGTCGGTTTCAAACGGATTTGAGCTGAAAAAATTATCCGACGAGCAAATGTAGCTGTTTCCAAGATACTCGCGAACTACCCATATAGAACCATTATTATTTCGCGTCAGATACTCCGGATTATAGACAAGTTTTACCCCGTATTTTTTTATCAAATAATCGAACTGCTCCGCTTTATATCCGGTCACAATAATGATTTCTGACACGCCCGCTGACCTTAGCTGCTCTATCTGCCGTTCAATCAGGACTTCGCCTTTCACCACAGTCATTGCTTTGTGTCTTTCATATGACAGCGGAGCAAATCGGCTACTCGTTCCCGCCGCCATAATGATTGCATTGTCAACTTCCAATATCTGCTATCTCCTTTACAGAATTACCATATATATCCTGAATTATTCACAGACACCAGCCTAAACCATTGTCAGCCAGCACAGATATTTAGTATGTAAAACCTTGCAGCCACCCTTCATTGGGTGATTACCTTATGCATATACAAAAAGAGCTTCCTTTGCTAAAATTAAATCCTCCCAAATTCAGAACAACAACGCCAAGTCTCCCTTCACTAACAATTCATAATAAGGGATGTCAGGGCTGAACAGCACCTCACCATGACTGGATGCTTCCTTAATCGGAGTACGCCAGTCACCATAAAGCTTTGTCAGCACCTGCTCATAGCCAGCCGGAGCCGGAAGATGCATTCCCTCGAATGGCAAAAGCACCGTTTTCTCATACCAAGCTGCATCCATGGCAGGAAACAATTGTGACATCTCATACACAAAATAATTGATTTTTGCAGATTCCTGAAAATGATTTGCCGCAAACCTCTCATATTCACGCATACGTTCCAGCGCAGAAAGTTTCAAGAGCCTCTCTATCGTACTCTTGGCAATTGGCGGATTTATGCCAACATCCAAATATCTCTGCAGCTGTCCAGGGTCAGAAACTGCCAGGATCAGCCAGCGCTGTATTTCCCATATTCGATCCACCCTCGTAGTTCCATCAGGAGCAGGATCAAGGGGAAAAATGTCAATCCATATTCCTTGGCATCTCCCCTCCTGTCTTCGATCACGGCAGATTGCCGACGTCCGGCAATCACGCAATTTTGCAATAGTATTATCCGTACTATCCGTATGACAGGTCTGGAAAAAGAACCTGCCCCGGCAGTCTTGATATTCCTGCAGTCCGGCCATTATGCCCTGCAGTCGCTCGTAATCTGCCCTCGGCATTGTCAAATCCACATCGTCATCCCAGGGAATGAAACCTCCATGCCTGGCTGCCCCTAGCAAAGTCCCATAATCTATCTGCCAGCGAAGTCCATATCTTTGGCAAATATCAGCAAATTCTGCCAGCAAATTCAGCTCTGCATTCCATATTCTCTTTCGTCTGCCAGTCACCAGGAAGCCATCCCGCAGTTCATCTTTTTCTATATCCGTAAAATATATCCTGCCGTCATGTTCAGCCATTGCCACTGCCTCATTTCACTTTTGCTAAAAATTTTACTTCTTGTTGCTATCCCTGCCCCATCTGCTCATACATATCGCACAGCCCCTTGTTCGCCTCAGCGCGCAGCCTGCCTATATGCCCTTCCCGCCAGACCTCCCAATCGGAAAGAGCCGACAGGCAAGAGACCCTTGACAATGTTCCAGCGGACAAGGCTCCCTGCAGCAGATAATAACGCTCCATTTCCCGCAGGATTGCCATCTCCGCTGTCTCTGGGGGCAAATCGAGCGCAGATTCGCACATAATGCCGAACATGCTCTCATTGTCAAACAGCATGCTACAGAGCATCGCCAGCATACAGCGTCCCTCAAAGAACAGATTCTTTAGCCAGCTCAGTTGCGATAGTTCTGACCTGCGGAACAAAATACCCGACAGTGACCAATCTCCCGGCAGACCGAAACGCAGACAATGCTCTGCCAGTCTGCCCCCGGTCATATATATTATGGCGTCATCGCTCCTGTCCGGCCAGTCTGCATCATGCCCCCAGGCACTAGGCTGCAAAGCAGCAGGTGCAAGAACAGCTTTTATCA
>JAGBLH010000291.1 GCA_017635515.1 Selenomonas sp.
CCCCGCCGCAAATCGTCCTGCAGCTTGTCTGTGCCATGATAGCGCAGAGTGCGCTTGAAATTGTTCAGCACCGCCTGTCCCTCTATAGGCTCAGGGTAAAAAGGTATATAACGAATAGCCATCAATGTGCCTCCTGGAAAAACTTCTTTATTTTCTCATGGGTTATTTGCCGCCGCTCATAGGAGGGCATCGCATCTTCCAAATACAGATAATCAAAATTAGGGTTCAGCTTGCGGAAAGTTGTTTCCATAAAGGCCTTCCGCTTGGCAAAATTTGGGTCATTGGCATAAAGACTGCCCTTGGTTTCCACAATGACAGCCCTGGCTATCTTTCCCTTCACCCTCTGCAAGATAAGGAAATCCGGCGTATACATGCCCACATAGCGATAGTCCCGCCCCTGCTTTTCATAGCACTTGATACGGAACTCCGTCAGGCTACGGTCACCATTGTAATAAACTTCCAAATTTCTTTGGGCCAAAATCTCGTCCGGCAACAGTTCCTTCAAAAATTCTATCTCAAAATTGCTATCCATGTGATATGGCAAGTAATGATAGGAACGGTCACTGCCAGAGGGCATCCCTTGCTCCCTTTTCAGTTCTTCGGCTTTCCTGGGGTCAATGTCCATCAGCAACTCAATCGCCTGTTGCAGCTTCTCGCTCAGCACAAACTCGCCCCTGTCATTACGGATGATTTTCTCGACCATTTCCGTTTCGGGATAATACTTTTGGGGCTCCGCCGTCAGCACTTCCGGCGTAAAATTCTCCACCCTCAGCAGGCTGGATTCCTGGGGAATTTTTTCCTGCCTAGTCTTGTAATGCCACTCTTCGACAAAGGCCTTGCGGATATTGCTGCGCACCACCGACGGGACAATATCTCCCCGATAGTACTGCATTCCTTCTTCCTCAGCCGTTATCTCATCGAACACTTCACGCAGTGCTGGCTCATGTTCTTGCAAAACCTCCATAGCCAAGGTACCAAAACTTTCTTTGGCAATCTGTTGAAGGAAAAAAGCAAAAACCGCTGGTTCCTTCTTCGCTATCCCATAAGAAATTTGCGAGCGCTCACGGATTGCACCGGCAAAATCCTGCTCTATAAGCTCAGTCTTGCGGCGAGCCTCAGACGAAACTGCCGCCCGTATTTCCTTGTCTATATTCTTGACCTTCCTGCTCCGCTCCAATGTATATTCCACTTCTAACTGGACAAACTCTACCTTGGGAAGTCCAAGAACCTCTGTGCGGTCATAGCGCCTAATCGTGGTCTTGCCCTTTTCATTGCCACGCTCAAACTCTGACACTGTAAGATGATGCTGTTTTTTCAACTGTTTTTCCAAGAGAACAGCATTGTCCTCATTGAGATAGATAAGGGCCGATTCTGCGCTTTCCTTCGTCACCTGACGCAGACAACGGCAAGAAGTCTGCAAGACTTTATTCAGAGGGCAAGCCCCCTTCTGAGAAAGGATGACTCCCGTTAGACTGCGGCAATCCCAGCCCTCCTTGCCAATCTCGGCCAGCAGGATTACACGCTTTTTCGATACATCCGTATCAAGGGAATCAAACTCCAGCTGTGCTCCTTCCGGGGCTTTGAATTCCTTGTTGCCGCGATGGAATTTCAGAATTGCCTCTTCAGGGTTCAGTCCCGTCTCTTCCACAATAGCGGCCACATCACTGTAGATTCCCTCCAGATTCTTGATATTGCTGCAGAAAACGGCAATTTTAGCCAGCGTTCCATCCTCATAACGCACATCCTTGTAACGCCTAAAAAACTCCCGCAAACCTTCATTGACGATGGCCACGCTTTCCATTCCCTGCACCGCTCTCTTTACAGTAGGACGTTTCAAGAAATTGCCTATGCCATCCACCAAACGGTAATAGTAAACAATAGTGGGAATTTCCTCCGACTTAAAGCCCAATTTCTCCCCTAATTCAATCTTCATGGGCCTGACCAGATAAGGAGTGCCAGAGAAGCCCACCACCGAGTTTATGTTGCCACCAGTCTGTGTCCAATTCGTCACCACGCCCCGAAGCTTGATATCGTCATCAGCTGCATGGTGTGCTTCATCTATGAATATAGCGAGGTAGGGCAACTTGCCCAAACGATTACGAAGCTCATTAGCCTGGCGGTCCTTCTCATCCTTGGTATCAGCAAATAGATCAATCTCTCCTGCTTTGAGTTTCAAGCGGTCCAAAATAACCTTCTCTGCATTGGTAACCGCTACCAGTCCCATCAAATCCGGGTCAGCCTGGTGAAGAACAATTTTCTGGACATTAGGATTCTTGACCTTATTAGACTTGGCTTGAGTTTTCTGGGCATCCAGCAACTCAAACTTCAGCATCTTTTTGACCTGAGATGCGGCAGGCTCAGCCAAAACCCAAGCAGGATTGAAGCGTTGAATGGTTTTCAAGCTGGGCACCACAGAGGATTTCAGTCCGGATGGCACCAATATAAGGAAATTATGAGCAAAAGCAGGATTTTTCGACTCAAGCATGGCGTAATACAAGTCAAGATAGATAAAAGCTGCCATCAGAAATGTCTTCCCCGCCCCCATAGGAAGACTATATAGATATTCTGTATAATGCTTTCCATCAAAAATCTGGCGTAACGCCTCCTTGCTATCCACCACCAAAGGATTTTCCCTCATACGCTTGGCCAGTTGCGGTGAAAATTCATTGCCACTATCATCCTTAAAGGCAGCAAACTCATACAAAGCCACCGCCGCAGGGTTAGCCTTAAAAGCTGCCCTCGCCGAAACCGACAAAGGAAGTTCATCAATATCCAAAGTATTGAAAAAACCTTCCAAGAACAAATCGTACAATGGACGATTGCCTCCAGCAATCTTCAAAAAGAGGTATATTTTAATAGCCTCCAGCTGGGCGTCCCGCATGTAACCTGCCGATTTTATATATTCTACAACCCCACCCACTGTGCAATCAGATGATTGATACCATTCTTCGCATTTATTCTTGATCAGATGATAAAACATGGCTGCTCCTTCAACGTTCTTCTGTATCGTTCATTGTCTTCCATAAGATTATAAGGCCATTGCTCCAGCTTTGTCGATAGACAAAGCTTCCTCTTGGCCTTTTCCCACAGGGACTAGCTTTGCGTCGCACGAGGCGGGAGATATGCGCTCCCGCCTGCATTGTGCCCTTCAGGGTATTATGATATTCGCTACCCCAACCTATAGAGGCGGGGGACATCTTCTTCCGAGCTATAACGCCTTTGAGATATGCAGGCTAGTCCCTGCCTCGATTCAATTTTTGCAAAGGGCAGCACTTCAGAACATAACTCCCTTAGCCTCTGGATACCAGCGTAAATGTCACAATCTCTGGCGGGCAGCCTATGCGGCAGGGGAACCAGCTGCCATTGCCGCTGTGGACATAGCCGTAGCTATCCCCGATTTTTATGAGGCCCCGATTGTAGCGGAAGAAGGGCAGGATAGGTAAGCCGAAGATGCCGAACTGGCCCCCGTGGGTATGTCCCGTCAGGGTCAGGGCCACCCCAGACTCCGCCCCGTCATCAATGCACTCCGGGTGATGGGCCAGGAGTACCGCCGTCACCCCCTCCGGCACCTCCGCCATGGCCTGGCGATGCATCTTTTGCCTGTCAGCTTCGAAGCGGTCACGCCGCATGGGGTAATCCACTCCCGCAAACCATAGCGTCTTGCCAGGCACCTGCCGGGCCTCATTTTCCAGCACATTGATGCGGGTGCCAGCCAGGTAGTTCTTGATCTGCCCCACGCCCCGGAAATGTTCATGGTTGCCAAAGATGTAGTAAATGCCATCCGGGAAGCTGGGCACGAAGCTGTCCAGCACCTGCACGGCCTCCTCATTCATCCGCTCATCATCAAAGAGGTCCCCTGTCACGGCAAGCACATCCGCCCCTTGCCCGGCTGCCTGCTGCAATAATTTCCGCCAATCCTCCATGGAAAAGAACTGCCCCAAATGCACATCACTCAGCTGCACAATGCGGTAGCCCTCAGGAGCCGTCAGCCCCTGCACGGGAATCTCCACCTCCCGCAGCACCTGCTCCCGGCTTTCCACCAAGCCACCATAGGCAGGCAGCACAGCCGCTACCAGCGGATAGAGGAAGGATCTCTTCAAAAGGTCCCGCCGCTTGAAATCCACCGGCACCCTGCGCGCCCGCCGCAGTATGAACCTGATGACCACAGCCGAGGTCACCAGCCCGTTGAAGATGGTCTGCGCCACCAGGCACAGAACCATGCCCCAGAGCAAGACCTTGTTCACGCCATACAAGCCGGGCATATGCCTCATCAGGAGCCACACCAGCCCCAAGTCCAGCACCGAAAAGAACAGGCAGGCCAGCCAAAGCCGCCACCCCCGCCAGACCTTGCGCCCCGCAAAGAAAGACCAGAGCAGCTGCGCCGTAGCAAAGACCAGCACCAATGTCATAAAACCACCCAAAGGGACTCCTCCTTCAAAATTTCTAGCTCAGGGCTCGTTTTTTTGGCAGTCTTGCGCGCTTTCCAGCCATACTTTCTTGCCGCAAAAGGCTATGCCGTATTTCCATATCTCCCTTACCCCCTGACGTTCAAACTCTGCCCCGTACGCCTTTTCTTCAATCTGAGCCAGGGCTGCTCTGGCCTTTTCTTCCAGCTCCTCCGTAGATTTTGCCGCTTTTAGTTCCAAGACAACCCCTGGAGCATTTTCTTTCTGCGGGAAAAAGGCAATGTCGAACCTCCCATAGCCGCTTTCTCGGTTGGATTCCACACGATAGCTGCCATGCACCAGGACAGAAAGTCCCAGCATAAGGCCGTGGTAGAAGTTTTCTGGATTCCCTGCAGCATCATGATAGCTTACGACCCCTGCAAGGATTTTCTGCAAACGATCTTGAAAGGTTCCCGCATCCCCGGACACCATGGCCCTGAGCATGCGGCGAAGCTGTATTGTATCAGATCTGGTAGCCAACCACCCAAGGATTTCCTTTTGGTAAATCATACGGATTTCCCGGTTGGGAATGAGCAGCTTGCAGTAGGGAAGTTCCTCTCCCTTGGGATCCCAATAAGTTTCCACAGCCTTCAGATAACCCGTGGTAAGCATCATCATATAAAGGGCATTGCTGCTATCGTGGATATCCGCATGGATAATCCCCTCATCAATAGAAGCTTCCACTGGAATCCCCTGCATAAGCCCTTCCAGCTCACAGCGCCGGTCTGAGTCCACCTGCTCCAGAAGCACATGGAGAATACTGTTGCCCGAGACATTAAGCCAATAAGGCTGAAATTTGCAACCATTACTAACAAAGTTGATAACCGACCAAGGGTTGTATATTTCCACCTGCCCAAACCGATAGCCATCATACCATTGCTTCATTTCCGGCAGGCTGTCCCCCACACCGCAATCTTCCATGAGCCTTGCCGTTTCCTGCTGGGTAAAGCCAAAGGTATCAGCATAAATATCTGACAAAACGCCGCAAACTTTCAGGTTGTTCAGCCCGCTAAAAATACTTTCCTTGGAAATACGGGTAACCCCCGTCAGGACAGCAAACGCTAATGAAGAGTTCGTCTTGAGGGCAGACCCCAGCATCCCCCGCATGAAGTCAATGCACTCCTTGTAATACCCCTCTTCCCAGGCAGAGAGAATAGGTGCATCGTATTCGTCAAGCAAGAGAACGGGCTTCTTGCCATGGTGCTTTTCCAGCCATTGCATCAGCGATAATAACGACAAACGCAGTTCTGCTTCATTGCCACTAAGTTCTGTCACATGCCGAAAATACTTTTTGTCTTCTTCTGTAAGCCGTTCACTGGAGAGAAGGTATGCGTAGCTCTGATAAAGCCCCTGCAGTGTTCTCCTAAAGAGTTCCATCATCACAGCCTGACTTCCTGCGCAAACTTCCTTCAAGGTAAGAAACACAACTGGCCGTGTGCCCTGTTCCCCCATACATGCCACTCCAGCCCTGTCGATATCCAGCCCTTCAAAAAGCTGGCGGTTCTCTGCCGCATCCTCTATGTCAAAGAAGTATTTCAGCATGGACAGCGTCAGAGTCTTGCCAAAGCGTCGAGGACGAGTTATAAGTGTCACTATCCCCTTGTTGTCCATAAGCTCCTTGATAAATCTCGTCTTGTCAACAAAATAATAGCCATCCGCCACCAGTCTCTTAAAATCCTCTACGCCCACAGGCATAGGCTTCCTTTGCTGCTGCATCCCCGCCACCTCCATTGCTCTTATTTCCTCACATCATAAGTATACCGCCACCCCCAAGCCTTTGCCAATAAGGACGCAAAAAAAGGACCGGCGAACCGGTCCCAAATATGCCGCAATAAATAAATCCTCAGGCCAGGCCGCGCAGGTGCGCGTTTTCCGCCTGATTCTCCCGATAATACCAGCGGGTAGATTTGCCAATAGCACAACGAACGGCATCAAGCTCTCCTGCTAGGGCCAGCTTCTTGAGCGAAGCCACGTCAAAGCCGCTGACGGACAGGTAGCTTGCTGACAGGAAACCTCCTCGTTTCAACATCTTGCGATAACTTGCGCTGTCACGACGGTCCATTTCAATGTTCTTGATTGCCATACCGAATCCCCCCACAGTATGTTACCAACATTTACTTTTAGATGCTACTTCGCGGCGCTTTTATTATACCACAAAAGTGTAACTGTGTACAGATGTCAAATATTTATCTTAATATAAAAAGAATGAAAATTTATTTTTCACTATATATGGTGTCATCTCAGCCCCATAATCTATATACGCCCGGGCAGACTGTAAAATATGTCAGAATTTATTTTCTTTTACGAAGCATATTGCATATCGGAGGAAATCGTGTATAATAAGAGTAAAGAAATCGTTTACTGTAATAAACACGAACGATTCAAGGAAAAATATATTTTTCACCCTGTAATTATGGTATGGTTGTCTTTATGAGGGGGATTCGTCCCCTTTATAATGGCAAGAAAATGAAAACGTTTACGAAATCAGGAGGTAGTATCATGAAGGAGAATCTTGTGCTCACCGTCAGCCGCCAGTATGGTGCAGGCGGCAGGGAGCTGGCGCAGATACTTGCGGATAAGCTCAGCGTGAAGCTCTACGACAGGCAGATTGTCCATATCGCCGCCGCCAAGCTGGGCATCAACGACCTCAGCGAGGAAGAACTGCTGCAGATGGAGAATCAGGTGAAGCCTCTTTCCATGAGCTTCGTTCCCTTCCATTCCTTCGGCACCCACATGGGAGAAAGTTCCCACGGCATGTTCCTCTCCGAATCTTCCGCTATCAAGAAACTGGCCAAGGACGGCTCCTGCGTGATCCTGGGCCGCTGCGGCGACTATGTGCTCCGCAATGACCCCAATCATTTCTCCATCTTTGTCTGCGCTGATGACGATTTCCGCGAGAAGCGCGGCAAGGAAGTCTACGATGGCAAGAGCCTCAAGGAGCTGAACAAGGAGAACGAGAAGCGCGCCCGCTACTACGACTACTACACGGGCCGCACCTGGGGCGATGGCGCCAACTACGACCTGGTGGTCAACACCAGCCACGAGCCTCTGGATAAGATTGCCGATGCAATCCTTGCCTACATTGAAAAAGTAAAACTTTGAGCATGGATAATACCGCAGTTTTGGAGGAATCAACCATGAACGAGAACAAAAGCAACTTCTGGCCCCGTGTGGCTTATGCCTGCGGCACCTTCGGACATGATGTCTTCTACGCTATGCTGGGCACCTACTTCATGATCTTTGTCACCAGCAACCTGTTCCACTCTGACAATCCCAGCTATGATGCCTACATGATCGGCATTGTCACCACCATCATTCTGGTGCTGCGCATCGGCGAGCTTTTCATTGACCCCTTCATCGGCAATATCATAGACAAGACGGAAACCCGCTGGGGCAAGTTCAAGCCCTGGGTCATCGTGGGCGCTTTCGTAGCCGCCATCACTCTGGCTTTCCTCTTCACCGACATGGGCGGCCTGGCTATCAGCTCCCCCGTCACCTATCTGATTCTCTTCGCCATCATCTACTTCATCATGGACGTGTTCTACTCCGCCAAGGACGTGGCTATCTGGTCCATGATCCCGGCACTGTCCTTCGATTCCCATGAGCGCGAGATTACCGCTACCTTTGCCCGTATCGGTTCTGTTTTCGGCGGCCAACTGGTGACCATCATGGTCATCCCCGTGGTCATGTTCTTCTCCCATGATGCCAACGGCGGCGCCGGCGACCCCACTGGCTGGTTCGCTTTCGCCTGCATCGGCGGCGGCATCGCAACTTTAGGTGCCATCATCCTGGGCCTCTTCACCAAGGAGCAGAAATCCAATCTCCGTGAGAACAAAACCCAGACTTCTTTCAAAGATGTTTTCAAGATTCTCCTGAAGAATGACCAGTTGCTGTGGGTGGCTATTGCCTACCTCATCTTCGGTCTGGGCCAGAACATCATCAACAACTTCAACCTCTATTACTTCACCTATGTCATCGGTGATAACTCTGAATTCTCCATTCTTGGTGTCATCAATGTAGTCATCGGCCTGGCTGCCGTGGCCCTGTTCCCCATCCTGACTACTAAATACAGCCGCCGCAAGCTGTTCTTCGCTTCCATTGCCATCATGCTGCTGGGCGTTGTCTGCTATGCTATGTCCGGCAAGAATGTGGCTATGGCTCTCGCCGGTGCCGGCATCTTCAGCCTGCCCCAGCCCCTGATCTTCCTGGTGGTGCTCATGACCATCACTGATACCGTTGAGTACGGCCAGCTGAAGCTGGGCCACCGCGATGAAGCCTTGGTGCTCTGCGTCCGTCCTCTGATTGACAAACTCTCCGGCGCTATCACCAGCGGCATCGTAGGCCTTACCGCTGTCTGGGTAGGCATGACCGCAGGCGCTACCGCCGACAGCATCACTGCTGATAGCCTCCGTAACTTCCAGCTGGTCATGTTCGCCGCTCCCCTGGTTCTCATTGCCCTGGCTGCTTTCATCTACAGAGCCAAGGTTACGCTCACTGAGAAAGAGCATGCCCGCATCGTCCGCGAACTCGAAGAGAAATGGGACGAGATGAGCAAGTAATATATCAGAAGTCCAGCCTTCCCCTCAGGGGAAGGCTTTTTTATTGAACGCAGGCAGGAAAAATCGAATTTATATGGAAAAATTCTCATAATAGCAATAGGAACTTTGAGGAGGTTAGCGCTATGATTTCTGACTGGGAACTTTGCTTCCGGCTTTTTCTTTCCTGTATCATGGGCGGCGTGATTGGTTATGAGCGGCAGTCGCGGCGGAAGTCGGCAGGCCTCAGGACCAATATACTGGTCTGCCTGGGTTCCTGTCTCATCATGTTGCTCTCCCAGGATATGTACCAGCAGGTAGAGGGCAAGACCAATGCCGACCCGGCCCGTCTGGCAGCACAGGTGGTCAGCGGCATCGGCTTCCTGGGCGCAGGCGCCATCATGAAGGAGGGCCTCACCGTCACGGGCCTCACCACCGCCGCCTGCCTCTGGGTAGTGGCAGGGGTAGGCCTGGCCATCGGTGGTGGCTTCTATGTGGGAGCCATTTTCACAGGACTCTTGGTCTTCATCGCCCTGGACAGGCTCTCCCGGCTGGATGACTGGGTGGACCACGAAAAACGCCTCTCCCTCATCATCCACACCATCGACAAGCCGGGGCAGCTCATGCAAATCAACAAGTGCATTGATAAAATGCAGTTCAAGGTCAAAGGCATAAAGGTCAAGGGTGACGAAGATGAGGCGGAGGACGGAGAGACACGGCACCTTTATGTCGAGCTTGATGTCTTCAATCACAAAGGCATGCAGACTGCCGAAATCATCGAGGTGCTGAGAAAGATACCAGGCGTCAACAGTGTCAACATAACCTAAAAGGAGCAGGTTTCCCTGCTCCCTTTTCTTTTGCATATTCAAATGCCGTAGCACTGCTGCCCTCTGACGAAGGTGGCATAGATATTCACATCGCTGTCAAATACCGTGATATTGGCCAGGCTCCCCGGCTCCAGGGTTCCCCGCTGTGCCAGGCACCCCAGTTCCTTGGCAGGCACCCTGGTGGCAAGTTCCACCGTACGGGGCAGGGAAAGACCCGTATTGCGGGCAAAGTTTCTCACTACCACATCCATGGAGGCCACGCTGGCGGCGATGGTGCCATCAGCGAGGGTGGCAAGGCCCCCTTCCACGAAAATCTGCTGGCCGCCCAGCTCGGAGACACCGTCCCCCAGCCCGCAGGCACGGCAGGAATCAGTGATGAGCACCAGCTTGTCCCCCATCAGGCGATAGGCAAGGCGCTGGGCAACAGGGTGGCAATGGACATCGTCAGCGATAAGCTCCGCCACGGTGTCTTCCGCATCAACCACCGCCCCCACTACGCCCGGCTCGCGGTGATACATAGGACTCATGGCGTTGAAGAGATGGGTGGCATGGGTCATGCCATGCTGGATAGCCTCCACTGCCTCCTCATAGATGGCGCCGCTGTGGCCGATGGAGACGATGATGCCCGCTTCCCGGCATTTATCTATGAAACTATAGTCGCCCCCCAGTTCCTCAGGAGCCACGGTGACAAATTTCACCACATCAGCATAGGGCTCCACCTGTGAGAAAGCAGGCGCAATCACATGCCGGGCCAGATGGCACCCTCTGTAGTCAGGGCTGATGAAAGGCCCTTCCATGTTTGCACCCAGCACTTCTGCTCCGCAGGCCAGCCAGGGATTCTTCATGAACTCCCGCACCCTGCCCAAAGCCCCATGTATATCCTCCATGGAGGCGGTGATGGTGGTGGGCAGGAAAGAAGTCACCCCGTGTGTGGGCAGCTTCTGGCACATGGTCTTGATGGCCTCAGGCTCCTTGTCCATGGCATCTGCCCCGAAGCAGCCGTGGATGTGGATATTGATGAAACCTGGGGAAACAAAGCGCCCCCCCGCATCCCAAACGGGACAGCTGCCATAGTCCGCCCGCAGCCGCACCTCCGGCATGACATCCTTGATGCGCCCGTCCTCTATCAGCAGAGCCAGCCCCGAGATAGCCTCAAAATGTCCCCCGGCCCTCTCATCCGGCAGGATCAGCCTGCCATTCACAATCGCTAACATTACCATACCTCCTGCCCATACATACACATTCAGTCATATACATCTTAGCTATTCTTCAAACGCCGCATTTCTTCTGCCAGAAATTCCACCCGGGTGCCAATCACCACCTGCAGATTCTTCCCAGCCCGGAAAACTCCCCTGGCCCCCAGGGCCTTCAGTGCCTGCTCGTCCACCAGGGCAAGGTCAGCCACTTCCAGCCTGAGGCGGGTAGCGCAGTTATCTATGCTGAGTAGATTATCAAAGCCTCCCAAGGCACTGACTACCTGAAGGGCATGGTGGCTCTCCTCCATTTCCGCTGCTGCCTTTTCAGCAGGCACTTCCGCGGAAGTTTTCCCTTCCTCGTCCTCATAGCGTCCTATGGTGGGCAGGTCGTAATGCCTGATGACCCAGCTGAAGGTGACGTAATAAAGCACCCCGAACACCAGCCCGAGGGGCAGGATAAAGAGAGGCTTGGTAGCCAGACCGTAATTCAAAATGTAATCTATGAAGCCCGCCGAAAAGCCAAAGCCATGCAAGATGCCAAAACTGCAGGCCGTTGCCATGGCAAGGCCTGTCAGCACCGCATGGAGGCCGAAGAGCACCGGGGAGATGAACATGAACATGAACTCAACAGGCTCCGTGATGCCCGTAAGGAAAGACGTAAACGCCACCGAAGCCAGCAGCCCCGCAATCTGGGGACGCTTATCCATCGGAGCCGCATAATACATGGCCAGAGCCACCGCAGGCATGCCGAACATCATCATGATGAAGAAGCCTGCCATGAACATGCCAGCATGTGGATCGCCTGCAAAGAAGCGGTTCAGATCGCCTGTGGCCACCACGCCTGCGGGGGTGGTGTACTCCCCGAAGAGGAACCAGATAAAGCTGTTGAGGATATGGTGCAGCCCCATGGGAATCAGCAGGCGGTTCAGCACGCCATAGACAAAGGTACCGATGGCGCCCGCGCCAATGATCCATTCGCCGATGCCCTGTATCACAGCCTGGCAGGGACCCCAGATGGCACCAAAAAGCACCGCCAGCAGGATGGAGGAGGCCGCTGTCACAATGGGCACGAAACGGCTGCCGCCGAAAAAGCCCAGGAACTCTGGCAGCCTGATCTGGTGGAAGCGGTTGTAGAGATAACCGGCTTCTAGGCCGGAGACGATGCCCGCCAGCACGCCCATATCGAGGCTGGAGTCAATGGCTCCCAAGGCCTCCACCAGCACCAGATAGCCGATGCCGCCCGCCAAGCCCGCCGCGCCGCTGCCGTCCTTGGAAAGCCCCACGGCAATGCCGATGGAGAAAATCAAGGGCAGGTTGTCAAAGACTGCCCCGCCGCCCTTCGTGATAAACGGTATGTCAAGCACATCAGGAGCCCCCAGGCGCAGCAGCAGAGCCGCCGCCGGCAGTACGGCAATGGGCAGCATGAGCGCCTTGCCGATCTTCTGGAGACTCTTGAACCAGTTTCCCAAAAATACTCCCCCCTAGGTTACGTTTGTCACTTCTACTTTACTAAGGCATATGACATCTGTCAAGCATCA
>JAGBLH010000292.1 GCA_017635515.1 Selenomonas sp.
GACAATAATTGTTGTCCTGCTGGGATTTGCATCTGTATCTATGGCTGGTAGGGCTATCTATAATTATCATGAGTCTTTGCAGATAAAAGACCAGATAGAGCAGATGAAGAGAGACATAGCAAAATATCAGCAGAAAAATGCACAGCTGAACTCACAGCCGTATAAACCTGTCACGATGGATAAGGTGGACCATATACAAGCAGATGTTCTGTTGGCAATCCAGGCTTGCAATCTGAAGATGCAGGATTACAAGGCTGAGAACTTCAATCAGGCCAGAAACAGCAATCAGGGCGTGTCGTATCAATCCTTCAATGTGTCTTTTGAGGGCAGCTATGAGAATACCATGAGATTCTTGCAGAATTTTGGGGATAGGGATGCTCTCATGAATCTGATGGAAGTCGATATGTCACCAGAGAATGGCAAGATCAAAACGAACATCAATTACAGGATCTACACCAGATGAAAGGAAGGAGGGAAAATGAATGCTTGAATTTTTGAAACGACTTTTCCCCAAGAAGGGCGAAAATATTGATGACCTGGATGATATGTACAGGGATGATGAATATGAAGATACGGCGGGGGACAGGTACAATGGTGAAATGCCTAAACTTGAGAAGGAATCGTCCCCCAGCAGGTTCGAGGGAATCCTGCCAGACCTTTTTAGGAAATTCAGAAGAAAATCGGCTGACAGAAGTGAGGATTATGCTGACGAGCCGATTGAAGATACAGAGGATGCTGTGGAAGAAGCATCTGCCGAACAGCCTGGGCTTCTCAGCAGGATAAATGATCTTGAGGGCGTGCCGAAGTTTGCTTTCCTTGGCGTGGTGACGGTCCTGCTGGTTGGGGTGACATATACGGGCATCAAGTTCTTCCGTGGAGATTTTGACAAGCCATCCAGGCCGCAAAGCCCTCCTATCAGCGTGGAGAACCTTGCAGAGGACTCTGGCTATGCTGACAGGAATGCCCAGCCTGTCCAGAGAACGCCTGACAATCCTATGCAGGTTGCTGCCTTGCCGAATGCAGCAGGGGGCATGGAAAATCCCTTTGTGGAAGCCAACAAAATGCTCTCTGCCACGCCTGGTTCAGTCAATGGCACAACGCCAGTTATTCCTGGCGAGGTGAGGTCTATTCCCGTTTCTGCAAAAGCTATGCCAGCAATCCCATCTGTTCCCCGTCCTGAGATATCTGCACCACCTCCGGCAAGCATTCCCCTTCCGAATGATATGAATGCGCAGGGGGGGGGAAGCCCTGCTTCTGTCCAAGGGGTGATAACCGGAAGCAATCCTGAAGATAATGTGGCTATCATGGGGGATGGCACGGTGGTCTCTGTAGGAGAAACCTATCATGATGGCAGGATTGCTTATATCGGCGGTGACGGGATAACCTTTGACAACGGCAAGCAGATCAAGATGAAGCAATGAGATTAGGGAGTGATTGTTTTGAGTAATGGAAAGCTAAAGAAAGCAGTTGTCGGCGCTTTGATGGGTGGGCTGGTCTTTGGGGGAATAGCTGGCGATCTGCCGAGGTCGGAGGCGAAAAGCACATCCCTTTATGAGGAGTATCAGGCCAGCCAGAAGAGCAAGAATGAGGATGTTGTCAGGCAGAACAAGACACTGGCTGAAGCTGATAATGTGGTCGAGGAAGCTGCTGGGGAAGTGCCGGGCAATGGCCCCAGCGATTTCCTGAACAAGATAAGGAATATCATAAACAGTGCCAAAATCCCAGAAAATAAGTATTCAAGGTTCCTTGTGAAAGCCAAGGAGTATATCGAGCAAAATCCTGATCTGGAAGAGTTGGTCAGCGTATATGATCCTGAGCAAGCAGGCGGCGCTTTGGAACCTAATGAATCTCAATACAAACCACCAATTGGCGAGGGGAGATACAGCTTCAACTGGCAGGGCACACCTATAGCTCAAAGCCTTTATGCGCTTGGGAGCATTGCCCACAAAGGCATAGTGGTCAACGGGGCGATAAATGACAAGGTGTATGCCAAGCTTGACAAAGTGACTGTCAATGAAGCCCTTGACTACCTAGCCCGTGCCTTCAATCTGAACTGGATGGTTGAGGGCAACAATATCATCATCACTGTCAATGACAAGATGCTCCAGAGCGCAGTGATGGAAGTAGAGTATGCTGACAAAGACAAGATGAAGCAGGAATTCATGTCCCTGGGCATAGATGACAAGAATATCTATGTCAACAGCGAATCCGGCACGATCTCCATCACGGGCACTCCCTATCAGATAAGCGAGGCAAAAAAACGTGTCAAGCTGATTGACAAGCCGGTATTGCAGTGCCTTCTGGCGGCCCAGCTCATTGAGATAACTCATGGAAAGAATCTCAATCTTGGCTTGACGTACCAGCTTCCTACTTACACTCATACGGGCAATGAAAACGCCACCAGCGAATCTCTGCATGGCCCATGGCTGCCAAAGCTTACTTTTGGCGCTACGCTTCAGGCTGAGAGGGCGCTCTCCAAGGGCAAGGTAATCAGTCGGCCCATAGTCCTGTCGAGAAACGGCGAACCTGCCAAGGTTAAATTTGGCGATCAGGTTCCCATCATGAGCACTACATCTACTGCTACCAGCACAAACGTGTCGGTGGAGTACAAGGATGTCGGCACGAATCTTGAAGTGACTCCAGTCATAAATGCTAAATCCGGGGATATATCTCTGAAGATTTCCGCAGAGGTTTCCAATATTGTGCAGTATGTCACTCAAGGCTCGACCCGTGCTCCGCAGATTGCCACCAGGCAGATCAACACTGTGGCTCATGTCAAGAACGGGCAGAGCCTGGTTATCGGCGGTCTCATGAGTGTCACTGACCTTGACAATCTTTCGGGCATTCCCGGCCTCATGAACCTGCCTATCCTGGGAGAGCTGTTCAAGTTCCATAACCGCAGCAAGTCTTATGCGGAGGTCTATATCATGCTCACTCCCTTCATCATGGATGACGGCATTGATGCCAGAGAAGTGGCGAGAAAGGTGGAGTATTGATGGACAGGCAGCCTATGAATCTGGATTTCAGCGTGGGGGACATGATTCTCAGTGAGCTGAAAGGCTCCGGGCAATATTATGAAAAGAACCTAGTGGAAGAAAATCTTCCTCCTGACCTCATCGGCAGCATCACGGCTGATTTCGCTTCAAGGTTCAATGTGGTTCCAGTAGGTATCAATGGTGACAGGCTGGTGCTGGTAGCTGAGGACTCTGGCAATGCGCTTCAGAATCAGGGTCTCCTGGAGGAATTCCTGGGCCGTCCTGTCGAGCTTTTGCTTACCAGTGAAGAAAATATACGCTATGCCCTTGAAAAATACTACGATATTTCGATTTATGCTCAGAGCCGCAGGGGAGCAGGGAGAGCAAATACTGGTGATATAGACAATTCCCCCTTGCAGCGCAAGGCTGATGAGATACTGGCCCAGGGCATGGAGGAAGATGCCTCAGATATACATATAAAGCCGTTCAGCAAGGGCATATATGTATGGATGAGGGTCAACGGCGATCTGAGGGACATGACCCACAACTTTGATTTCATTGCAGAAGACGGCGATATGCTGGCAAATGTCATCAAGGGCAAGGACGAGTCTTCCAATGCGGATTCTGCCAATAAGCTCATGCCCAACAATGGCTCCTTCAGGATACAGCATGGCGCGACTACTGTCCGCTGCCGCCTGTCCACGGTCCCTGTGGGCAGCGCCAGCGATTTGGTGCAGAAGCTGGATGTGCGTTTGATGCCTCAGGTCAATAAACGTGTATCTCTTGACAAGCTTTTTTTCGGCAAGGATTTGGAAACCATCCAGAATGTGCTCTTCAAGAGTTCTTCGGGGATGTTCCTTAATGTCGGGCCGGTGGGCACAGGCAAGACTACTTCCCTGTATGCCTACATTGATTATCTGTGGAATCTTGCCCAGTCGAGGAGCAGTGTGCTCCATGTGTATACTATCGAGAATCCTATCGAGATAGCTGACGAAAGGTATACCCAGGTCCAGGTCAGGGAAACTGATGACGAGGCTACCAATCTGACTGCTCTTAAAATCCTGGATTCAGCCCTGCGCTCAGATCCTGATGTCATACTGTTTGGCGAAATCCGCAACAATGTGGAGGCAGAAGCTGCCATGAGGGCATCGCAGACGGGTCTCAAGATGCTTTCAACCCTCCATGCTGGCAACTGCAACAAGGCTATCCTGAGACTTTTGAATCTCGGTGTCAATCCTTTCGCTATCTTGTCTGAGCTTAGGTTCATCCTCTGCCAAAGGTTGGTTCCCATCCTTTGCCCTGATTGCTCCCAGCCCCATGTCCTGACGGAGCAGGAAAAGGCAATCCTTACAGAGGAAGAGATAGAGTATCTGGCTCCTGCGGGAGGCGTGAACACTCTCCGGGAACGCAGCCATCCATCTACCTGGGGGCATTGCACGAATCCGCATTGCCGTTCCGGGGTGCTCCAGAGGCTGGCTGTGCCAGAGTATATCGTCTTTGATGATGTGATCCGTGATGCTCTGCTGCACCAGAATGATTTCCATAGTGTCAAGAAACTCTTGAAGTCATATGGTTTCAAATCCATGTGGGAGAAGGGGCTGGTCCTGGTCAAGGATGGCCAGGCTGAAATTGGTGATGTTATCAACCGGATAGGCAAGGACTGACAGGAACGGTGGTGAAAGGCATGGATATAATCGAAAGAAAAATCAGCAAGGTCGATATAATGAACTTCTGCAAGATAATCTACAGGCATCACAGGGCCAGCAGACAGCTGAAGGATTGCCTTGAGGAGTACATCAGGACAACTGAGAATAAGCAGATGAAAGACACTGCCATAGATATTCTGAAAAATGTCAAGGCAGGTTCAGATTTTGCTCCGGCTTTGGAGAAGCATCCGGATGTGTTTCCACGCTTTGTGATCGAGTTCATCAAGGTCGGTGAATCTACCAGCCATCTGGACAGCTTCCTGGAAAAAATCATAGAGCAGCTCAAGGAAGAGATAAATGTGGAGAGGAAGATTGCATCGGCAACTCTGATGCCAAAGATTTCACTGGTGCTCCTTTTCGGGGCATTCATGTTCGCTATCTACTACCTGATACCCAAGATATCGGATGCTTTCAGCAATATCAATATGGAGCTTCCATTGCTGACGAGGGTCACTCTTCAGATAGGTGAGTTCTTCTCGGTCTTCTGGTGGATCATACCCCTGACAATAGCGGCAGGATACATATCCATCAAGACATACAAGGAAAAGAATCCTGTCAATTGGTCGCTTCTCTCGCTTCGGGTTCCTTTTTACAAGGATATAGCCTATTACCGCATACATTATACTTTCTGTGAAGTGCTCTACATCTGCATGGGGGCCAACCTTACTTCCAAGGAAGCAGTCAGATATACAGCCCTGGCTATAAATAATGTGTACATGAAGGAAGTGCTGACGAAGGCTATAGTGTACATGGACAAAGGCGATTCGATGCCTGAAGCCATAAGGCGGGCAGATTATGAGCATGTCCTGAACAGGGGACTGTTCTCAATGCTGGAGACAGGCATCGAGACCAGCCGCACACCAGAAATCATGAAAGATGAGGCCGAAACTTACCATGATGAATTGGAGCTGGCTACGGAATCCATAGGCGATAAGGTATCGGCAACCATCTTAGTGCCTATCTATGCATCCCTCATCCTGTTCTTCCTAGTGGTAGAATGGCCTCTCCAGACTCTTCCGAACAGGCTTTCTGAATTCAGCAAGGGGATGGGGTACTGATGAGAAAAAAGGTCAAAGGCGCTGTGTTCACTATCGAAGTGGCATTCTTCATATTGGCTGTTGCTTTGATTGCTGGCTATATGTTCAGCAATTATCAGCCGACCATGGATGAAGCCAAGATTCAAGTGGCAATCACTGATGTCACAACCATAGGCGGGGCAGTAAGCCATTACCACTATGACATGAAGAAGTACCCATCATCTCTTTCCCAGCTCACCAAAATGGATGCTGCTACAAAGAAAGGCCCGTGGATTGCTTCCTTGCCAAACAACAACAAAGACCCTTGGGGGAAGGCCTACGGCTATGTCTACGACACCAATGAAGCTGATGGCAATGTTGGGTTTGTGGTGTTCTGCACCACCAGCACCAAGGGGACTACGGTATCTATAACCATAGGCCAGGCCAACAATCTCCCTGCCAACAGCATAGCCTACCACGGCTTATGAGCAAAAAAGTTGTAAGTTGCCAAGGTTTTTCTTTTATATACTGAATATGAGGTCGTAAACAGGTGAAAGTGGTTCTAATAGAACCAGATTTGGAGGTAAGAAATGGATAATTTGAATCAGGTTGCTTTAGAAACCGTAGGCAGTGGCAGGATTCCCAACAGGTCGAGGCTGAAGCTGGGCTGGATGCCTTCCAAGGTGCGTGGCGCAATACTTACGATGGAGACAGCTTTCTACATCATCGTGATTGCAATCCTGGCTGCTATAGCCATCAGCGCTTTGGTGGACACGGATGCTGCCAAGAGAACGACAACCAATCAGGAGATAGAGCAGATCCGCACTGCTGCCGTACAGTACAAGGCGTTTGTCCTTCAGAAGAAGGTCACTTTCTCGGATGGCTTCACGGAACTGTTCAAGACATTGCCAGCCAATATGTCGGTAGACAATAATATCCATGGCCCGTTCCTTGAGCCGAACAGCAAGAATGGTACAGATGGTCGCTGGACTATAGCGAATGGAGCCAAGGATCTGTGGGGCGATCAGTATCACTATGACAGCACTACCAACGAAATCTACAGCAAGTGTGGCAGCGATCAGGCTAAAGATGAAATCAGAGTCTATATCGGTGGTGACAACAAGTAAGTCTTGTGCATAAAGGATAGCCTGGCAGCATAGGGGATAGAGAAAGGGGGCTATGCCCCCTTTCTTAATACATGAGGATTGAGGAGCCTTCGATGGAACTGATCTATATTAAACGAAGCGGAGTCTGGAAGGGGCTTTCAACTGATTTGACATATGATTCAAAATTGGGCAAAAAATTACTGGAACCGCATTCTTATGGTGGTGTGAAAAAATTTTCAACCCAAGATCATTATTATGAGATGAGCGAGGATGCATATATCAAGGCTCAAAGAGACTGTTTCAAGTTCTTTTATAGGATCACAAGCAAGAATTTATCTTTGGGGAAAAATGACATCATAAAGGACAGGACAATAGCTTGCAATCTCATGATCATGAAATATGACTTGAAAAGCCCGGAGACAGGCAGCCTGGTATTGCGTGATGCTTCTCCCTACATGGCAAAGCTCATGTATTCCGAGGGCAATATCCTGCCCGATCAATACGAAAAAGATATCTTTGAATACGCTCGGAAGTTTTTCAGGCATGTAACAATGATGAGAAACAGCGGCAATACTCTTATGATGGATACAGATGACAAGACAATAAAGAATATCATCTTAGGCATCTGTCCATTTGCACTTCCTTCAATGAATTCGCTTAGACGGTATGACAAATATGCTGTGAAGCAGCTTCATAAAGCAGGAATGGAATATGATGATATTTGCGAGGAGGTTGCCTCACATTCTTTGATGCCTGTATGCCTTGGCTCATATACGGGGTTCAATGAATATGTGGAGAAGATTGTGGCAGAGACAATTTTTGAGTATGAATACCCCAAGCGCATTGAGTCTTCTTGGGCAAAGGAAGTCAATAGGTATATAAAAGCAACATGGATGACCGACCCTGAGCTAAAGGATGGAGTGCCCATTCCGTGCCGCATAGTGGGGAGGAAGAATGAGAAAATCTGTGTCCTGGCCAGTGATGCGGATGCGGAATTCGATCTTCCGTACAGCCCGGACGGGATATATAACGTAGACCAATCCTGGCTGATGGTTCTTACCAGGGATGATAGCGATAAGAAGCACATCAAAGAAGCAGGGCTTGATGCTTGCACTTTGATATAAGATGAGGTGTAGATTATGGTGAAGAAGAAAGCAAAGGGCGTAGTGCTGCTGGAAGCCTTTCTGGCCCTGCTGCTCATGGCTATGGCTTCTTATGGCCTGGCGGCAGTGAACTCGGTGCAGTTCTCCCAGCTGGCAGCCTCAACTGATGCCACTCAAGCCAAGAACTATGCGGAGCTTGAAGCACAATACCTGAAGCAGCTTGGGTATGAGGCCGTGGTGGATGACAACCGAGATGATGATGAGCCGTCAAGAACCCCAAGATACCCGGCGGGGAAGAGTTCAAGTGATGATAAAGCCAGCAATGCCAGGAATATGACCAAGTTTCTAGGGAATACAGAGGGAGCTAAATGGAAGTCTACGGCAACCTTGGGGGAGACTATAACAAATATCGGCGGCGATCCTGATAATAAGATCCAAAACGTGGTAGTGAGTGTCTACAAGACCTCAGACGGTACAAGTGCTATCCCCAGGGCCACCATAACAGTACCACTATCTACGCAAGGTAGTGTCAAGGGAGTTACCCCTGTTGGAGGAGTCATTATATGGCCCAAGGATAGTGATCCAAACACCAGCAGCATTGTCTGGCTGGAATGCAATGGCCAGAGCTACGATACCAATAAGTACAAGAAGCTCTACAAGGCTCTGGGTAGTAACAAAGTTCCTAATTTCCAGGGCATGTTTCTGCGGGGATCTGGCAGCCAATCGTTCAGTCAAGATAACGGAAGCTTGTCTTCAAGCTCAACTACTTATTCGGCAGGAACTATAGGGAGCATACAAGGTGACGGAATGAGAAGGTTGTATGGCATGACAGGACCGGTTATGTATACCGCTGCTGGTGGGGCTATGACAGTAATTGATGGAAATTTCGTCTTGATGCAGTATGTCACTGATTATCCCGCTTATGCCAAATACGAATTAGGTAGAGGCTCGTCTGACCCTCGTTTTCAGCATTACATCAGTATCCCATACACAGAATATAGACTATCAGGAAGCCCTGATAGTGGTTATTGGCTATCATCTACTACCAGAAATATTGATTATGATACACTTCCATATGATGCTAATGGTTGGCAGGGGCACACCATCGGTTGGGACTCTTCAAAGGGAGCACCTACTGCAAATGAAATTCGGCCAGTAAATATGGCAGTCAAGTATTATATCAGGGCAAAGTGAATACCACTATCTACGCAAGGTAGTGTCAAGGGAGTTACCCCTGTTGGAGGGGTCATTATATGGCCTAAGGATAGTGACCCCAATACCAGTAGCATTGTTTGGCTGGAGTGCAATGGCCAGAGCTATGATACCAATAAGTACAAGAAACTCTATAAGGTTCTGGGGAGCAACAAAGTTCCTAATTTCCAAGGCATGTTCTTGCGAGGGGCTGGCAGTCAAGAATTTAAACAAAACAATGGACAATTTTCATCTGAATCTACGACATATTCAGCAGGATCTGTAGGGAGCATACAAGGAGATGGTATGAGAAGGCTTTGGGGAATTGCCGGACCGTTTCAGTTTACCACTCCAAATGGAATAAATTCTACAATAAGCGGAAATTTTGTAAAGGAAAGTGGTTTGAGTAAATACGGCTCACCTTGGTCAGATTATGATCTGGGACAAGGCGATTCAGGTGGCATAAGGGATTGGATGAAAGTTCCATACATGGAATATACTGTCTCTGGAAGTGCTGAAAGTGGATACAGTCTGAACTCAAGAATAAGATTTTTCGACCAAGAATATCAATCTTTAGATGAAACTTCTGATAGCAATACAAGTGCATGGGGCACAAGGACAACAGGATGGGATTCCGCATGGGGAGCACCTACTGCAAATGAAATTCGACCAGTAAATATGGCAGTCAAGTATTATATCAGGGCAAAGTGAATACCACTATCTACGCAAGGTAATATCAAAGGAGTTACCCCTGTTGGAGGGGTCATTATATGGCCTAAGGATAGTGACCCAAATACCAGCAGCATCGTCTGGCTGGAGTGCAATGGTCAGACATTTGATACTAGGCGTTTCCCTAAATTATATAAAGCACTGGGAAGCAACACAGTACCAGATTTGAGAGATAGATTCATTGTTTCTACAGGTAGCAAA
>JAGBLH010000293.1 GCA_017635515.1 Selenomonas sp.
ATGAATCCATATTGAATGAACAGGACAAAGTGGTGTTGGAAAAATTAAATCCGCTCATTTATGATGAAGAGCAATTCCGATACCTTAAAGTTGGAGAAACTGTTTCAGAAGCGTTTAAGCCGGGAGCGGCGATGAAGAAGTCCTTCACCGATAAATGATACCCCGTAACGATGCACCCTAAATCGTTATGCGGGGTGTGCAAATTTGCACCCCCTGCCGTGTGCATCGTTATGTGAGTATAGGGGATTTTGTTACGTTGTATCATTTAAGACACGGCAACAGACCGGGTGCTGGGGGAGATAACAGCAAGACTGAAATGAAAAGAGTTACATATCGTGAAGACGTGAAAGCTAAGTCGCAAAATTTACGTCGCAATATGACTAAAGAGGAAAGACACCTTTGGTATGATTTTTTGAAGGGCTATCAGCCTGCTTTTCACAGACAGAAGCCTATTGGAATATACGTTGCAGATTTTTATTGCGCTGCTGCCAAGTTGGTGATTGAAATTGACGGAGGACAGCACTACGAAGATGCTGGCAAAGATTATGATGTTGAACGCACAAAGTTTTTGCAAAATCTGGGCATAGAGGTCTTGCGTTTTAGCAATCGTGATGTCTGGGAAAACTTCAGCGGAGTATGTGAAAAAATACGAGATAGGACAAATAAAAAGCCTTCCTCTTTGGGGAAGGTGCCCCGAAGGGGCGGATGAGGTTGGACGTTACAAGATGTGCTGGCAATACGGGTTAGGCCGCACCTCATCCGTCAGCCCTACGGGCTGCCACCTTCTCCATAGGAGAAGGCATAGAAAGATTGCTGCAACAGTAAAAAAGCCTTCCCTTTTGGGAAGGTGCCCCGAAGGGGCGGATGAGGTGCGACCTAATCTAGTTATTGTGTAATGCCTTGTAACGTCCCACCTCATCCGTCAGTCCTTCGGACTGCCACCTTCCCCATAGGGGAAGGCTTTTGTTGGCATTTCCAAAGACGTTTACTATAGAAGCAAGCAAAACTGAACATCAGTGCAATTATGATTTATGGAGAAATGAGGTGTTTCACTATGATGTACCCTTTTATGACATACGAAACATCATGAGAGTTATTGAAGCAAGGTCGGGGAGTATAGTAAAAAAATGGTTGACCTTCTTTGGTGAAATAACGTACTATTGCTGATATTATGCAACGCGATATCAGGCAATAGTGAAATTGTGCAACAACTTGTTGCACAATTTCTTAGGGTGATAATGGATAAGGTGCCTACAAATACTACGCTTTTGATATCACATATTAAGTGAGAAGGTGATTGTTATGGCAAATAGAATCCCCAAGCCTTTGAAAAGAAGCATTAAAATCAGATGCATTTCCTTTGTCTTGGTACTGTGCTTATGCCTTGGTGTCAGCATATATTTAAGTTATAGAGATTTCTTTTTCAAGCAGAGCGAGGCTCATATAAGAAATATCATTACTTATGTGACTGGCCATATTGATAACGATGACTTGAAACATTGCGCCGAAACGAAGGTAGAAAGCCAGAAGTACAAGGAATTGATGGCTTTCATGGATGATGTCAAGGAGGATTTCAATCCGCAGTATCTTTACATCATAAAGCCTTTGAAAGAGAATGGCGGGAATCATGTCTTTATACTAATGAGCGCTGAAAACAATTATGACCGCTATGAAAATACAGAAGGGAACCTGTATCTTGGCGATATAACAAAAGACGAGTATACAAAAGAGGAAGTAGATCAGTATCATAATGTCATGAGTGCCAGAGACATAGTATTCATGGAGAGCAGAAGCTATTGGGGGCATTCCTATTGTGGTTTATATGCTCTGCGTGATTCTATGGGGGCTCCTTATGCGATTTTGGGAGTCGATATAGACCTGACACAGATGTACCGTGATATACTGTATAAAACCCTTAATGTACTTTTGATCATCATTGTTATTGGCGCTATATTCATTTATGTATTTCTTGTCTGGACCTCGAGGAATATCACAAATCCTATCGAACTGCTGGAAAAGAGCGCTATCAGATATATTGAACAGAGCAAGTATGTAAGTTCTCCAGATAAACTGGTTTTTGAAAAACCAAGCCTTGATATAAACAATGAAGTCGAGTCTTTAAGCAATACCATAGGTCGGATGACGGAAAATATAAAGGACTACATGCTGCTGCTTATTTCTGCTGAAAAAGAAACGGCTCACATGAGGCAACTGGCAAATACGGACCCGCTTACCGGTGTGAGAAACAAACTGGCATATGACGAGAGCGTAGAATCTATAAACGCAAAGATAGCAAAGGGCTCTATGGATGATTTTGGCATCATTATGATGGACCTTAATTTGTTGAAAAAGATAAATGATACTTATGGTCATGAGTATGGAGACATGCTGATTAAAAATTTCTGCGATGTGGTATGTGAGGTGTTTGCTCATTCTCCTGTATACAGGATAGGCGGCGATGAATTTGTGGTTATTCTTCGGAACAGGGACTTGGCAAATGCTGACAAATTACTTTCAGATTTTGAGGAGAATTTAAGCCGGCATGCTGTTAGGGAAAACATCAAGCCTTGGGAGGCGCCTTCTGTTGCTGTAGGCGTGTCTTATTTTGATAAAAGCAAGGATTCTGATGTAAAAGATGTATTCCACCGTGCAGATGATGCCATGTATAAAAGAAAAATGGAAATGAGGGTTGGGCGTACCGATTAGACTGCACAAAACTCTGTGCGAAATGGTGTTTCGCATCCCTAAAGGGACTAGCTTCGCGTCGCTGCGCCCTTACATAGAACTTAGCGTTCATCTGCGTCCTAACTGGCTTGATTCACTGAGTTCTGTAGTAAAAATGGCTGCTGCACAAGTGAGAGATCACAAGTGCAGCAGCCATTGCTTTTACCAGGGCTGTGGGGTCATGGGAGTCACTACGCCGAAGGTATAGCCTCTTTCCCGCAGGATGCGGATGATTTCAGGTACAGCCTTGACGGTTTCCTCATGGCCTCCGGAGCTGTGCATGAGGATGATGACGCTGTCCGTGGTGGCCTGACTGGCGATGTTGTCGATGAAATCCTGGGCGGTGGGATTGCCAGGGGCGGTGTCGGCGGAGCTGACATTCCAGTCATGCTCCACATACCCGTTGGCGGCGATGGCATCTTCGTAGGCTTTGGTGAAATTGCCCATGCGTCCGCTGGGGGCGCGGGTGATGAGGGGACGTACCCCCAGCAGTTCATAGATGGCCTCATCGGCCTGCTCCATTTCCTCGATGTAGTTGCCTACAGAAGCGTAGAGGCGCTTGTAGTCGTGGTCATAGCTGTGGTTGCCCAGGGCATGTCCTTCCTCGAAGATGCGTCTGGCTGTGTCAGGGAAGTTTCTCACATTCCTGCCCGTCACATAGAAGGTGGCTTTGACCCCTTCCTGTTTCAGTATGTCCAGCACTGCCGCTGTGTTTTTCTCATCGGGGCCATCATCAAAGGTCAGGTAGGCAACTTTGCCCTGCTTGTAAGGCGTGATGGCAGGCAGGGCGGTGGGCAGGCCCTTCTCCCTGCGCTGGGCCAGGGTGTAGCGGTCATAGACAGGCGTCTCGGCATTATCCAGCGCCAGATTGCCCAGGTCATCAGCAACGGTGAGATAGGTAGGGGCTTTTTCTGCTGCAGCTTCCTTATTTTTCTCCGACTGAGCACTGGCTTCCTGTGCCGGAGCCTCCGGCTGCCGTTCGGCGTTTTCCTGTGTGCCGCAACCCCATAGCAGCAGGCAGGAGAGGCACAGGAGTGTACCCTTGTGCCAAAGATGATTCAGTTTCATTTGCGTAATCCCTTCTTTTATAAATTTTTGCAATCTCTACCATTGTACTCTGCTAGGGGAGAAATGGGAAGGCAGGGGGAGGATTTTTCGGCAGCAGAGGGAAATACTTACTTCATAGGACAAAGTTATGATTATGGAAAGGAAGGATATGGCTATGAGCAAGCTGTTATTTGTCTGCTATCCCCGCTGCACCACCTGCAAGAAAGCCCAGCAGTGGCTGGAGGAAAAGGGCATAGAGGTGACAGTGAGGGATATCAAGGAGGAAAATCCCAGCAGCGAGGAACTGCGCAAGTGGCATCAGGAAAGCGGACTGCCCCTGAAGCGGTTTTTCAACACCAGCGGTCTGAAGTATAAGGAATTGGGCTTAAAGGACAAGCTGCCCCAGATGAGCGAGGAGGAGCAGTATGAACTCCTGGCCACAGATGGCATGCTGGTGAAGCGGCCTATTCTGGTAGGCAAGGAAAAGGTGCTGGTAGGCTTCAAGGAGAAGGAATGGCTGGAGGTCTTTGCATGAAGGGCAAGTGTACAAAACTGCTGCTGGCACTGATAGCTGCACTGCTGCTGGCCTTGGTTGCTGGCTGCGGGGGAGGGCAGGAGGCATCTGGTTCCGGCACAGCTTCCGTAGCTGCCCAGGCACAACAGGGAGAGGCGGGGCACAAGGCGCAAGGAGGAAAAACATCTGGCAAGCAGGACAGTGCCGAAGCAGGAAAATCTGCAGCGTCAAAGAAAGGCTCCTATACCATGCAGGATATCCGCAAGCTGAAGCACACGGAAATTTTTGCCAAGGGGGCCCTGGAGCACATTTTCGATGGCACTATCAACAAGAAGGGCAAGGCTACAGGCTATCACTATGACAAGGTGGAGGGAAGTAAGGGCGAGATTATCTCCGGCACCCGCTCCAAGGAGGACAAACACGGTGTCTATACTGCCAAGGTCAAGGTGGAGGGGGTGCAGAAGAATGGCTTTAGTTCCTTCTATCCCGATGATTGGACGCCCCAGGAAGTGGTGGACGCCATCAACGCAGCCTACGAAGATGCCTTGGGGAACACGGACAATCCCCAAGGAGATCTGTGGATTGGCTACAGCGGTGATCTGGAGATAGACATGTATCTCACCGAGCAAAAGAAGATTATCACTGCCTATCCCATTTACAGGAAGGAGTAGGATATGCTGAGATACAAAGTTAGAAGGGACAAGAGAAGCCAAGCTCCCATCTTTGACTTTGAGGACAAAGAATATGCCCTGCTGGGAGAGTTCCTGCTGGCAGAGGGCAGGAATTTTGGTGGAGAGATGCTCTCCTTTTTGGAAAAATGCAGGGAGCAGAAGCAGCCTGCTGAATTTGCGGGGAATGTGTTTAGGATTGAAGTTCAGGAAGATAAGGCCAGGGTAATCAATGACCTGACGGATAAGGAATGCCGGGTGCCTCTAGCGGATTTGGCAAATGTTGTCAGGGACTATGATGAACTGGCATAGGCAACAAAACTCCCTCACTGTGAAAATGGTGAGGGAGTTTTGTTCTCTTATATGTTCATTTTTTCTCCAGGCCGTAATACCACAGCAGAGCCTGGGTGCCTTGATTGCCAGAGCCCTGGCGTTCCAGCTGGCGCACTTCTGCGAGCACCTGTCCAAGGATAGGCAGGGCGGTGCCGTAGGCGGCGGAGGTTTCGGTGCCGATGGCCAGGTCTTTGCCGAAGTGTTTCAGCATGAAGCCCGGCTCAAAGTTTCCATCAAGTCCCCGGCGCACCACGTTTGACATCTGGAAGCTGCCGGCAGCTCCGGCGGAGATGGCCTGGAAGGTTTTTTCCAGATCCAGTCCTGATGCCTGAGCATAGGCATAGGCCTCGCAGGCACCGGCCAGGGCGCCCGCAATGGCTATCTGGTTGCAAGCCTTGGCTTTCTGCCCGGCACCGGCAGTGCCCATGTAGACCAGGTTCTTGCCCAGTACAGAAAAGACGGGCTGCAGGGCTGCAAAGGAACTTTCGTCGCCTCCCACCAGAATGGAAAGGGTGGCATTTTTGGCTCCCGTATCACCGCCGGTCACGGGGGCATCTACGGCGTGGAGGCCCTTTTCCTTGGCTGCCGCAAAAATTCGCTCCGCCAGAATGGGAGAGGAGGTGGTCATGTCAATGAGATAGGCACCTTCTTTGGCATTCTCAATGATGCCGTTTTCGCTCAGGTACACTTCCTCTACGTCTTTGGGATAGCCTACGATGGTGATGACAGCATCCTGCCCTTTGGCGCAGGCGCCTGGGCTGTCACACCATTTGGCCCCCTGGGAGAGCAGGCCCTCTGCCTTGGCCTTGGTGCGGTTGTAGACGCTTACTTCGAAGCCTGCCGCCAGCAGGTGCCCGGCCATGGCTGCGCCCATGATGCCTGTGCCGATGAAGCCAATTTTTTTGATGCCCATATTTACCGTCCTTCCTTAGGAACTGTAGACTTATAACCTAAACATCTTGCTGGTCTAAATCCGCGTGGATCTGCGTCTTCGTCAGTCGGCATAGCCCGCTATGCCTCCTTCCTCATCCTTGTCCACACGAATTTATCCTCAGCAATCTTGTTTAGTTTATTTCGCTACAGTTCCTTATTCAGCTGTAACCTTGCTCCAGTCGATGCCCAAAATCTTTTCCCAGAGCTCATCTTCGGAGTTGGCTTCCAGGCGGAAATGCTGGAGGGTGAGGGGAGGCTGTTCCTCTTCTTTGCTTTCCTTTTCTTTCTCCTGGTCGGCTTTCTTGGCTTCCTCCTCTTTCTTCTCCTTGGCTTTTTCCAGGCGCTCTTGCTGCTCCTGGGAGGCCCGCTCCAGCTCTGCGAAGAGTTTCATATTGCCTTCGTCGTCAATGGAAATGGCAATCTTGCTGAAGGAGACCCCTTCACCCAGTTTGCCGCTGTTTTCCAGCTTGTCTGCTACACCGATGGCTTTTTCTACCTGGCCCATGACCTTGTCAGCGTATTTTTCGTCATCTGCCATCCGTTCCAGCTCGGAGCTGGAGAGAATGACATAGTATTTCTTTGTACTGTCGCCGGTGAGGTCCAGGGGATTATCCACATCGTCAGAGATGATGAAGTCGTAGTCACCGTATTTTTCACGTAGCCTTGAGAGAAAATCCTGGGCTTTGGGGGAGAGGTTCTCTTCTCCTGGCTTTACACCGCCGGAGTTTTCGCCACCCTCACCTTTGGCGTTTTTCTGCTGTACGGACAGGGCGATACCTTCCTGGGAGAGCTCTACAGAGGCGATGCCTCCGAACTGGGACAGAAGGTCTTTGGTTTCGCCCGTTTTTTCCTTGCTGCCTTTCCCAAGGCTCTTGCCAAGGTTTTCTGCGTTTTTGTAACGCAGCATGAAATTATTGTTGATTGAGGTCGACATGGCTCATTCCTCCTTTGAAGTGCCACGGAAATCCATTTCTCCATAATCATATATCGTCATTTAGAGGGGAAAGGTTAAGCAGGATTTTTCCTGCACAGGGGGAATAATTTCGTATCGGGAAAATTTTGTGAGCAAGGAGGTTGCCATGTTATCTATGGAAGTCTTGCAAGGCCTTTTGCTGCCCTTCTTAGGCACTGCGCTGGGGGCAGCCGGGGTGTATGTGTTGAAAAAAGAGCTTGACCCGCTGGTGCAGAAAGGTCTCACGGGCTTTGCTGCAGGGGTGATGGTGGCAGCTTCCGTCTGGAGCCTCTTAATACCTGCCATGGAGGCAGAGGAGGCCATGGGAAATTGGGCTTTTTTGCCGGCGGTGATAGGCTTTTGGGCGGGGACGCTTTTTCTTTTGGCCCTTGACCACATCATTCCCCATCTGCATCTGGACTCAGAGGAGGCGGAGGGGCCGCAAAGCAGCCTGCCCAAGAGCACCATGCTGCTTCTGGCTGTGACTCTGCACAATATCCCAGAGGGGATGGCAGTGGGGGTGGTGCTGGCAGGCTGGCTGTCGGGAGCAACGGACATTACCCTGGGAGGAGCTTTGGTGATGTCTTTGGGCATCGCCATTCAGAATTTTCCTGAGGGAGCCATTATCTCCCTGCCCCTTAGGGCGGCGGGCATGAGCCGGCACAAGGCTTTCCTGGGAGGCATGCTTTCGGGCATCGTGGAGCCCATTGGAGGTTTGCTGACGATTTTGGCTGCCAGTTTTGTCATACCTGTGCTGCCCTACCTGCTGGCTTTTGCGGCAGGGGCCATGCTCTATGTGGTGGTGGAGGAGCTGATCCCTGAGATGTCCTCCGGGCATCATTCCAATGTAGGGGTGCTGGCTTTTGCCTTTGGCTTTACGCTTATGATGGCGCTGGATGTGGCGCTGGGATGAAAAAAGGGGACGGCGCTGGCCGTCCCCTTAAGTATTGGGTGAGTATTCAATTCTTCTTTAGTCCGCAGCTTCTGCGCAGGTACTCGTCAAATTGTGGTACGGTGAAGCTGACAAGGCCTCTTTCCACGGGATAGATGAAGCCTTTATGGATGAGCTGGGGTTAGATTAATCTCTCAGCCCTGCCTCACAGGAACATAATGTGTCCTTTTGCCGGCCTTCTGCATTATCAGAACTCCCGCGTTGCACATATCTGTCAATATAATCAGGATGAAGTGAATATTTCTTTGAAGCCGGGGTGGTCGCCCCGGTCTTTTACTAGATGATAGCCTGCAGCCGCTACCCGCTTGGACAGGCATCTGATGCATTCGGCGGCTTCTTCTCCCATGCAGATTTTGTTGTCATAGAGGGCGTATTTCCTGCGTACTGTCACAGGGGAGAGGTTGGGCATCAGCACGTTGGCACCTGCAAGGAGACCCTTTTCCCTGCCTTGGGGGTCAATGGTGCCAAGGGCGGTGGTGGCGGGGAGGAGCACCTGCGGCAGCAGGAGGCGTATGATGGAGAGAAGTTTCAGGGTAAGTCCTGCCGTACCTGCCTGGCAGCTGGCCAAGGGGGTGTCATGCTGGGGAATGAAGGGGCCAATGCCCACCATTTCCGGCTGCAGCTCTTGCAAAAGGCGCAAGTCCTTGATAAGGTGCTCCGTGGTCTGCCCCGGTGAGCCTGTCATCATGCCGCAGCCCACCTGGTAGCCGATGGCTTTCAAGTCGCGGAGGCATTGCAGGCGGTGCTCATGGGACAGCTCTGCCGGGTGCAGGCTTTCGTAGTGGGCTTTGTCTGCCGTTTCATGCCGCAGCAGGTAGCGGTCTGCACCGGCCTCGAAGAGTTTTTCGTAGCTATCCCGCTCCCGTTCCCCTACAGACAGGGTAACGGCGCAGTCGGGATGGCTTTTTTTGATGGCGCGTATAAGTTCCGTCAGTCTGTCATCGGTATAATAGGCGTCTTCGCCACCCTGCAGCACGAAGGTGCGGAAGCCCAGCTGGTATCCTGCTGCACAGCAGGCGAGGATTTCCTCGTGAGTCAGCCGGTAGCGCTGGGCCCTGCCGTTGTCACGGCGTATGCCGCAGTAATAGCAGTTGTTGCGGCAGTAGTTGGTGAACTCGATAAGGCCGCGGATATAGACATCTTTGCCGTAGTATTTTTCCCGCACAGCTCTGGCCCGCCGGGCAAGTTCTTCAGCAAAAGAGGAGGAATCTGCCTCCAGCAGGGAGGCAAATTCCTCATTGCTCAAATCCTGGGTTTGTTCAAGTTTTGACACAAGGGAAATGTAGTTCTTCGGGGTCATCAGCTTACCTTCTCGAAATCCGAAGCGGGGTGCTTGCAGATGGGGCAGATGAAGTCGGCGGGCAGCTCGTCACCTTCGTACTCGTAGCCGCAGATGGTGCAGCGCCAGATGGTCTTGCCACTCTTGGAGACAGGAGCCTGCGGCTTCGGCTTGATATGCTGGTGGTAGTAAGTGTAGGTGGCAGCGGGGGTATCATTCAGCACATCCATATCCGTGACGCTGGCGATAAAGAGGCTGTGGGTGCCCAGGTCGATTTCCTGGGTGACGTAGCCGGAGATGTAGGCATTGGTGCCTTCGGTGATGAGCATGGCCTCATTGGGGAGACGCCGGGTGGCGGAGAAGCCTGCGAATTTGTCCGCGGTCTTGCCGGACTGGAAGCCGAAGCGCTTAAAAAGCTCAAAATCTGCCTGCTGGCTGATGATGGAGGCGGTGAACTTCTTGCTCTGGGCAATCATGTCCCGGGTGTAGTTGCCTTTGTTCACGGCAATGGTAATCTGGTTGGGGTCAGAGGTGACCTGGGTGACTGTGTTGATGATGCACCCGTTGTCCTTGCCGTCGAGATTCGCGGTGAGGACATAGAGGCCGTAGGAGATGTTGAACATGGCTTTCGGATTCATAGTCGTGCCCTCCTTAATGAAAATTCAGATATATCTGCTTGCTATTATATCATCTCCGGCTATGTTTTTGCTATAGGACTTTTCAAGGAACCGGCAATAAAATGAGGCTCCTCTGCGAGCTGGGCAGAGGAGCCTCTGGGATAAGCTGTCTTATACGGAGCCGGACAGCGGCACGTTTTCCGGCAGGCTGTCCTTGAGGTCGTTGTGGGTCATGGCGCAGACGCAGGAGTCGGACCAGACGTTCTCTGCCGTCTCAATCATGTCGATGACGGCGTAGATGGGCAGGATGATGCCCATGAGGCCCAGAGGAGCGCCCAGCGAGGACATGAGAGAGAGGGTCAGGAAGTAGCAGCCCATGGGGACGCCGGCATTGCCTACGGCGGCGAGGACGGCTATGAAGAGCCAGGAAATCATGGTGGGGAGGGTCAGCTCAAAGCCTGCATTCTGCATCACGAAGAGGGAGGTCACCAGAATAAAGGCGGCGCAGCCGTTCATGTTGATGGTGGTGCAGATGGGCAGCACGAAGCGGGAAACCTTGGGGTTCACCTGCAGGTTTTCCTCGGCGGTGGCCAGAGTCACCGGCAGGGTGGCGGCGGAGCTTTTGGTGAAGAGCGCCACGGCAATGGCCGGGGACATCTTCCGCATGACCTGGACGGGATTGAGGCCGCGGGCCAGCAGGAACAGGGGCAGCACGATGAAGAACTGGACGAGGTTGCCGCCCATGACCACAGCCACGTACTTGCCCAGCGCGCCGACGATCACTCCTGCCTCAATCTGGGCGGAGAGCTGGGCGGCGAAGGCCAGGATGCCGAAGGGCAGGATGTAGAGCAGGCCGCGGATCAGGGTGAAGAGGAGTTCCTGCAGGCCGAAGATGCCTTTGAGCAGCACCTCGCGGTTCTCTGTCTTGGGCATGAAGGCCAGCCCCAGGCCTGCGGAGGCGGCAATGAAGAGCACGGAGAGCACGTTGCCAGCCAGGAAGGGCTGCAGCAGGTTATTGGGCACCACCTTCAGGAAGTGTTCCTGATAGGACAGGCTGCCCATCTTGTCCATGGGAATGGCGCTGGCACCTGCGCCGATGGCTTCGGCGGGCAGGTTGCCGGGGGCAATCCAGAGGTAGAGCAGCAGGCCCACTGCTGCGGCGGAAAAGGTGGTGAGCAGGGTGTAGGCCAGAGCCCGGGTGAAAATATTGCGGCTCTCTTTCTGCGCTCCCAGCCCAGAAAGGGTGGTGATGACCGCCAGGGCGATGGTGGGCACGGCTATGAACTGGAACAGGCGGGTGAATATGGTGGCCACGAAGTCAAAGAAAGAAATCAGGGGGGCAGGGCCGACCCAGCCCAGGATAGCGCCCAGGATCAGGGCTCCAATCCAAAGCAGCAGGTTCCTGGCATTGCCCTGCTTGCGGCTGGCCGCAATGATGTCGCGGGCCTGCTGATTGGCACTGTGTTTGTCAGGCATAATGATGCTCCTTTCTAGCGGATAGATGATTGCAAATATGCGGCATAAATGAAAATAAATAGATAACTGCTGACTATTATAGCGATAAAGGATGAAAATGTCTACTGTTTTGGTAGGTAAATGGTGGCAAATTGATAAAGGTTTTCTTTGGAAAAATGCAAATATTTGCTGTATAATATATACCAGCAAGGTAAAGACTGTGCATATATATAAGCAAAGGAGAGTCCAAAATGGCAAAAGCAAAGGTTTATTTCACGGATTTCCGTACGGATCTGCAAACCAACCTGATGCAGAAGCTGCAACGGCTTTGCAAGGTGGCGGGCATGACCAAGGAAATTGATTTTCAGGGCAAGTTCACTGCCATCAAGATGCATTTCGGGGAGCTGGGGAATCTGGCGTACCTGCGTCCTGCCTATGCCAGGGCGGTGGCGGAGACTGTCAAGGAGGCAGGAGGCATTCCCTTTCTGACGGACTGCAATACCCTCTATCCCGGTAGCCGCAAGCATGCGCTGGAGCATCTGGACTGCGCCAATATCAACGGCTTCAATCCTCTCACTACCGGGTGCCAGATCATCATTGGTGACGGCCTGCGGGGCACTGATGAAGCAGAGGTGCCGGTGAAGAACGGCGAGTATGTGAAGACCGCCAAAATCGGCAGGGCTATCATGGATGCGGATGTTTTCATCAGCCTGGCTCATTTCAAGGGTCATGAGATGACGGGCTTCGGCGGTGCCATCAAGAACATCGGCATGGGCTGCGGCAGCCGGGCTGGCAAGATGGAGCAGCATTCCTCCGGCCAGCCAGAGGTAAATCAGGAATTGTGCAAGGGATGCCGCCGCTGCGCCAAGGAGTGCGGCTCCGATGCCATCACCTATGAGAATAACAAAGCCTATATCAATCCTGACCACTGCAAGGGCTGCGGCCGCTGCATAGGGGCCTGCTCCTTTGATGCCATCCAGACGGTGCAGTGGGATGCGGGCAACCTCCTGGACCGCAAGATGGCAGAGTACGCCCAGGCCGTATGCCAGGATCGTCCCTGCTTCCACATCAACATCGTCAGGGATATTTCTCCTAACTGCGACTGCCATGGGGAAAATGATGCGCCCATCCTGCCGGACATCGGCATGTTCGCTTCCTTTGACCCGGTGGCCCTCGACCAGGCCTGCGTGGATGCCTGCCAGCAGGCAGAGCCCATGCCCAACAGCCAGCTGTCTGACAACCTGAAGAAGCCCGACTGGCAGTGCCACCACGACCACTTCCTGGACAGCAATCCCAATGTGCACTGGAAGGAAACCCTGGAGCATGCAGAAAAGATTGGCATGGGCAGCAGGGAGTATGAACTGGTGAAAATCAAGTGATTTAATTTGCCCGATAAAGCTCCGGATAAGCCATGAGGTTTATCTCAAAGGTCCGGGGCCAGGGGAAGGAAACGTCTATTTTCAGATGATGGAGGGAGAGCGTGAGCTCTCCCTTTTTCCATGCCACCTTGTAGGGGGTGCGGGCGGCACGGGTGTTTTGGTAGGCGGCCAGATGGTCGCGGAGGGATTTTTGCACCAAGGCGGTGGCCCAGCGGTAGTTGTGCTCCAGGTCAAGGTCGGCGGTGTTCTGGTAGCCTGCCTTTTTCAGGCTGTTGTTCACCTCGTCTATATCCTGTTTGAGGTAATAGTAGTCCTCCATGATCCGGCCCTGCAGGAAGGCGCTTTGGGCGTAGGCAGACTGGATGGCTTCGTCTTCGCTGTCGCAGGCAGAGAGGGCGGCTAGACTGAGGTTGGCTTGGCTGAGGGCGGTGCCGATGGAGTTGCTGGCGGTGTTCCAGCCGGCGTAGGCGGCCAGGCTGCTGACGGGGAAATCTTCCTCCAGGAGCTGGGGCAGCAGGCATTCGCTGCCTGTGAAGTGCTGGCTGAGGTCTACTATGGCTAGCGGCCTTCCCTCCTGCTGATAGGCTTTGAGCCGCTGGACGCTTGGGGCGCGGCTCTGCAAGGTGTCCTCCTTGTTATCCGTGACGGACATAAAGAGGATGAAGTCTGCCTCGGCAGGACTGCTGGTTTCTTCGCCGCCCAGCAGGGCGATTTTCTCCCTGGCGGTGGCAGCCATAGCCACTGCCATATAGGGCATGATTTTATCGGCAGTCTCCGGGGCGTTGCAGTCGAGGAAGACTTTGGGGGCACAGCCTGTGCGGTGGTTTTCGATTTCAGCCAGCAGGGTCAGGGCAATCTCGTCTGCCCCGTGGGTGAGGAAGACACGGGAGCTGTCCAGGCCGCTGGCGGCAATGTAGCCCAGCAGGGCGCTTTTCTCGATATTGGGGATGCTGTAGGCTTCGCCATCGTCCTGCCCCAGCGCCAGCTGGGTGAGCACGCCCTCCTTGGTCAAGTCGATGAGTTTCTGGTTGAGATATTCGTTTTCCTTGAAATGGGCCAGGTAGGCAGCAAGACTCTGGGGCGGGATGGCTTTCTCAAGCCGCCTTAACTCGGCTTCATCGATTTCCAGCCCTGCGGCTTTCTTGCCCACCAGCCGGGAATAGGCCACCAGGTCCTTGCGCTCCTGATAGCCGTCTATGCTGTCCTGGGGAGTCAGACGTGGCAGGATGGAAAAGGCATAGAGAGGCACCTGAGGATTTTTCTCGTGCAATTCCCTTAGGTATCCAATCAGGTTGTCCACTTCCCCATGGCTGGCATTTTTCTCCCTGGCAGCCAGAAGCCCGCCGTGCAGCAGCTGGTCGATGGAGATAATGACGGCAGAGGAATCCTCAAGGTCTTGAGAGAGCCATTCCCTCATGCCCTGGGTGTTGCCGGGCAGGGAATAGTAGTCCTGCAGTTCGCTGGGGGGCACGGAGACTTCAAGGCCCGCAATCTTGCCGCCGCTGATGACGAACTGGCGGCAGGGAGGGCGGCCATCGAGGGGCAGCAGGGTTATCTTTCCCTTGGGGCTGAACTGGGGCAGGGCCAGGGGCTGCCCGGAGGGGGCGGGATGATGCAGGTGCCAGAGGGTGAAGCCAGCCAGAATTATGAGCATGGCAATGAGAAGAGAGTTGAATTTTTTATTCGTAAGCAAGATGATGCTCCTTCAAGGTGGATATGGTTAAAATCTTCAGGAAGGCTTTGTTAAAGATTATACATTATGGAAGTGTTCACGAAAACGAAAAAATATGATAGAATGTTTCCTGTGCAAGAAGATTGGCGGGGAAAACCCTTGCGGGTACCGCCGGAATGGAGCGGAAAATGCGGATTATCACGGGCAGTGCCCGGGGAGCAAGACTCAAGACTCCCAAAGGGCAGGACACCCGGCCCACGGCTGACAGGGTGAAGGAATCCCTGTTCAATATCCTGGGCAGGATGGTGGAAGACCGCAGGGTGCTGGATATTTTTGCCGGCACCGGCAGCCTGGGGCTGGAAGCCCTGTCCCGTGGGGCAGAGAGGGCGGTGCTGGTGGATAAGTCCACTGCGGCCCTCATCAGCGAGAATGCCAGACATACCCGCCTGTCAGACCGGGCAGAGGTCATGGGCTGCGATGTCTATAGTGCCCTGAGCCGCCTGGCTGGTGCTGGCCGTGATTTCAGCCTGATTTTCTGCGACCCGCCCTATCATCGGGGCCTCTGGGAAAGGGCACTGGCCGCTTTGGATGCGTCGGCGCTGCTGGCCTATGAGGGCATCCTGGTGGTGGAGCACGGAGCTGATGAAAATGAGTACCCGGAACTGAAAAATCTTCAGTTGGTGCTGAGCAAGACTTATGGGCATACCACCCAGTTGAGTTTCTTCCAGCGGAAGGATTATCTGGCAGCCTGCGAGGAGGCGGAAAAATGAAGCGAGCTATCTGCTCCGGGAGCTTTGACCCGGTGACCAACGGCCACATTGATATCTTTGAGCGGGCCAGCCTCATGTTTGACGAGCTTATTGTCTGTGTCTTCAATAATATGCTCAAAAAGCCCTTCCTGCCAGTGGAGCAGCGCACGGCCCTCATCGAGGAGGCCGTGCGCCACCAGCCCAATGTGAAGGTGGATTCCTTCTCAGGCCTGGTGACCAAGTACATGGAAGAACATGATGCCCATATCATCGTTCGCGGGGTGCGCTCCGTGAAGGATTTGGAATATGAGCAGAATGAGGCCTATATGCTGAGGCACTTGGATAAGAAGCTCGATACGGTATTCCTGCTGACCCGCCCGGAATATTCCTTCGTGAGTTCCTCAGGCATAAGGGAACTGGTGCATTTCGGCGGAGAGATACACGGCCTGGTGCCCGGGTGCGTGGAAAAGGCCATCAGGGAGCAGCAGGCCAAAGCCTGACTTTGGAAAGACGGAACTTGGCTTTGGCCAAGGGATTGATTGATAGATGTTAAAAGTTGGAAAAGAAAGGGAGCAATGATTTATGTCGGTATACGAATCCTTGGATAAGATAGAGAATCTGGTAGTAGGGGCTCGTCATGTGCCCTTCACGGAAAAGACCATGGTCAACGATGGCGACCTGATTCACTATGTGGGCGAGCTGCGCCATGATATTTCTACCGAGCTGGAAGAATCCAACGCCATCAAGAACAATAGGGATAAGATTCTGGAGGAGGTCCGGAAGGAAGCCGACCACATTGTGGAAGAGGCCAAGAAGTACGCCCAGCGCATCACTGATGAGCAGGAGGTCATCAGGAACTCCCGCAGCGAGGCGGAGAAAATCATGCTGGAGGCCCGCACCCAGGCTGAGGCCATGGTGGCAGAGAGCCAGGAAAAAGCCCGCACTCTCCTGGAGCAGGCCCAGTCCCAGGCACAGGAAATCATGGAGCGCACTCAGACTAATGCTGTCCAGCTTCAGAACGATGCTGACAGCTATGCCAACCAGGTCTTTGATCAGCTCATCGCCCATGTCAGCAGCACTTTCCAGGGGGTGCGTCAGGCCGAGGGCGGCCTGCAGCAGGCCTTGACGGTGCTCCAGCAGGCCAAGAGCCAGATGAACCAGCCCCGCCCGGTGAACAATCACCCGGCAGCGGCTCCCCAGCCCATCGAAGAATAACCGGCATGGTGCAGTTGGATGCTTATTCCGGGAGGCGATATTCATGGAAGCAGGCGAGGAAAGGACAGCAGAGAATCTCTTGCTGCTGGAAACCAATATTGATGACATGAATCCCCAGATTTACGGCTACCTTTATGACAGGCTCTTTGAAGCCGGGGCCAGGGATGTCTGGACAACTCCTATTTATATGAAGAAAAACCGCCCCGGGCAGATGCTATCGGTGCTGGCAGGCGAGGCTCAAAAAGAGGCTTGCGCCGGAATAATCTTCAGGGAAACCACCAGCCTCGGCATCAGGGTGCGCCGCATCGAGGAGCGGCTGGAGGCTGACCGCCACATGGCGAAGGTGGAGACCAAATACGGCATAGTAGCCTGCAAGGTCAGTGCCTACGGCGGCCACATCATCAATGTGGCCCCGGAGTATGAGGATTGCTGCAAGCTGGCAAGGGAAAAGAAGGTTCCTCTGAAGCTGGTGCAGCAGGAGGCCATGAAGGCTTTTGAGGCCAGGCTGGGAGATTGATATTTAACTGTTGCAAAATCTGGACGATAGGTTTATAATATCTGAGGTTGATGCTGAAATGATGAAAATAAGTATTGCTGAGGCGAATGGGAACCTGGGACAGGAAATCCCCTTTGCCTTTCGGACGACCGCAGAAGAGCTGGGAGCTACGGGAGATGATTTCTCCTTCGTGGGGGAAATTGCCATTCAGGGCAGCTTGGTCTTTACGGGCGTCTGTTATCGTGTTTTCGGGGAAATCAAGGCAGTGAAGGCTTTTGCCTGCGACCGTTGCCTGAAAGAGTGCCAGGAGGAACAGGCCCTCAGGTTCGAGGAGGAGTTCCGCAAGGCAGGGGAGGATGAGCCTGAAGCCCTGGTGGTGGAGGGGGACTTCATCGAAATCACGGACCTGGTCAGGGATACTATCCTGGCGGCCCAGTCTCTCAGCAATCTTTGCCGGCCCGACTGCAAGGGCCTTTGCCCGGTATGCGGGGCTGATCTCAATGAAGGTGACTGCGGCTGTGACCGCTTCGTCCCCGACCCGCGTCTGGCAGCATTACAGCAATTGATGAATGATAAGGAAGATTGATCGAATACCTTGAAGGAGGTGTATCCGACATGGCAGTTCCCAAGCGTAAAATGTCCAAGGCTCGCCGCGACAGCCGCCGTGCCAACTGGAAACTGGAGGCCCCTGGTTTCGTTGCCTGCCCCCAGTGCCACGAGCCCAAGATGCCGCATCATGTGTGCACTGAGTGTGGCTACTACGATGGCAAAGAGGTCATCACAGCCGCTGAGTAAGGCTAAATTAAGCAGGACTATGTGTCCTGCTTTTTTGTTGCCTTCCCCTTGAGGGGAAGGTGCCCCGTTAGGGGCGGATGAGGTGGAGCGTATATTGCTTAAGGACACATATCGAGTTCAGTTGCACCTCATCCGTCAGCCTTTGGCTGCCACCTTCCCCTCAAGGGGAAGGCTTTTTATTTGTTACAGCTTATCCTCCAAGGACGTACAGTAGAACAACTTTATTTTTATGACAGATGTCCCTTGCTTTTTTAAGACATACCCTTTATAATAGTCCATTATATGAGATAGTAGCAGCAGGTACTAAAAACGGAGGAGGTGAGAACATGGCACGGGTGAAGAAGAAGGAGAGGCAGCAGCTTTTGCTGGCTCAGGTGAAGGACAAGCCTTTCCTCACTGATGAGGAGCTGGCCAAGAATCTGGACGTCAGCGTCCAGACCATCAGGCTGGACAGGCTGGAGCTGGGCATCCCGGAACTCAGGGGGCGCATCCGCAAGATGGCGGAAACAGCCCAGAACAAGGTGAAGGCTCTCAGGAGCGGCGAAGTGGTAGGCGAGCTTATCGACCTGGAACTGGGTCACTCAGGGATTTCCCTCCTGCGCATCACTGAGGATATGGTCTTTGCCAAGACGCAGATTGCCAAGGGGCAGTACATGTTCTCACAGGCCAATTCCCTGGCCATAGCGGTGATAGATGCGCCTATGGCGGTGACGGGAGTGGCCAATGTCAAGTATAAGGTGCCTGTGCATGTGGGCGAAAAGCTTATTGCCAAAGCAGAGATTGTGAAAGTGCGGGGCAACAAGTATTTTGTCTGGGTCAAGACCCGCAATGAGACACAAGAAGTTTTTAGAGCTAAGTTTATTATGGTGTCTTGGGGAGAATAGCTGACTTTCTTTGCTTGGTTTCGGCTGTTCATTTTCTTTGACGCAAAGAAAACGAACCAAAAGGTAAACATGCCAGTGGCATGTTTACGCGGCTATGAATTTCATCCATGAAATTCAAAAGGCACAAAACGCCCAGCCATGGGCTGAAGTTTGAGGGATCTTAATTTTTTTTTATAATATTTACTAGGAGGCGGCAGCGTGAAGATTGCGGTTGACGCAATGGGAGGAGATTATGCGCCTGAACAGATTGTGTTTGGCGCAGTCCGGGCAGCCAGGAAGTATGGCTGCGAGATTGTCCTGGTAGGGGATGAACCCAAGATTCGTGAGGTACTGAAGAGGGAAGAAGGCTGGGAAAGCCTGGGCATTTCCATCCATCATACTACTCAGGTCATCGAGATGGATGAGCATCCCGCTGACGCTGTGCGCACCAAGAAAGATGCCTCAGTGGTGGTGGCCACCAGGCTGGTGAAGGAAGGCAAGTGCGATGCTGTGCTTTCCGCAGGCAGCACGGGGGCAGCTGTTACGGCGGCCCAGCTGATTCTTCGCCGCATCAAGGGCATAGGCCGTCCCACCATCGCAACTCCTATGCCTACACCCAAAGGGGTGACCCTGCTGCTGGACTCCGGCGCCAACGTGGATTCCAAGCCGGAGCATCTGGTGCAGAGCGGCATCATGGGCTCCATCTATGCCGAATATGTCTTTGGCAGGAAGAGCCCCCGGGTGGGCCTCCTCAATATCGGCGAGGAGGAAACCAAGGGCAACGAGCAGGCCAAGGCCACTTACCAGATCTTGAAGACCATGCATACCATCAATTTCCAGGGCAATGCGGAGGGCCGGGATATTCCCAAGGGAAATTTCGACGTTGTAATTTGTGATGGATTTGTTGGCAATGTTGTGCTAAAATTTGGTGAGGGTCTGGCAAAGACCATTATGAAGCTGATTAAGGACGCTGTGAAAGAGGGGGGCCTCCTGCCGAAGCTGGGAGCATTCCTCTTGATGCCTACGCTCAAGAAGCTGGGCAAGAAGCTGGATGCCAGCGAGTATGGCGGTGCGCCTCTTCTGGGTGTCAACGGCTGCTGCCTTATCAGCCACGGCTCTTCCAATGCGAAGGCCATCTGCAGCGCCATAGGCGTAGCGAAAGACTATGTGGAAGGGAGCGTCCTCACCCATATCCAGGAGGCACTCCAGGAAGAGGAGCAGCTGGTCACTGACGGCTCTAAGGAGGATAATAATTGATGTTTGAAAACAATGCAATCTGTAAGCTACTGGGCATAAAGTACCCGATTTTCCAGGGAGGTATGGCCTGGATCGGCACGGCTGAACTGGCTTCGGCAGTATCCAATGCCGGTGGCCTTGGCATTATTGGTGCCGGCCATATGTCGCCAGATGTCCTCCGGGCTGAAATCCAGAAGTGCAAAGGCTGGACGGATAAGCCCTTTGGTGTGAACATCATGCTCATGAGCCCCTTCGTGAAGGAAGTCATGCAGGTGGTGATTGACGAGAAGGTCAAGGTCATCACCACTGGCGCAGGCAATCCCGGCGAGTATATGCCGGCTTTGAAGGAAATCGGTACCAAGGTCATCCCCGTGGTGGCTTCTGTGGCGCTGGCTAAGCGCCTGGTGCGTGCCGGCGCTGATGCAGTCATCGCTGAGGGCACTGAGTCCGGCGGCCACATTGGTGAAATCACTACTATGGCACTGCTGCCCCAGGTGGTGGATGCTGTGGAGGTGCCTGTCATTGGTGCAGGCGGCATCGGTGATTCCCGCGGCATGGCAGCAGCCTTTGCCCTGGGGGCGCAGGCTGTGCAGATGGGCACCCGCTTCGTGCTCTCTGAGGAGTGCATCGCCCATGATAACTACAAGAACATGGTGCTGAAGGCCAAGGATCGCTCCACGGTAGTTACGGGCCGCTCCCTGGGCCATCCTGCCCGCGTGCTGGCCAACAAGTTCACCCGCAAGTACGAGGAGATGGAGGCTTCCCAGGCTCCTGCTGAGGAACTGGAGAAGCTGGGCGCAGGCAGCCTGCATCGCGCTACCCACGAGGGGGATGTGGAGAACGGCTCCGTCATGATCGGCGAGATTTCCGGCATGCTCAGTGACATCAAGCCTGTCAAGACCATCATTGAAGACATGGTGAATGGCCTGCCCCAGGTCATCACCTCTATAGAAGATACCTGTAAGTAAGAGTTGATTTCCGGCTTATCATTCAAGGAGGCATTGCTTTGAATAAACTGGCATTCGTATTCCCGGGTCAGGGAGCTCAGGCTGTGGGCATGGGCAAGGATTTCTATGATAACTATGAGGTGGCCAAGAAACTTTTCAAAGAGGCTGATGAGGCCTTGGGCTACTCCATCATGAACATGTGCTTCGAGGGTCCTGCCGAGGATCTGAAGCTCACGGCCAATACCCAGCCGGCCATCCTCACCATGAGCGTCATTGCCAATGAAGTTTTGAAGGAAAACGGCATCCAGCCCCAGGTGGCTGGCGGTCACAGCCTGGGCGAGTATTCTGCCCTGGTGGCAGCCGGTGTCATGTCCTTCCAAGATGCAGTAGTGCTGGTGCATAAGCGCGGCCAGTTCATGCAGGAGGCTGTGCCTGTAGGTGAGGGCGGCATGGCTGCTATTATCGGTCTGGCTGACGAAGTGATTGTGGAGGCCTGCGAGAAGGCTTCCAAGGAAAAGGGCGCAGTGCAGGCCGTGAATTTCAACTGCCCCGGCCAGACGGTTATCGCCGGCACCACTGCAGGTGTGGAGGCAGCCGTGGAGGCTCTGAAGGAAGCTGGTGCCAAGAAGGCTGTAATCCTGCCTGTATCTGCACCTTTCCACAGCACCTTGATGCAGCCTGCAGCTGTGAAGCTGGCAGCAGAGCTTGACAAGGTGGCTCTCCATGATGCCGCCTTCCCCGTGGTAGCCAACTACACGGGCAAACTCCAGACCAAGGCTGAGGAGATCAAGGAGAACCTGGTGAAGCAGGCTGATAATCCCGTGAAGTGGATTGACTGCGTCAAGACCATGCAGGAGTTTGGTGCCGACACCTTCGTAGAAGCCGGCCCTGGCAAGACTCTCTGCGGTTTCAACCGTCGCATTGACAAGGCTATCACCAGCCTCAATGTGGAAAATATGGAGTCCCTGCAAAAAACGCTTGACTATTTCAAGGAGGTTCGCTAATATGCTCTTAGATGGAAAGGTCGCTTTGGTCACAGGTGCCTCCCGCGGCATCGGCAGGGCAGTGGCCCTGAAGCTGGCCTCCGAGGGTGCCAAGGTGGCCATCAACTACGCTGGCAGCCAGGGCAAGGCAGAGGAAGTCAAGGCCGAGATTGAGGAGCTGGGCGGCGAGGCCATCCTGGTGCAGGCCAATGTGGCCGACAGTGCAGCTGTGGAAGAAATGGTTGCGAAAGTGGTGGAGGCCTTCGGCACCATCGATATCCTGGTGAACAACGCGGGCATCACCCGCGACGGCCTGCTGGCCCGCATGAAGGACGAGGATTTCGAGGCTGTGGTGGATACGAACCTCAAGGGCGTGTTCTACTGCACCAAAGCTGTCAGCAAGCTCATGATGAAGAAGCGCAGCGGACGCATCGTGAACATGGCTTCTGTGGTAGGTATCACCGGCAATGCCGGCCAGACCAACTACGCAGCTTCCAAGGCTGGCGTCATCGGCTTCTCCAAGTCTGCCGCCAAGGAACTGGCTTCCCGTGGCATCACCGTGAACATGGTGGCTCCTGGCTTCATCGCCACGGATATGACCGATGCCATGAATGAGAAGGCCAAGGAAGCAGTGCTGGGCACCATTCCCTTGAAGCGGGAAGGCAGCCCCTCGGATGTGGCAAATGCCGTCCTCTTCCTGGTCAGCGACAATGCAGCATATATCACCGGCCAGATTGTCAATGTAGACGGTGGCATGGTAATGTGATATTATCTATGAGTAAGTACTTTTATAAGTACACCAATTTAAGGAGGTGAAACTTCATGTCTACTTTTGATAAAGTAAGAGATATCGTGGTTGAGCAGCTGGGTGTTGAGGCTGATGAGGTAGCAATCGAGTCTACGTTCATCGATGATCTTGGTGCTGATTCCCTGGATATCGTGGAGCTGATCATGGCTTTCGAGGAGGAATTCAACATTGAGATTCCTGACGAGGCTGCTGAGAAGATCAAGACTGTTCAGGATGTAGTGACCTACATCGACCAGAACAAAGACTGACAATAGTTTTGGGCGTCTTACCTTTTGAAAAATCCCGTGAACTTCAGTTTCGCGGGATTTTGTCAAGAGGGGAGATTGATTGGAGGAGTAACATTGAAGCTTCCAGAGCTGAAAATTGGCACGAAAATCGCGAAAATGCCTATTGTCCAAGGAGGAATGGCGATTCGTCTGTCAACGGCTCGTCTGGCTGCTGCGGTAGCTAACGAGGGTGGCATTGGGCTCATTGCTGCATCCGGTATGTCCCATGACGAACTGCGTTACGAAATCAAGCTGGCTCGTTCCCTTACCAAAGGCATCATCGGCATCAACATCATGGTGGCGGCTCGTGATTTTGCAGAGGTAGTGAAGACTGCAATTGACGAGGGCATAGACCTGGTGGTGGCAGGAGCGGGGTTCTCCCGTGATATGTTTGGCCTGGGCAAGGAATCCGGCACGCCTATCGTACCGATTGTATCGTCAGTTAAATTGGCAAAGATTTCCGAGCGTCTTGGTGCTACCGCTATCGTGGTAGAGGGCAAGGAAGCTGGCGGCCACCTGGGAACGGATACCTCTGTGAGGAACCTTATCCCTGATATCCGCGCAGCTGTGAAACTGCCGGTGGTTGCAGCCGGCGGTGCCCTTTCCGGCCGGGATGTCGTTGATTTGATAAACATGGGCGCCAATGGCGTTCAGATGGGGTCCCGCTTTGCGGCAAGTGAGGAAGCCAATGGAGCTCCGGCCCTGAAGGAATACTATCTGAAATCCAAGCCCGAGGATGTGGTGGTCATCCACAGTCCCGTGGGACTTCCGGGGCGTGCCGTGCGTACCCCTTTCTCCGCCAAGGTGATGGAGGGGCCTGTGCCGCCGAAGGTTTGTGATGCCTGCCTGAAGGCCTGCAAGCATAATTTCTGCATCATCCGTGCCCTTATCAGGGCGCAGCAGGGTGATGTGGAGACGGGTCTGGTCTTTACGGGCGAGCGTCTGCCCACCATCAAGAGCATCATGAGTGTGCGCGACATCTTCGAGCAGCTCAAGGCTGAGGTGGCAGCAATCTAAAGAAAAAAAGGGGCGTGCTCTGCGCGCCCTATTCTATTGACTATTTCATCAGTTTCGAGAGGAGACATTGCTTTGAAGAATCGCGTAGTTATTACCGGCCTTGGTGCCGTTACCCCTATCGGCATCGGCAAGGATGAGTTCTGGAAGGGCCTCCTGGAAGGCAAAAACGGCATTGAGAAGATCACCCGTTTTGATGCCTCCGAGTACGGTGCCCAGATTGCAGGCGAAGTAAAGGATTTTGACCCCGCCGCTTTCATCGACAAGAAGGAAGCCAAGCGCATGGACCGCTATGCTCAGTTTGCTGTGGCAGCAGCCAAGCTGGCCATCGAGGATTCCGGGATTGAGCTGGAGAAGGAGAATTGCGACCGTATCGGCACTTACATCGGTGCAGGCATCGGCGGCATCGAGACTATGCACAACCAGTATGAGAAGCTCTTTGCCAAGGGCCCTTCCCGTATCAGCCCCTTCTTCATCCCCATGATGATTGCCAACCTGGCTGCAGGTCATGTGGCTATCCAGTTCGGCCTCCACGGCCCCTCTGAGTGCGTGGTGACGGCTTGCGCTACGGGCACCAACTGCATCGGTGACGCCTTCCGCGTCATCCAGCGTGGTGATGCCGATGCCATGATTGCAGGCGGCACCGAGGCCTCTATCTCCCCTGCTGCCGTGGCAGGTTTCGCTGCCATGAAGGCCCTTTGCATGGATCACAATGATGACCCTGCTCACGCTTCCCGTCCCTTCGACAAGAACCGCAGCGGTTTCGTCATGGGCGAGGGCGCAGGCATCGTGATGCTGGAAAGCCTGGAGCATGCCAAGGCCCGCGGCGCTCACATCTATGCTGAGGTAGTGGGCTACGGCGCCAACTCTGACGCTTATCACATGACCAGCCCTGCACCTCACGGCACCTATCAGGCCAAGTGCATGCAGCTGGCTCTGGATGATGCAGGCATGAAGGCCAGCGAGGTTGACTACGTGAACGCCCACGGCACTTCCACCCACCTGAACGATGAAGGTGAGAGCGAGGCCATCAAGGCTGTCTGGGGCGAGGCTGCCAAGGATGTGTCCGTTTCCTCCATCAAGTCCATGACCGGCCATCTTCTGGGAGCTGCCGGCGGCGTAGAGGCTATTGCCACTGCCTTGACGGTGGAGAACGATATGATGCCTCCCACCATGAACTACGAGACTCCGGATGAGGGCCTGGATCTTGACTATGTGCCCAATAAGGCCAAGGCCAAGACTGTTCGCGCAGCCATGTCCAACTCCTTCGGTTTCGGCGGCCACAATGCCTGCCTGCTGCTGAAGAAGTACGCAGAGTAAGAGGCACATGATGGCTGAATTCCTTTCTGAGGAGAGGCAAAGAGAGCTGGAGGTTCTGGCAGCGAGACTGGGTGTGAGATTCAAGAACCTGCAGCTGCTGGACAGAGCTCTTACCCACACCTCCTTTGCCAATGAGGCAAAAAGGAAGACTGACCATAATGAACGTCTCGAATTTCTGGGAGACGCAGTGCTGGAGCTTGCCTCCAGCACTTACCTGTATGGTCATTTCAAAAAGTTGCCGGAAGGCGAGCTTACCAAGATCCGGGCCAGCATCGTGCGCTCGGAGACCTTGGCAAGGCTGGCCAGGGAACTGGGGCTGGGAGAGCATCTGCTCCTTGGCCGCGGCGAGGAAATGGGCGGCGGCCGCCAGCGCCAGACCAATCTGGAGGATGCTTTCGAGGCCGTCATCGGCGCCATCTACGAAGACCAGGGCTGGGAAGCTGCCCAGGCTTATGTAGTGCGCCAGCTGGCCCATGAGTTCCAGGAGGCCAGCCGGGTCGGAGAAATCCTGACGGATTACAAGACCACCTTTCAGGAATTGGTGCACAAGGACCCGGACAAGGTCATTGCCTATGAAGAGGTCGGGGAGTCTGGCCCTGCCCACGAGAGGACTTTCATCAGCAGGGTACTGGTGGATGGCATTCCTTACGGCGAAGGCTCAGGCAGGAGCAAGAAGGCGGCAGAGCAGCAGGCCGCCAAGGCTGCCTTGGCCAAATGGAAGGGTTGAAATCAAATAAGTAAGAGACGGTGGAAAGATGTGGTCAACAAACTTTCCTTCGTCTCTTTTTTGTTGCTGCTTATTGTGGTACAATGTGTCTAGATTTTTGTCTATTGGAGAGGAAGGGGAACAAATGGCATTTTATCCGCTTAAGCTGCACGCTCCTTTGAAGGACTATCTCTGGGGGGGCACCCGCCTGAGGGAGGAGTACGGCAAGGAAACAGATATGGATAAGGTGGCAGAGAGCTGGGAGCTTTCCTGCCACAAGGATGGAGAAAGCATCATTGCCGAGGGGGAGGACAAGGGCCTGACGCTGAGGGAATATATCGAGCGTGAAGGAAAGCAAGTCTTGGGCTCCCGGTGCGAGAAGCTGACGGAGTTCCCTCTGCTGATCAAGTTCATCGATGCCAGGGACAGCCTCTCCGTGCAGGTACACCCTGACAATGAATACGCCGAGCGGGTAGAAGGCGAGCAGGGCAAGACGGAGATGTGGTACATCATGGATGCCGAACCCGGAGCCAAGCTCATCTATGGCTTCGAGAAGGAGATTTCCAAGGACGAATTCAGGAGTCGCATCGAGGAGGGCAACCTGCTGGAGGTTTGCAGCCAGGTGCCGGTGAAGAAGGGCGATGTGTTTTTCATAGAGGCGGGAACCCTGCACGCCATCGGGGCAGGCATACTCATCTGCGAGGTGCAGCAGAGTTCCAATTCCACCTACCGGGTCTATGACTACGGCAGGGTGGGGGCTGATGGCAAGTCCCGCCCCTTGCACATCGGCAAGGCACTGGCAGTGACGAAGCGCAAGAGGCTCCCTCTCGATACCAAGCCCCTGGCGAAGTTTGACCTGTTCAAGGGCTGCAGGGCTTCGCTTTTGGCCAAGTGCGATTATTTCACTACCTATCATCTGGAGATGGATGGCGAGACGGAGTTCAGGGCGCCAAAGGAATCCTTCCAGTCTTTGACGGTGCTGTCCGGCAAGCTGAAGCTGATTTGCGGTGACAGGGAAATGGAGCTTGCCAATGGAGAAACTGCCTTCTTGCCGGTGGGCATGGGGGATTATACCTTGGCAGGCGCGGCTGAGTGCCTTTTGGTGGAGCGGTGATGTACTTTTCTTTGGTGCAAAGAAAAGTACCAAAAGAAAACCTCTGGGCCTGAATTCATCCTGAATTCAAAGGCCCCGTGGCCCCCATCCCTGGGGGCCAGTTGGAGTAGTCCGGGTGAACTTTTATAGGGGGAGTTTTTGTGCGGAAAATGTATGTTCTTGGCACCGGGTTTGCCATGGCTACCAAGTGTTTCAACACCTGTTTTTATTTAGAAACGGAGCAGGGACTGTTCCTGACTGATGCGGGAGGGGGCAATGGCATCCTGCGGCAGCTGGAGGAAACGCCTTTCAAGTTCGGTGACTGCCACCATATGTTTGTGACCCACGGCCATACTGACCATGTGCTGGGGGTCATCTGGGTCATGCGCAAGGTGGCTGACCTGATGAACAAGGGCAAGTACGAGGGGCAGTTTCACATTTATTGCCATGATGTGGTGAAGGACATGCTCATCACCGTGACGAAGATGACCTTGAAGAAGAAGGATTTTGCCAGGGTGGGGACGGATATCCTGGTGCATGAGGTGCAGGACGGGGAAAGCGTGGAGCTGCCCTTTGCCAATCTCACCGCCTTTGATATCTGCTCTACCAAGGCCAAGCAGTTTGGCTACCGGCTGGTTTTCCCCGATGGCATGAAGTTCGTCTGCCTGGGGGATGAGCCTTATAATGAGCATGACCGGGAGTATGCGGCAGGGGCTGACTGGCTGCTGGCGGAGGCTTTCTGCCGCTATGAAGACAGAGAGGTCTTCAAGCCCTATGAAAAGAACCACAGCACCGTGAAGGAGGCCAGCGAACTGGCTGAGGCATTGAAAGTCAGAAATCTGGTGCTCTATCATACGGAGGATAAACATATAGCCACACGCAAGCAGGATTACAGCGCAGAGGCAGCGAAGTATTACGGCGGTAAGATTTTCGTGCCGGATGACCTTGATGTGATCGAGCTCTGAGACTGCTTGGAGGATGAAAAAAGAACCGGAGTACCAGGTTTCCAAGGTAGTCCGGTTCTTTTTTTAGGAAAACATGCGGTCGATGGAGTTTTTCAGGCAGTTGATAGCTTCTGAGAGCTGCTGCTGTTCTTCTCCTGAGAGCTTTTGCAGTCTGTCTTCAAATTTTTTCCGCACGTATTCGTTCTGCTGACTGATGATTTCCCTGCCTTTTTCCGTCAGCTCCAGCAGGCAGCGCCTGCGGTCGCGGCAGTCGGTATTCTTGCTGATATAGCCTTGCTCAAGGAGCCGCTCGGCCACGGTGCTCATCTGCTGCTTGGAAATCTTCAGCATCTCGCTGGCGCTGCTGTTGGTGATGGCTCCTTCCGTATTTATGAACATGAGCAGCACATATTGGTTGAGGGGCAGGGGCAGCTGTTTGTTGCGGAATACATTCACATGGATGAGCATGAGGGTTTCCAAAAAGTCTTTGGAAAGGGCATGCCCGGGATTTTTTAAGGTCATTTCCGTCCCTCCTTGTCAAGAAGGTGATTTTTGTCATGTGCTTCTTGACTTTTCCTTAGCAGTATAATACTATATAATCCATTGATAGTAAACACTTATTTACTAATCTTCAAGGATGAAAGTAAGTGGGGTATCATCTATAAAAGGAGGTTTTTTGCTTTGTTTTTGACGAAAAACAACAAAGTCCTGGCCGTGATGCTGTCTTTGGCGCTGGCACTGGCCCTCACCGGCTGCGGTCAGGAAAAGCAGGCTGCCCAGAGGGGCGGCGCCCAGGTGAAGGCCATGAATGTCATCCAGCAGGACACGCCTCTCACCAGTGAGTACGCAGGCTCCTTGGTGGGTAAGGACGAAGTGAAGGTTCAGGCCAGGGTTTCCGGCAAAGTGGTGGAAAAGTATGTCCAGGGTGGCCAGTATGTGACGGAGGGACAGCCTCTCTACCGCCTCGATTCCCGCCAGTACGAGTCGGCTGTGCTGAATGCACATGCTACTCTGGCTCAGTCTGAGGCTAACCTGAACAACGCCGTCACTGACCTCTATCGTTATCAGGAACTCCTGAAGTCTGATGCTATTGCGGAGCAGACGGTGGCGAACCAGCAGGCCCAGGTGAATGCCTATGAGGCAGCGGCTGCTGCCAATGCCGCCCTGCTGAAGAAGGCGCAGGAAGATCTGGATGATACGGTGGTATATGCTCCCATGACGGGGCAGCTTTCCGTGGATGATGTGGCTGTCGGCACCTATGTGAATGCAGGAAGCACTAACCTGGTCACTATCGGTTCCCCTGATCCCATTTACGCTCAGTTTGCCATTTCTGAGACTGAGTACCTGAAGTTCATGAATATCAAAGCCATGCAGCAGGGCGACCCCAACAGCAATGTGCAGGTGTCCCTGACCTTGTCAGACGGTACGGAATACCCCTTGACGGGCGTGATTTCCGAGGCAGACCGCGCTTTGTCCGACAACACGGGCACCCTGACCCTGAAGGCTCTTTTCGATAACCCCAACGGCATCCTGCTGCCCGGCATGTATGCCAGGGTGAAGCTCACCGGCGAGACTGTGCCCAATGCTGTCCTTGTGCCCCAGCGGGCTGTGCAGCAGCTCCTGGGCAAGTCCTTTGTCATGGTGGTGAACGGGGATGGCAAGTCTGAGGCTCGCACCGTGACCCTGGGCGACAAGGTGGGCAGCTACTACATCATCAAGGATGGCGTTGATGCCAGCGATATCGTGGTGGTGGAAGGCCTGTCCAATCTGCAGGAGGGCAGGGAGCTTTCCGTCACCATGGTGACTCCGGAGGAAATGGGCTTCTCACTGAATCCCGACAATACTCTTTACAATCCTGACGCTTCTACGACTAAGAAATAAGGGGGCGGCGTCTTGTCAAAATTCTTTATACACCGTCCAATCTTTGCGATAGTTATTTCTATAATTATCGTTATTGTGGGCCTTATTTCGGCAGTCCAGCTGCCTATTTCCCAGTATCCGCAGATTTCTCCCCCCACCATCTCCGTGGGTACTTCCTACACTGGTGCTAACGCCAGTGTCGTCAACGATACGGTAGCCCAGATCATCGAGCAGCAGGTCAACGGCACCCAGGGCATGGACTACATGAGTTCCACTTCCAACGACGCCGGCCGGTACAGCCTCAGTGTGGTTTTTGATACCGGTTCGGACGGCGACATGGACTCTGTCAAGGTGCAGAACAATGTGGCTATCGCTAATGCCAGCCTGCCTACAGATGTGCAGTCTGTAGGTGTCACCACCCGCAAGTCGTCCAACGACATGGCCTACATGGTGTCCCTGACTTCTCCTGATGGCAGGTATGACCGCGCCTTCATGAAGAACTATGCGGACATTTACCTTATGGACCAGATCAAACGCGTGGCCGGCGTAGGTGATGTGCAGGTCTTTGGCGCCGACTATGCCATGCGCGTCTGGCTGAATCCTGACCGCCTGGCAGAGTACAATCTGACGGTGAAGGACGTAACCGATGCCATTAAAGAGCAGAATGTCCAGGCACCTGCCGGTACCGTAGGCGGCATGCCTGTGGATAATGGTCAGGAAAAGCAGTACACGGGCAAGATTCAGGGTCGTCTTACCACCCCTGAGGAATTCAGCAATATCGTGATAAAGACCCACGGTACTGATGGCTCCTTCGTGCGCCTCAAGGATGTAGCCCGGGTAGAGGAAGGCCAGAAGGACAACAGCATGGTGTCCAAGAGCAATGGCGCTCCCGCCGTGGGCTTCGGCATCCAGCTCACCAACGATGCTAACGCCATGCAGACGGTGGCAGGGGTCAAGGAGATAATTGATAGGGCCAAGCCCGATCTGCCCCCCGGTCTGGAAGTCAATGAAATCATGGACAGCACCGATTACATCAATGCTTCCATCAAGGAGGTGCTGCATACCTTCTTCGAGGCACTGCTGCTGGTGGTGTTCGTTATCTTCATCTTCCTGCAGAACTGGCGGGCTACGATTATCCCCTTGCTGGCGGTGCCGGTATCTCTGATTGGTACGCTGGCTGCTTTCATTCTGCTTGGTTTCTCCATCAATACGCTGACCCTCTTTGCCTTGGTGCTGGCCATCGGCCTGGTGGTGGATGATGCCATCGTGGTTATCGAGAATGTGGAGAAGCACATGGAAGAGGGCCTGGAACCTGTTGATGCTACCGAACGGGCCATGGATGAAGTGCAGGGGCCGGTTGTGGCTATAGCCTTCGTGCTGTCGGCAGTGTTCGTGCCGGTGGCTTTCTTAGGCGGCATGACCGGCGTGCTCTATCGTCAGTTCGCCCTGACCATTGCCGTTTCCATGGCATTGTCGGCTTTTGTGGCTTTGACCCTTACTCCTGCACTCTGCGCCATGATCCTGAAGCGTCACACGGAGGGTGAAGGAGGGGATGGCCTGCTCGACCGTTTCTTTGCATCTTTCAACAATTGGTTTGAGCGCACCAAGAATGGCTACGTGGGCATTGTGGCCCAGTTCATCAGAAGGTCAAAACTGGCGATTTTGTTCCTGCTCATCGTGTCCGGCCTCATGGCCCTGCTCTACATGAAGCTGCCTTCCACCTTCGTGCCTTCGGAGGACCAGGGCTATGCTTTCGCCATGGTCAACCTGCCTGAGGGCACTTCCCTCAACCAGACCCAGAAGACCATGGACAAGCTTCAGGGAGCAGCCCTCCAGAGCATCAAGGGCATAGATATGTCCATGGCAGTTACAGGCTTTGATATGCTGGCCTTCACCTCGAAGCCCAGCGCAGGCCTGCTCATCATCGGCATGAAGGATTGGAGCCAGCGTCCTGACTTTGACCAGTCTGTAGACGCTGCTGTAGGCACCCTCTTTGGCCTGGGGGCAAAGCTTGCCCCCGAGGCCACCGTCATCGCTGCCAACCCGCCGGCTCTGCCTGGCCTGGGCAACGTAGGCGGCTGGAACCTGCAGCTCATGGATATGTCAGGCCATACGGATGAGGAGCTTTATGAGATCACCAACCGCATTGTGGCCAAGGGCAATCAGAACCCTGCCCTGCAGGGTGTGCGCACCACCTACTCCATCACTTCTCCGACCATCGAGTACGATGTGGACAGGGAGAAGATCAAGAAGATGGATGTGAAGCTGTCTGATGTGTTCACAGCCATGCAGGTGAACTTCGGCGGCGCCCAAGTGAATGACTTCAATCGCTTCGGACGCAGTTATAAGGTTGTGCTCCAGTCTGACACCGCCTTCCGCAGTGAGACAGATGCCATGAAGTTCATGTTCGTACGCAGCTCTTCCGGCACCATGATTCCCTTGAACACCATCCTGACCCCCAGGAACAGCACCGGTCCCACGGTTATTTCCCGCTTCAACGGCACCAAGGCCGTCAGCATCCAGGGCAATGCTGGTGATGGCTACAGTTCCGGCCAGGCTATGGATGCCATTGAGCAGATCGTCCGGGAGGAAGCAGGTACTGGCTTTGAGATTGAGTGGTCCGGCCAGAGCCGCGAGGAAAAGAAGGCAGCAAGCTCCACCTTCCAGGTGCTGGCCCTGGCTCTCGTCTTCGTCTTCCTGTGCCTGGCAGCTCTCTATGAGAGCTGGAGCGTGCCCTTCGCAGTGCTCTTTACGGTGCCTACGGGCATCTTCGGTGCACTGTTCTCCGAGTGGGCCCTGTCCAATCTGGGCATGATGCTCACCGGCCACTTGAATGCCGGTTTGCAAAACTCTGTCTACATGCAGATTGGTATCATCATGATCATCGGCCTGGCGGCCAAGAACGCCATCCTGATCGTGGAGTTCGCCAAGGTGCGTGTGGATCGTGGCATGGAGCCTGTGAAGGCTGCCATTGAGGCTGCAGGTCTGCGCCTGCGTCCTATCCTCATGACCTCCTTCGCCTTCATCATCGGCTGTCTGCCCCTGGCTATGGCCAGCGGTGCAGGCGCCGCCGCCCGCAACGGCATGGGTGTGGCGGTGGTAGGGGGCATGCTCTTTGCTACCGTCATGGGTATCTTCCTCATTCCTGTGTTCTTCGTCATCACGGAGTGGATTGCCAAGAAGCTTGGCTATATGAAGCAGGAGAAGAGGAAGTCTTCGATCGACTATATGTAAGTGCCATACTTTCTGTCAGGCGCGGTTTCTTGGCAGAAATTCATGGCAAAGGGGCCTCTCTGTGCAGTATTTAGGCATAGGGAGGCTTTTTCTATGTGTTGTGATATTAACTTGAATATTTTCACTTATTTATGATAAAATTTAAGTTATGGAGGATAAGTGAAATGATAACTGAAGAACTTGTTGAGTTAATGCATTGGATTTTAGATAAAAAGACTGAAAAGCAGGATTTAGAAGTCAAGGCCGCCAATGGTGGCTGTCCCAAGCGGCTTTATGATACTTTGTCCAGCTTCTCCAATCAGGATGGCGGCGGTATTATTTTCTTTGGTATTGATGAAACACAGGATTTTCGTCTGGTAGGGGTTTATGACCTGCAGGATTTGCAGAAAAAAGTGGTGGAGCAATGCAATCAGATGTGCCCGCCTGTTCGTGCTGTCTTTACGGTGGCTGAGGTAAATGGCTTGAATGTCTGTTCGGCAGAGATCCCAGGGCTGGATTTATCCGAGCGTCCCTGCTATTACAAGGGCGCTGGCCGCCTGAAAGGTGCCTTTATCCGCGTGGGGGATGCCGATATGGTAATGACGGAATATGAACTGTACAGCTATGAGGCCTTCAGAAAGCACTTGCACGATGATGAAAGGGAAATATCAAGGTCAAAGCCTTCAGACCTTGACGAGAATCTGGTGGCCGCTTATATGGCAGACAAAAGGCGGGAGCGTCCGGGCTTTGCCCAGCTGCCCAAGGAGCGTGCTTATGAGTTGCTGGATATTTTCCGTGCTGGCAAGCCCACTTTGGCAGCTATGATGAATCTGGGGATCTATCCGCAGGGATTCATACCTCAGCTATGCATTACGGCTATCGTGGTTCCTGGGACAGAAATTGGCGAGACAGATGAGAAAGACAGCCGCTTTATTGACAATAAGCGTATAGAAGGAACCCTGGCAGAGCAGGTAGAGGAAAGCCTGGTTTTCTGCAAGAGGAATATGAAAACAAGGACTGTCATTGACAAGCAGACAGGCAGACGGCAGGACTTTGATGAGTATCCCCTTGCCGCCATACGAGAGGCGGTACTGAATGCTGTGGTGCACCGCGACTATAGTATCTATACAGAGGGCACGCCTGTGCAGCTGGTGATGTATCGCAACCGTATGGAGATTCACAGTCCTGGCAATCTTTATGGCCGCATGACTGTAGACCAGCTGGGCATTGCTCGCCCAGATCTAAGGAATCCTGCGCTGGCTGCCATGGCAGAAGCTTTGACCAAGGCAGAGAACCGCTACTCGGGTATTCCTACCATGAGGCGGGAGATGAGACGCTTTGGCCTTCCTGAGCCATTGTTTGAGAATAGGCGCAATGAGTTTGTTGTGACGCTTTTCAATCAAAGTGAGCTGGTAGGGGGACATATCGCCCCAAGTGATGAAGCGATTTCTCTGCTTGACTTTTGCCAGGAACCCAGGACACGGGAGGAGTTGACAGCGTTCATGAAAATAGATACATTTTCCTATCTTCTGAAACGCTACCTGCAGCCACTACTGGAGGCAGGGAAATTGGAACTCACTATTCCGGATAAACCGCGTAGCAGGAAGCAGCGTTATCATACTGTCAGCTGCTCTTAATTTGCATGCAAGCGATAAATTTCAGCGTGTCAGGAACTATGTTTTTATGGTATACTGTTACAGTATACTTTCGTATGAATTGGGTCCCATCGGGAGGGAAAAGACATGCGCAGCAAGATACTTGATTTACTGCGGCAGGCAGGAGATGGTTATGTCTCCGGAGAGGAAATGGCAGAGAGGCTGGGGGTCACCCGGACGGCTGTGTGGAAGCATATCCAGGAACTTAGGAACTCTGGCTATGAGATATTGAGCCATTCTCGCAACGGCTATTCTTTGCGGGAGTCGCCGGACAGCATGCTGGCCAGCGAGATCAGCCATGGGCTGGGTACGGAAATTGTGGGTCGCAAGATTCAGAGTTTTGGCGAGGTGGACTCCACCAATAATGTGGCCAAGAAACTGATCATCAAGAAGGGGCCTGAAGGGAATTGGGAGGATATGGATGGCCTGGTGGTGGTGGCGGAGAGCCAGACCGGGGGCCGGGGAAGGCTGGAGAGGTCTTTCTTCTCCCCGGCAGGCAAGGGCATCTGGTTCTCGCTGGTGCTGGCACCGCCTTTCGCTCCCCATGAGGCGCCCAAGTGCACGCTCATGGCGGCGGTAGCGGTGACGGAGGCCATGCGGGAGTTCGGGCTGAAGCCCGGCATCAAGTGGCCCAATGACATCGTCTTCGGCGGCAGGAAGCTGGTGGGAATCCTCACGGAAGCCAGCTGCGATATAGATAGGATCAAGCATATCGTCCTGGGCATCGGCATCAATGCCAATATGGAAATAAAGGATTTCCCCGAAGAAATCCAGCAGACCGCCACCTCCATGTCTATCATCAAGGGGGAGGATATCCCCCGGGTGAAATTCCTGCAGGCAGTGCTGCGCTCGCTGGAGCACTGGTACAAGGTGGCTATGGAGGAGGGCTTTGGTCCCGTCTTCGAGGCTTGGCGCAAATACTCCGTGACCATGGGCCAGGAGGTGCGGGTCATTGGCGTCCGGGGCGGCGAGGAGTTCACGGGCAGAGCCGTGGATATTGATTCTTACGGCGCTTTGCTGGTGGAGACGGATGAGGGCGTTCGCACCGTGATGGCAGGGGACGTTTCAATCAGGCCTAAGAGTTGAAGCCTTCTCCGCTTTGCAGGGCAGGCTGACGGGAGGAAAATACTTTGCTGTTAGTTTTTGATATAGGCAACACCAATACGGTCATGGGCACCTATGAGGGCAAGAAGCTGATGAAGCACTGGCGTATCTCCACGGACAGGCAGAAGACCGGGGATGAGTACGGCATGCTCTTAAATGACCTCTTCCGCTTTCAGGGCATCAGCATGAGCGACATCGAGGCCATCATCATCTCGTCCGTGGTGCCACCGCTGGTGGTGCCCATGATGAAGATGTGCGAGCGCTACTTCCACATCAAGCCGCTGGTGGTGGGGCCCGGCATCAAGACGGGCATCAAGCTCCACTATGAGAATCCAAGGGCTATCGGTGCTGACCGCATCGTGAACGTGGTGGGAGCCTATGAGCAGTATGGCGGCCCCCTCATCGTCATCGACATCGGCACGGCTACTACTTTTGATGTGGTGGCGGAGAACGGGGATTTTTTGGGCGGTGTCATTGCCCCCGGCATCGGCACCAGTGCCGACGCTCTCTTTCAGCAGGCAGCCCAGCTTCCCCGCATCGAGCTGGTGCCTCCCAAGCAGGTCATTTGCCGCAACACCATCCAGGGCATGCAGGCGGGCATCATCTTCGGCTATGTGGGCCAGATTGACGAAATCGTGCGCCGCATCAAGGAAGAGATGGGCTGCGAGATGAAGGTCATCGCCACGGGGGGCCTGGCCAAGATGATTGCCAAGGAGTCGGCGACTATAGACAAGATTGATCATTTCCTGACTTTGACCGGGCTGCGGGCACTCTATGAGCGCAATCAGGTGAAGGCTGCGGAAAGGAAAGGGCAGGAATGAAGGGCATAGATATCGGCGCTTTCCACTTTGACTATCCCGTGTTCCTGGCTCCCATGGCGGGGGTCACGGACACGGCCTATCGCATCATTGCCCACGATATGGGCTGCCCTCTCTGCTATGCGGAGATGGTCAGCAGCCAGGGCATCCACTTCCGCAACGAGAAGACCCTCAAGATGCTGAATTCCGAGCCGGGGGAACGTCCCCTGGCCATGCAGATCTTTGCCGCCACCCCGGAGATGGCGGCAGAGGCGGCGGCCTTTGTGGAGGAGCAGGGCACCTGCGATATCCTGGACTTCAATATGGGCTGCCCCGCACCGAAAGTGGTGAAGAATGGCGAAGGTTCTGCCCTCATGAAAGACCCGGAGCGGGCCTATGCCATCATGAAGGCGGTGAGGAAAGCCGTGAAGATGCCCTTCACGGTGAAGATGCGGCTGGGCTGGGACGCAGAAAATGTCACTGTGCTGGAAATCGCCAAAATGGCGGAGGACGCGGGCGTTGATGCCATCGCCGTCCACGGCCGCACCAGAGCCCAGTTCTACGCGGGGCAGGCCAACTGGGAGAAGATTGCCGAAGTGAAGCAGGCTCTTTCTATCCCCGTCATTGCCAATGGTGATGTGAGAACCTGCGCTGATCTCAAGAAAATCCTCCAAGTCACCGGGGCTGACGGGGTCATGATAGGCCGCGGCGCCCAGGGCAATCCCTGGATTTTCCAGCGGCTCACCCATTACTTGGCCACGGGAGAGGAACTGCCTCCCCCCACCATGCAGGAACGGGCAAGGGTAATCATGCGCCACCTGGACCTGCTGCTGAAGTACAAGGGCGAATACATCGGCCCCAGGGAAATGAGAAAACATGCTACTTGGTATACCAGAGGTTTGCAGCACGGGGCGTTGCTCAGAGATAGATTCAATAAGGCAACCACTAGAAGAGATTTTGAGATCATCTTAGAAGACCATCTTTAAGCCTTCCTCCGGGGGGCGGTATGACACAGGAAAGGACATGGGCAATGGCTGAAGATAAGAAGGACTCCATCTGGAGCCAGTATACGGACAGTGACAAGGAAGCTCTGGAGAAGCTCTCCGCAGGCTATATAGATTTCCTTTCCCGCTGCAAGACGGAGCGGGAAAGCGCCGCCGAGGCGGTGGAGCTGGCGGAGAAGGCTGGCTACCGCGACCTATATGCACTGTTGGAGGCTGGGGAGAAGTTGCGCCCCGGTGACAAGGTCTACGCGGTGAACATGAAGAAGTCTGTGGTGCTCTTCAATATCGGTGAGGAGCCGCTGGAAAAGGGCATGAATATCCTGGGTGCCCATATCGACACCTGCCGCTTGGATGTGAAGCAGAATCCTCTTTATGAGGAGGGGGGCCTGGCCTATCTCGATACCCATTACTACGGCGGTATCAAGAAGTACCAGTGGGTGGCTCTGCCCCTGGCCCTGCATGGCGTGGTGGTGAAGCCTTCCGGTGAGGTGGTGGAAATCTGCATCGGCGAGGACGAGAGCGACCCGGTATTCTGCGTCACTGACCTTTTGATTCACCTTTCCCAGGAGCAGCTCAAGAAGGCCGGGGCCAAGGTAGTGGAAGGCGAGAGCCTGGACATTCTGGTGGGCAACTATCCCTTGAAAGAGGGAGAGAAGGAGTCCGTCAAGGCAGGGGTGCTGAAGCTGATCAAGGACAAGTACGGCCTTGAGGAGGAGGACTTCCAGTCTGCAGAGCTCTGCCTGGTGCCCGCAGGCAAGGCCCGTGAGTTGGGCTTTGACCGCAGCATGGTGCTGGCCTATGGACAGGACGACAGGGTGTGCGCCTATACCTCCCTTATGGCCATGCTGGCGACGGGCAGGATGCGCCGCACTGCCTGCTGCCTCCTGGTGGACAAGGAGGAAATCGGCAGCGTGGGGGCCACGGGCATGCAGTCCCGCTTCTTCGAGAATGTGGTGGCAGAGCTGCTTGCCGCCATGGGGCAGGGCAGTGACCTGGCTGTGCGCCGTACCCTGGCAGGCTCCAAGATGCTTTCCTCTGATGTGTCCAGTGCCTTTGATGCCCTTTACGCTTCTTCCTTTGACAAGAAGAACGTGGCGTATCTCGGCAAGGGCATGGTGTTCAACAAGTTCACCGGGGCCAGGGGCAAGTCTGGTTCCAACGATGCCAACGCAGAGTATCTGGGGGAAATCCGCGGTATCATGAAGAAGCATGACGTCCACTTCCAGCTGGCAGAACTGGGCAAGGTTGACCTGGGGGGAGGCGGCACCATCGCCTACATCATGAGCCTTTACGGCATGCAGGTCATCGACAGCGGCGTGGGGGTGCTCTCCATGCACGCTCCCTGGGAGGCAACCAGCAAGGTGGATATTTACGAAGTTTGGAAGGGGTATCAGGCTTTCCTGGTGGAAGCCTGAGCAAAGACGGATGAAGTGAGGGGATAGCTTATGGATGTATCGAGACTTTTGGCAGACATCAATGATTTTGTCTGGGGGCCAATCATGCTGGCCTTTCTGGTGGGAACAGGTGTTTTCCTGACCGTGAGGCTGCGTTTCCTGCCCTGGATCAATCTTATCTACGCCATCAAGATGATTTTTCGCCAGAAAAAGAGCCATGAGGGGGATATTTCCCCCTTCCAGTCCCTGATGACGGCTCTTTCAGCCACCGTGGGCACAGGCAATATCGTAGGTGTGGCCACGGCCATGGTGCTGGGCGGCCCCGGTGCCCTGGTCTGGATGTGGATCAGTGCTGCCTTCGGCCTTTCCACCAAGTACGCCGAGTCCGTACTGGCGGTGAAGTACCGCGAGACCAACAGCGTGGGAGAGATGTGCGGCGGCCCCATGTACGCCATGAAAAGTGGCTTCAGTAATAAGTATATCGGGCGAACCTTGGCGGCTCTCTTTGCCTCCTTCGTGGTGCTGGCCTCCTTCGGCATCGGCAACATGACTCAGGCAAACTCGATCTCTGCGGCTCTCTCTGCCAGCTATGATGTGCCTGTCTGGCTTACCGGCGTAGTCATCATGGTGGCAGCCACCTGCACGCTGGTGAACGGCATACGCAGCATTGGCAAGGTGTCAAGCATCGTGGTGCCCGCTATGGCGGCTTTCTATTTCATTACAGCTCTTATTGTCATTATCGTGAATTTTGAGGCAGTGCCTGCTGGTGTGGCGGAGATGTTCCGCATGGCTTTCTCCTTTGACTCCGTGGCAGGTGGCGTGGGAGGTTCCATCGTGGCCTCCATGCTCACCTCCATGCGCTGGGGCGTGGCCCGTGGCGTGTTCTCCAATGAGGCAGGCCTGGGCTCTGCGCCCATCGCGGCTGCGGCAGCCCGCACTGACCACGCTTCCCGTCAGGGCTATGTGAATATGACGGGCACCTTCTTCGATACCATGATTGTCTGCATGCTGACGGGGCTGGTCATAGCCTCTTCTGGCCTCCTGGGCACCATCGACCCCGCTACCGGGGCACCCGTGTCCGGCGCCCAGCTCACCATCCTGGCCTTCTCCACGGTCTTTGGCGAGTATGGCAAGCTGGTGATTTCCGTTTCCCTGGCTCTCTTTGCCTTCTCCACCATTCTCGGCTGGGAATACTATGGCGAGAAGGCGCTGGAGTACCTCATCAGGAACCGCAAGGTCATCATGAGCTACCGCGTGCTTTTTGGCCTGATCACCTTCGTGGGCGCGACCACTTCCCTGGAAGTAGTCTGGAACTTCTCCGATACGATGAACGGCCTCATGGCCATCCCGAACCTCATCTGCCTGCTGTGGCTCTCCAATGATGTGGCCAAGGAGTGCTTCGAATTCCAGACAGAGGTGGTGGCAAGGGAGAAGCGTGGCGAGATAGTTGACTATCAGGAAGATTCCACGGATGCATGAGATAATGGGGAAAAGCAGGAGGAGGCGGATTTGATGGAAGAAAAGGAAACTGTGCGGGTTTTGACGAAAGATGAGAAGAACTCCTATGAGGGAGTCACCATAGACGAGGACGGCGGCGAGGCCAGCTACAGCCCTTATCAGCAGAAGGAAGCTCCCAGATACTACCGTGTCTATTCCAGTCATTCCCCCTTCTCCAGGGGCCTGAATATGAGCAGTCTCATCTTCGGCAATGACTGGCGCACGAGAATAGTCAGGATTGCTGCCTTGATTGGTGTGACAGCCGTGCTGGTGCTCTTCGTGAGCTTCGTCCTGCCGGTGCTCCTGGGTGCGCTGGGACTGGGCCTGGCGGCTTGGTTTATCCTGCGCCTGCTGGGAAGGATTTAATACGCAAAACACAAAACTGCCCTTTCGGACTTGAGCTGAAAGGGCAGTTTTCTTATTTGGTCTGTCAGATTTTCATTTTCTTGATGCGCTCCACGGCCCTGAGGGTATTTTCCCTGTCTCCGAAGGCGGTGAGGCGGAAGTAGCCTTCGCCGCAGGGGCCGAAGCCGGCACCGGGGGTGCCTACGATATTGACCTCTGTCAGCAGTTTGTCGAAGAAGTCCCAGGATGGCATAGCATGGGGTGTCTTGAGCCAGATGTAGGGGGCGTTGATGCCGCCGTAGGCGTCTATGCCGGCGGCCTTGAGACCCTCGCGGATGAGGCGGGCGTTTTCCATATAGTAGGCGATGGTTTCCTTCACCTGGGCCTTGCCTTCCTCCGTGTAGATAGCGGCAGCGCCGCGCTGGACGATGTAGGCCGTGCCGTTGAATTTGGTGGTGTGGCGACGGTTCCAGAGGCGGTTGAAGTCCACCCGTGAGCCGTCAGCGGCTCTGCCCGTCACGCCCTTGGGGATGATGGTGTAGCCGCAGCGGGTGCCAGTGAAGCCTGCGGTCTTGGAAAAGGAGCGGAATTCGATGGCTACTTCCGCAGCACCCTCAATCTCATAGATAGTGCGGGGCACGTTGTCTTCTGTGATGTAGGCGGCATAGGCGGCATCAAAGAGAATGACGGCATCTTCTTTTTTGGCGTAGTCCACCCACTTCTTGAGCTCTGCATGGGAGAGAGTGGTGCCCGTGGGGTTGTTGGGACAGCAGAGATAGATCATGTCCACATGCTCCTTGGGAAGTTCAGGGGAGAAGTTGTTCTCTGCTGTGCAGGGCAGGTAGGTGACACCCTCGAAGTGGCCGTCTGCCTGAAGAGTGCCTGTGCGCCCGGCCATGACATTGGTGTCCAGGTATACAGGGTACACCGGGTCGGTGATGGCCACTTTGTCGGTGAGGCCGAAGATTTCCTGGATATTGCCGCAGTCGCTCTTGGAGCCGTCGCTGACGAAAATCTCATCGGTGCCGAAGTGGAGGCCGTAGGGCTCATAGTTGTTCTTGAGGATGGCTTCCGTGAGGAAGGTGTAGCCCTGCTCAGGGCCATAGCCCCGGAAGGTCTCGGCGCTGCCCATCTCGTCCACGGCCTCGTGCATGGCCTTGAGGCAGGCGGGGGGCAGGGGCTGGGTCACATCGCCTCTCCCCAGGCGGATGATGTCGGCTTCGGGATGAGCTTCTTTATAGGCTGCCACTCTCCTGCCGATTTCAGCGAAGAGATAGCTGCCGGGCAATTTCAGGTAGTTGTCGTTGATTGTCGCCATAAGTGCCTCCTAAGAAAACAGCAAGAAAATAAGATAATGAATCTCAATGGACTTTTGAGGTTATTATAACATATGAGCATATCTTTGCAAGACCCTATTATTAAAATATTATAGCTATGATTATTGATAGTTAAAAATAAATAAATATAGATTATGCTATAGGTTTTTTCTATAACTATTATTTACTTTTTCATAAACTATGTAGTATAATACTAACGGAATTTATATATGTCTTGCCTTGCCATTAGTATTTGTTATGATTTCTGAGAAAAATAAAAAATTTTTCAGAAAAAAGAGGAAATGGATTTTTCTATGGCGAAATAGCAAGGCAGGGAATCTTTTCTATAGTGTAGCTTCTAAAGAAAAGGGGAGAGAAAGTTTATGGAAATGCTACTAGGTTTTATTGTACTGCTGACATGTTTGGTGGTTGGTGTCCGTCACGGCGGCATCGGCCTGGCTGTCATCAGTGGTATTGGTCTTGTTATCTTTACTTTCGTGTTCGGCTACAAGCCGGGCAAGCCGCCTGTTGATGTCATGCTCATCATCATGGCTGTGGTTACCTGCGCCGGCTTCCTCCAGACTTCCGGCGGCCTAACGGTCATGCTGAAGTACGCAGAGAAACTGCTGCGCGGCCATCCCAAGTACGTCACTATCCTGGCGCCTATGACCACCTGGTTCCTGACTATCCTCTGCGGCACGGGCCATGCGGTCTACACCCTGTTCCCCATCATCTATGATGTGGCCATCAAGCAGAACATCCGTCCCGAGCGTCCCATGGCGGTGGCTTCTGTGGCCTCCCAGATGGGTATTTGCGCCTCTCCTGCTTCCGTGGCAGTGGTTTCCATCGTGGCTTTCCTGGCAGGTGCAGGCAGTGACTTCACCCTGCTGCAGGTGCTGATGGTCTCTGTGCCTGCTACTGGCCTGGGCGTGTTCTTCGCAGCTCTCTGGAGCTATCGCCGCGGCAAGGAACTGGCAGACGATGAGAGATTCCAGGCCTTCATCAAGGACCCTGAGAACAAGGCTTATGTGTATGGTGATACGGAAAGCCTCCTGGACAAGGAACTGCCCAACGAGTACTACCGTGCCATGTACATTTTCCTGGCAGGCATCGTGGTCATTGCCATCCTGGGCAATGTCCATTCCCTGCTGCCTCATTTCCCGGATGCCAAGGGTGTCATGAAGCCCGTTTCCATGGTCTTGGTCATCCAGATGGTCATGCTCTTTGTGGCAGCCATCATTCTCGTGACCTGCAAGGTGAAGGCTAAGGACGTGGGCAACAGCCAGGTGTTCCGCTCCGGCGTGGTGGCTCTGGTCTCCGTTTACGGCGTAGCCTGGATGGCTGATACCTTCTTTGCTCATCACATGGCTTTCCTCAAGGAGTTCCTGGGCAATGCCGTGCAGAACTATCCCTGGGCTTATGCTGTGCTGGCCTTCCTCACCTCCAAGCTGGTGAATTCCCAGGGCGCAGCTATCGCCATCGTGGTGCCCATGGCCTTGAATGTTGGCATGGACCCCATCCTGGTGCTGTCCTTCATTTCCGCCTGCTACGGCTATTTCTTCCTGCCGACCTATCCTTCCGACCTGGCCTGCATCGGCTTTGACCGTTCCGGCACTACCCGCATCGGCAAGTACATCCTGAACCACAGCTTCATGATCCCGGGCCTCATCGGCGTCGGCTCCGGCTGCTGCGTCGGCTATGTGCTGGCACATCTTCTCTACTGATTCATAGGGCAAGATACAAGCATGAATGAGAAAAGCTCCACAGCTTTGCGAACTTGCAGGCTGTGGAGCTTTTTTATGGAGATATGGAAATTATTCGGCATCTTTCTTTTTGAGGATTTCCTTGCAGAAGTCGATGAAGGACTGGGCAGCTTTGGAGATGTAGCGGTCTTTCTTCCAGGCCAGGCCTACGTCTACGAAGAGGGGGGCGGAGAGGGGAATGACCTTTACCCCGGGAGTGTCCTCCACCACCATGTCCAGCAGGAAGGCCAGGCCCACCCCGGAGGCCACCAGACCCTTGAGGGTGCCCACCTGATTGGATTCCAGTACGATGTTGGGCTTGATGCCCTCGTCCTCAAGCTTGCCCAGGATAAGCTGCCTGAGGAAGGAGCCTTCCTTCAGCATGACCATGCTGGAGTCGGCCACATCCTGGAGGGTGAGGGACTTTTTCTGGGCCAGGGGGCTGTTTTCCGGCACGCAGCAGACGATCTGGCTCCTGGACATGGGCAGGAGCTGCAGGCTCTGGGAGGCTCCCGAGATGATGATGATGCCGAAGTCCAGCTCATCGCGCTCCAGCTGCTCCCGGATGGACATGGAGGCCTCCTCGTGCAGGAAGATGTCCAGATGGGAGTAGCGTTTCTGGAAGCTGGAGAAGATCTTGGGGAAGAGGTAGGCGCCCATCATGGGGGGGATGCCGATCTTGATGGTGCCTTTCTGCAGCTGCTTGTAGTCGTTGACCTCCAGCACTGCGTCCTGGATGTTGCGCAGGGCCAGTTCGATACGGTTGAGGAAGACGGCTCCCTCCGGAGTCAGGGATAGCTGTTTCTGGCTCCGGTCAAAAAGCTGTATGCCCAGCTCTGCCTCCAGCTTCTTGATAGCGACCGTGATGTTGGGCTGGGAAACACGCAGCCTTTCCGCAGCCCGGGTGATATTCCGCAGACGGCTGGCCATCTGGAAATATTCGAGTTGTCTCAGTTCCATGCAATCGCTTCTTTCTGTGAGAACATAAATCGTCTTTATCTTTAGATATTATATCATATTTTACACACATAAATGATATAATAAAAAAAAATTATTGTTCACCTCAGGAAAAATTTTTCCTTGCCGCCGGTAGGATTTTTGTCCTTTGCAAGGAATTATACAGATAGGCACAAGCACATTATAGCTTAGATTATGTTCCTTCAGCACCAATAGAAGGATAGGGGGGCTTTTATTTTGGAAATATCAACAGTCATAGGCGCCATCGGCGGCCTTATTTCCGTCTTCGTGGGCATGATCATCAAGGGCGCGCCCATCAGTTCGCTGAATAACCCGGCAGCGTTCCTGATCATCATCTGCGGCACGTTCTCCTGCTTGTTCACTGCTTTCAATATGAAGCAGCTGAAATCTCTGCCCGAGATTGTCAAGATGGTTTACTTCAAGCCAGCCTTGCATGAGAAGGCGGAACTTCTGAGCATGTTCATCGAGCTTTCGCAGATTGCCCGCCGCGAAGGCATCCTGGCCCTTGAGGGCAAGGTGCAGGATATCGAGGATCCTTTCTTCCGCACGGGTCTGGGCATGGTCATCGACGGCATGGATCCCGAGTTCGTCAGCGACGTGCTGGACGCAGAGCTGGCAGTCATGCAGGAACGCCACGCTGAAGGCCGCGCCATGCTGGAGCAGGCAGGCCTGTACGCACCTACCCTGGGCGTGCTCGGCGCCGTTATCGGCCTGATCGCAGCACTGGGCAACCTGAACGACATCAACAAGCTGGGCCATGCAATCGCCGCAGCTTTCGTCGCAACCATCCTCGGTATCTTCACCGCATACGTTGTTTATCTGCCCATGGCCAACAAGCTGAAGCTCCTCTCCAAGGCAGAGGTCAGCGAGAAGCGCATGATCATTGAAGGAATCCTTTCCCTTCAGGCCGGTGATTCTCCCACGGCTATCGAGGCAAAACTGATGGTCTTCATTCCTCAGTCCGAGCGTGAAGGTTTGAAGAAGGAGTGATTTAATGGCTAAGAAGAAACGTCAGCCACCTCACGAAGAACATGAAGGTGAGCCCTGGCTCCTGCCTTATTCTGACCTGATGACCCTCCTGCTGGCTCTGTTCATAGCCCTCTTCGCCATTTCCCAGACCGACCAGACGAAGCTGAAGCAGATGGCCCAGGCTTTCACTGCAGCCTTCAACTCCGGCGGCCCCTCCTTCTTTGATGCCATGGGGCCGAATCCCGGGCGTCGGGCGGAGATGCCCAGCGATGAGGATGCGGGCAATTCGGCCTACATCCAGGAGAATCAGAGCCTGGAGGAAGTTCAGCGCCAGATGGAGGAATACATCGAGGCCAACAACCTCAAGGACAAGCTCACCACGGAGCTTTCCGAGGACGGCCTCATGATCCGCATCAAGGAGAGGGCTTTGTTCCCCTCGGGCTCAGCTCAATTGGTGGCTGAGTCTCAGAAGATTGCTCCCGTGATAGCGGGGCTTCTGGCTACTTTGCCAGAGCGGGTGGTCATTTCCGGGCACACGGACAATGTGCCCATCAACACGGCTCAGTTCCCTTCCAACTGGGAGCTTTCTTCCAGCCGTGCCCTGAATTTCATGAAGTACATCATCGCCCAGGATGCCCGCCTGAATCCCAGGCGTTTCAGCGCTGTGGGCTACAGCGAGTATCGTCCCATCGCTTCCAACGACACGGACGATGGCAGGCAGCAGAACCGCCGGGTGGAAGTCTTCATTGCCCGCAACTATCGCTTCAATCCCAATGAGAGCGTGACTGCGGCAGGCGGCAATGCTGGACCCAACGCCAAGGCTACGGGCAATATCCCCTCCACGGGAGGCACCAGCACCATCGGCACAACGAGTGACAGCAAGATTGGCGGTACCGATGACAGCACTGCTACCGGTGCTACCGGCGGCCCCACCATGGGTGGCAGGGCCTATACGGGAGATTTGCCGCCAGCTTTGGCAAACTGAGGGAGGCAATCCCAGCTTAAAAATGATATACTATAGGAGCCGGCAGGTCTGTCGGCTCCTGATTTTTTGGTTAAGTGGAGGAAGAAAGAATTGATTGCTGGCATTGGCACAGATATCATAGAAATCCAGCGGGTAGAGAAGGCTGCCACGCCTGCCTTTCTGAAGCGTGTCTATACGGAGGCAGAGCAGTCCTATTGCGAAGCCCGTGGCGCGGGCAAATACGCCAGCTACGGGGCGCGCTGGGCCGGCAAGGAAGCGGTGCTCAAGGCTTTCGGCACAGGCCTTCGGGGTGGCTCCTTGCTGGAGATAGAGATTCTGAATGATGAGCTGGGGTGCCCAAAGGTGCAGCTAAGGGGCTATTTTGAGGCACTGGCGCAGGAGAAGGGGATTAGCAGGGTCTGGCTATCCCTGAGCCATTCCAGGGATTATGCCACAGCCCAATGCGTGATGGAAAAAGATTGAGCGGAGGAACAAAATGAAGCTGGGACTTATCGAGGATATGCACAGGATAGACAAGGAGGCGGCGGAGACTTACAGCCTGCCGGAAACATTGCTGATGGAAAATGCCGGTCGCAGGTCGGCAGAGGTAGTCATGGAGATGCTGGAGGGTGTCCGGGGCAAGAGCCTCTGCGTGGTGGCAGGCAGCGGCAATAACGGCGGGGATGCCATGTCTGCCGCCCGCCATCTGGCCAACAAGGGGGCCCGCATCAGGGTCTTCCTGGCAGGGGAGCACGCCCATCTGAAGCCCTCGGCGGCTACCATGTACACCATTCTGGAGCGCATGGGCATTGAGCTGCACGAGCTCAACAGCGACAGGGACTGGGACAGGTTCCACATGGCCTTGAAGTTCTCGGACGGAGTGGTGGACGGTATCCTGGGCACTGGGGCTGTGGGGGAGCTGCGGAAGAAAACCCTGCGGCTCATTGAGGAAATCAACCTCTCGGAAAAGCCTGTCATGGCCATCGACATGCCCAGCGGTGTGGCGGCAGACACGGGGGCAGTCCAGACCATGGCGGTGAAGGCCAATGCCACCTTGTCGCTGGGGCTGGCCAAGCCGGGGCAGCTGCTTTCCCCAGGCTCGGAGCATGTAGGCCGCCTGGTAGTGGATGATATCGGCTTGCCCTCCCAGCTCCTGGAGGCTGACAGGCTGCAGCTGCAGACTTTGGACAAGGATCTGGCAGCATCCTTGCTGCCGGAAAGGGCCAAAAATGTCCACAAGGGAGACTGCGGCCATATCCTCATCGTGGCAGGCTCCAAGGGCATGACCGGGGCAGCTATCATGGCGGCCAAAGCTGCTCTCAGGATTGGTGCCGGGCTGGTGACCCTGGCGGTGCCGGAAAGCCAGCGCGAAATTGTAGCTTCACAGGTGCAGGAAATCATGACCTGGGGGCTGCCGGAGACAGAGGCTGGTTACCTTGGAGGCGAGGACGCTGTGCAGCTGGTGCTGACCATGGCCAACAAGGCCGATGTGCTGCTCATGGGGCCGGGGCTGGGCCGGGCGACGGAGACCATGGACTTCGTGAAACTGGTTGCTACCCGCACTTCCTGCCGTCTGGTGCTGGATGCAGATGCCCTCTTCGCCTTTGCCAGATTGCCGGAGGTGCTGGCAGAGTGCAAGGAGCGGCCTATCCTCACCCCGCATCTGGGAGAGATGGCAAGGCTCATGGGGGGAAAAACTGAAAAACTCAAGGGCAGTCTCGTGCCTGCCGCCCAGAAACTGGCCAAGGGCTGCAAGGCGGTGGTAGTGGCCAAGAGCGACACCACGCTGGTGGCCTATCCAGAGGGAGAGGTGTTCTTCTCTGCCTTGGGCAATCCCGGCATGGCTACCGCAGGCAGCGGCGATGTGCTGGCGGGCACCATTGCAGGGCTGGTGAGCCAGACGGAGATGGACTTCATGCCTCTCTTGGGAACATACCTGCACGGCAGGGCAGGGGATCTGGCCTATGAGGAACTGGGAGAAGGCCTTCTGGCAGGAGACATTATAGGAAAGCTCCCCCAGGCCCGCCGGGAACTGCTGGCCTGGCGGCAGGAGAAGGGCATCAAGGATATAGAAAGACGTTTGTTCTCAAAAGGCATTGACAATGTTACATTTCTGACCTAAAATAAGGCAATGAGATAAAGATGTTTCACATTTCCATCAATAGTGTATAAACATCGCATTAGTTTATATGATAGTGTCCCGGGCTTTCTGGGACGTCTCTAGCAGAAAAGGGGCATGAATATGGCAAGGACAGATGTGGATTGGTCCAACTTGGGCTTCGCTTATCGGACGATATCCAAGCGTTATGTGGCAAATTTCAAGGACGGCAAATGGGGAGAGGGCGTGCTCACCGAGGATGCCAATATCGTCCTCAACGAGTGTGCTGGCATCCTGCAGTACTGCCAGGAGGTCTTCGAGGGGCTCAAGGCGTACACCACCAAGGATGGCCGCATTGTGACCTTCCGTCCCGACCTCAATGCAGAGCGCATGGAGGATTCCGCCAAGAGGCTGGAGATGCCCGCGTTCCCCAAGGAGAGGTTCCTGGAGGCCGTGGATCAGGTGGTCTCTGCCAACAAGGATTGGGTGCCTCCCTATGGCTCGGATGCTTCTTTGTACCTGCGCCCCTATATGTTCGCCTCCAGCCCCGTCATTGGCGTGAAGCCGGCTGAGGAGTATCAGTTCCGCCTTTTCGGCACTCCCGTTGGCCCCTACTTCAAGGGAGGCGCCAAGCCCATCACCCTCTGCGTCAGCGACTTTGACTGTGCGGCCCCCCATGGCACGGGACACATCAAGGCGGGCCTGAACTATGCCATGAGCCTGCATCCCTATGTACTGGCTCATCACAATGGCTTTGACGAGAATATGTTCCTGGATTCTGCCACCCGCACCTATGTGGAGGAAACCGGTGGCGCCAACTTCCTCTTCATCACCAAGGACGGCACAGTAGTGACGCCGAAGTCCGGCAGCATCCTGCCCTCCATCACCCGCCGCTCCCTGGTTTACCTGGCCGAGCATATGCTGGGTCTCAAGGTGGAGCACCGTCCCGTCAAGTTCAGCGAGCTCAAGGATTTCGCTGAGTGCGGCCTCTGCGGCACTGCTGCCGTCATCTCCCCTGTGGGCAAGGTGGTTGGCAAGGAAGAGACCATCGAGTTCCCCAGCGGCATGGAGAAGATGGGGCCTGTCACCCAGAAGCTCTACGACACCCTGCGGGGCATCCAGCTGGGCACCATCGAAGGGCCCGAGGGTTGGATTCGGGAAATCAAGTGATTTCACAGAGAATTTATGCGAGGACTGCTGCGGCAGTCCTTTTTGTTGTCCTTCTGCCGTGTACGGGAAGGATTTCTGTCAATGGGCATAGAATGACCTATTAATTAGGAATGTTTTGCCTGTGGTAAAACTTGAACTATTGCGTTATAATGAAATAGTGCAATTCAACTTGGGGAGTTTTTAGTTATGCCTATAGATCTTACCATGCCCAGCGGATTCCACAGCATCTTGTCCACCATTACGGTACTGGATGCTTTCGATATCCTGGTTGTGGCAATTATCCTTTATAAAGTGTATGAGATGCTCCAGGACACGCGGGCTATCACCCTGGTGAAGGGCGTGCTGGTGCTTCTGGGCCTTACCATAGTCTGCAGCTGGCTTGACCTGCATGTGATTTCCTGGCTCTTGCAAAAGAGCGTCACCCTGCTCTTCGTGGCGTTGCCCATAGTTTTTCAGCCTGAGCTCAGGCGGGCGCTGGAACATCTGGGGCAGGGCAAGTTCCTGGGACCTTCTGTCATGCTGGACGACAACGAAGCCCGCTCGGTGGTGAATGAGCTGGCTAAGGCGGTGAAGGTGCTTTCTACCAATAAGATAGGTGCGCTGCTGGTCATCGAGCGGGACATGGGGCTCAATGATATCAGTGCTACGGGCATTCAGATTGACGGATTGATTACCTCGGATTTCCTGATGAATGTCTTTATACCCAACACGCCGCTGCATGACGGAGCAGCAGTGATCAGGGGCAAAAGGCTCATCGCAGCTGGCTGCCTGCTCCCCCTGACAGAGAACAGGGGCTTATCCACGGAACTTGGCACCAGGCATAGGGCGGCTATCGGCCTTTCGGAGCAATGCGATGCCCTGGTGGTGGTGGTCAGCGAGGAAACAGGGACAATTTCTGTGGCAGAGAATGGCCATATTATGCGCCATCTGGATATGGACAGGCTCAAGACGGTGCTGCGGCCGGCTTTCGTGGCTCCGGAGACTGGCTTCAAGGATATGATCAGAAATTGGAGGAATAAGTCATGATTGGACGCTTGCAAAACCTGGTGCGGCGCAATCTGGCTGCCAAGATCCTTTGTTTCTTAGTGGCGCTTGTGCTTTGGGGCTATGTGATGAATGACCAGAATCCTTCCATCGAAGGAACTTTTTCTGTGCCATTGACGATAATGAACGCCCCGGAGGGCTACAAGGTATCTCAGGAAACCGGCGCCGTGAAGCTGAAGGTGAGAGGCCCTCGTTCCATGTTCGTGAATGCCAGCGAGGCGGATTTCAGCGCCTATGTGGATTTGGAGAATGCCAGCAACGGCAGGAAGGCATACCGGGTTCACACGAATATGCCCCAGGGATTCGAACTGGTGGAAATACAGCCTGATGCAGTAGAGGTGACCTTAGACAGGATCGAGAGCAGGGAGTTCCGGGCAGAGCTCATCGTTACCGGAGCTACAGCTCCCGGCACGACAGTGGCAAAGGTGACTCAGACGGTCGCCGTGGTGAGCGTGGAGGGGCCGAAGTCCCTGCTTGACGAAGTGAACCGGGTCATAGGCTATGTTGGCCTTTCGGGCAATGGGACAGATTTCAGCCTGCAGGTGCCTCTTACTCCCATCAACATTGATGGCAGAGAGGTCAGCGGGGTGACTGTGCGTCCCTCGTCTGTGCAGGCAGATGTGCAGCTGGCCAGGGGACTTACCAAAAAAGTGGTGACTATCAAGGCCATAACCATGGGAGCCCTGCCCAAGGGATTGGTCATGTCGGGGGTGAAGGTTGACCCTGTCAAGATAGAGATAGCAGGGACGGATGAAGATCTTTCTAAGATCACTTCGGTGGAAACTGAGGAGATAGATCTGAGCACGGCGGATAAGTCAACCAGCCGCAAGGTGATGCTGAAGCTGCCGGAGGGGGTCACTGTTACCAACAAGGAAGTTACAGTATATCTGGAAATCAAGAAGTCAGAAGCCAAGGAACCATAATGGTCAGATAGTGGAGTGAAGAAATTGCTTAGAATCAAGAATATGCAGGTGCCTCTTGCAGAGGAGGCTGACCTGTCAATCCTTGTGGCTAGGCGTCTTGGATTACCACCCCAGGCAGTGCTTGGGGTGGTAATTGTGCGTAAAGCCATAGATGCCCGCCGCTACCGTGGTGCGCCTGTCTATTTCACCTATATGCTGGAGGTGGATGTGGCGCCTGCGCATGAGAAGAAACTGAGGGGCAAGCTGAAAAAGGACAAGAATCTGGAAATAATCGTGCCGCAGCCGAAGCAGGAGAGGCGCTTCCCTGCGCCTGGGCAGGGAGAATTGCCTCCTGTGGTAGTTGGCTTCGGGCCTGCGGGGATGTTTGCGGCGCTCATTTTGGCCAGGGCGGGCTATCGCCCGTTGGTGCTGGAGCGTGGGCAGGATGTGGATACCCGCACCGATGACATAGAGTCTTTCTGGCAGGGTGGCAGGCTGAAGCTTCAGTCCAATGTGCAGTTTGGCGAAGGCGGTGCGGGAACTTTCTCGGATGGCAAGCTGACTACTCGCATCAATGACCCGCTGATGGGGGAGATTATCGAGACCTTCATAGGTGCCGGAGCGCCGGAAGAAATCCGTTATCTGCATAAGCCCCATATCGGCACGGACTTGTTGCGCGGCATTGTGAAAAATATCCGCCAGGAAATAATAGCTCTGGGTGGAGAGGTGCGTTTCGGCTCTCAGGTGACGGATATCGAAGTCAGCCCTGAGGGAAGGCTTTCTGCCTTGATTGTGGAAGGGGAGTGCCGCATTCCCTGCAAGGAAGCTTTTTTTGGCATTGGCCACTCTGCCCGGGATACTTATCGCATGCTGCTGTCCCGTGGCTTGAAGATGGAAGCCAAGCCTTTTGCCATGGGGGTGCGTATCGAGCATCCCCAGGAATTCATCGATAGGGCCCAGTACGGGGAGGATGCGGGACATCCTCGACTGCCGGTGGCGGATTATGCCTTGACCTATAAGGACCCGGTGACGGGGCGGGGCGCCTATTCCTTCTGCATGTGTCCCGGAGGCCTGGTGGTAGCGGCAACCTCGGAAAGCGAGGGCGTGGTAACCAATGGCATGAGCAATTTCACCCGTGATTCCGGCATTGCCAACAGTGCGCTCCTGGTGCAGGTAGGACCGGAAGATTTTGGCAGGGAAGTGCTTTCCGGCATGGAACTGCAGGAAAAGCTTGAGCATCTGGCTTTTGACCTGGGGGGAAGGAACTACTGTGCGCCGGTGCAGACAGTGGGAGATTTTCTGTCAGGTACTTCAGGTTCTAGGGACTTTTTGACACAACCCACCTATCGTCCGGGAGTCAAAATCGCTGACCTGCATGAATGCTTGCCTGAGTTTATGACTAAGACCCTGGCGGGCGCGTTGCCCTGGTTCGACAGGAAAATACCCGGGTTTGCCGATGCCGGGGCGGTGATGACGGGGATAGAGTCCCGTTCTTCTGCCCCTTGCCGCATTGTGCGTGACAGGGACAATATGATGGCTGAGGGAACAGCTGGACTTTACCCCATAGGGGAAGGGGCAGGCTATGCCGGAGGCATTATGAGCGCCGCAGTGGATGGCATGAAAGCTGCCCTTGCATTTTTGGGCGCTCATGTGGCATACTAATTAGGGGTTAAGATTGAAGATATAGGGGGATTTTATTATGGCAAGACTTTTTGGCACGGATGGTGTCCGGGGCGAGGCTAATGTGACTCTGCTGCCGGAGATGGCTTATCGTCTGGGACGCGCTGCTACGCTTTATTTCGGCAAGGACAGCGAGGAGGAGCAGCCCCTCATCATCATTGGCCGTGACACCCGTCTCTCTGGGGAAATGCTGGAGGCAGCTCTGGTGGCAGGCATCTGCTCTGCTGGCGGCCGTGCCATGCTGGCAGGAGTCATTCCCACGCCGGCCATTGCGTATCTGGCTCGCAAGCATCGCGCCAAGGCAGGCATCGTGATTTCTGCCTCCCATAATCCTTTCCATGACAATGGCATCAAGTTCTTCGGCGGTGACGGCTACAAGCTGCCTGATTCTGTAGAAGACGAGCTGGAGGCCATTGTCCATCAGCTGGAGGAAAATGATGATTTGCCCCGTGCCAAGGGCAGCCGTATCGGCCATCTGGAGGCTCGCAAGGACCTCTTGAACCAGTATATTGATTTCGTTCTCAGCACCTGCGAGGAGCGCTTGGACGGCATGAAGGTGGTGCTGGATTGCGCCAATGGCGCTTCCTATGAGGCCATGCCGCAAATCTTGCGTCAGCTGGGAGCCAGAGTGAAGGTCATCCATGCCCTGCCCAATGGCATCAATATCAATGACGGCTGTGGCTCCACCCATATGGAATCTTTGCAGAAGGCTGTGGTGGAGTTTGGGGCAGACCTGGGCATTGCCAATGACGGCGATGCTGACCGCTGCCTCTGCGTGGATGAGAAGGGCGAGATCATCGATGGCGACCACATCCTCGTCATGTGCGCTACGGATATGATCAAGTCCGGCACGCTTCCTTACAAGACTGTAGTCACTACGGTCATGGCCAATATCGGCTTCCACAAGGCTATCAAAGCTGCTGGCGGCAGAGCGGAAATCACTAAGGTGGGCGACCGCTATGTGCTGGAAAATATGCTGAAGAATGGCTACAAGATTGGTGGCGAGCAGTCCGGGCATATCATCTTCACGGAATACACCACCACTGGTGACGGCCTCATTACCGCCCTGCAGGTGCTGAAATCCCTGAAGCGCAGCGGCCGCAAGGCTTCTGAGCTGACCGCCCTCATGACTACCTATCCTCAGCTGCTGCTGAATGTGAAGGTGGCTACGAAGGATGGATGGGAAGAAAACGAGAATATCAAGGCTGCCATTGCTGCAGGCGAGGCAGAGCTGGGGTCTGAAGGCCGCATCCTCGTGCGTCCCTCCGGTACGGAGCCTCTGATCCGCGTCATGGCTGAAGGCCCGGATCAGGCTCAGCTTGATGTCATCTGCAACCGCATTGCCGATGTGGTGAAGGCGGAACAGGGCTGATGAAGACGGCTTTGGTCTTGGTGAGTTTCGGGGTGGCGGGCCATGAGGCCCGCGCCCTGGGACTGGAAAAGCTGGCCTTGGAAATGGGGGAGGCCTTGCCGGGGCTGGAAATCCGGCAGGCCTATACTTCCGTCTTTATCAGGAAGAAACTTCTGAAAGAGGGGATAGCTGTTCCCTCTCTGGCTGAGTGCCTTGAAGGACTGAAGCAGGAGGGCTTTGAGAAAGTTTTCTTGCAGCCCACTCACTTCACCCCTGGTGAAGAATATGCCCACAAGGTCACTATGCCAGCTAAAGGTTTTCAAGGTAGCTTTGAGGTGCTGAAAATCGGCGAACCCCTCTTCTATAGGGAAGGGCCGGGGCAGGACGACTTTGCGGTGGGGCTTGGGGCCGTGTACGCTATACACCAGCTTGGAGATGGCGAGGAATTGGTGCTGCTGGGCCATGGCTCTCCGCACCAGCACAATCCCGTCTATGAGAAGCTGCAGGAAAGGGCGGACAGGCAGAAGCTGCCCGTCCATATCGGCGTGGTGGAAGAGGGCGATACGCCGAACTTTCCCATGGTGCTGGCACGCCTGCAGGAAAAAGGTGCCAAGAAAGTCCTGCTTGCCCCCTTGCTGCTGTCCGGCGGCCTCCATGTCCGCGAGGATATGGCAGGGGAGGGGGCGGATTCTTGGCTTTCCCGCCTGAGGAAAAATGGCCTTGAGGTCAGGACGGAACTGAGGGGGCTGGCCGAATATCCTGCCTTCCGCAGGCTCTATCTGAATAAGGCGCTGGCTCTGGTGAAGGGCGAATAGCCCATAGCTATCAGCTATATTCACATAAAATATTTTGATATTTTCCCTGATTGTTGTATAATACACAAATGGGAATTTCTGTTTTGATTTTGTCCTAATAACTTATAATGAGGTGATTCCATGTCACAACCAGTTACGACAAACCCCTTTATCATCATGCTAATCAACATGACGGTGGTGTTCCTGGTTCTGATTGCTCTGGGAGTAGTCATCAATCTTATCCATTACTTCGATCCCACCAAGCCCAAGGCCAAGCCTGAGGAGGCTCCCGCACCAGCACCGGCTCCTGCGCCGGCAGTGCAGGCTGCGCCTGAGCCTGTGCAGGAAGAGGGGCTGACCCCGGAGGTGGTGGCAGTCATTGCTGCCGCTGTGGCCAGCTTCGGCTACGGCCCCGGTGCCATCAAGGCCATCAGGCCCATTGACCGCAATGGCTGGAAGCAGTCCGGCCGCGCCATGGGCATGGACCGCACAGTATAAGCAGGGAGGGATATAGATGGAATTATTTAATGCTTTCGTAGTCTCCCTGCAGTCCGTCTGGACGGGGAGCGGCTTCTCGGCCTTTACCATGGGCCACGCCATCATGATTGCCGTGGGCCTTGTGCTCCTGTATATGGCATTCGTCAAGGAATTTGAGCCTCTGCTTTTGGGACCTATCGCCTTTGGCTGTATCCTGGCTAATTTCCCCGGCACGGGCTTTCTGGAAGAACCCGGTCTCATGCAGGCTATTCACTACGGCATTGCCAATGAGATTTTCCCGCCGCTGATCTTCTTAGGCATCGGCGCCATGACGGACTTTGGCCCGCTCCTGGCCCGTCCTTCGGTGCTCCTCTTGGGTGCTGCTGCCCAGATTGGCGTGTTCGTGGCTCTGGTGGGAGCCATGCTCCTGGGCTTCAATGTGCAGGAGGCCGGCGCTATCGGCATCATCGGCGGCGCTGACGGCCCTACAGCCATTTACCTGTCCATTCAGATGGCTCCGCACCTTCTCGGCGCTATCGCCGTGGCAGCTTACTCCTATATGTCTCTGGTGCCGCTGATCCAGCCGCCTATCATGAAACTCTTGACCTCCCAGAAAGAGCGTGAGGTGCAGATGGATCAGCTGCGTCCCGTCACCAAGTTCGAGCGCGTGATGTTCCCCATCGTGGCCACCATCCTCATCAGTTTGCTCCTGCCGCCTATCGCAGCTCTCTTGGGCATGCTGATGCTGGGCAACCTGTTCCGTGAGTCCGGTGTGACTGATCGCCTCTCTGATACGGCTCAGAATTCCCTGTGCAACATCGTCACCATCTTCCTGGCTACCGGTACAGGCATGACCATGAGCGCCGAGAGCTTTTTGGTGCCCCAGACCCTGCTGATTATCTGCCTGGGTCTCGTGGCCTTTGCTGCAGGTACTGCAGGCGGTGTCCTTTTCGGCAAGATCATGTGCCGTCTCTCCGGCTGGAAGATCAATCCGCTGATTGGCTCCGCCGGCGTTTCCGCCGTGCCTATGGCTGCCCGCGTCAGCCAGATGGTGGGCATGAAAGCCAAGCCCGGCAACTATCTGCTGATGCACGCTATGGGCCCCAATGTGGCAGGCGTCATTGGTACGGCAGTGGCTGCAGGCACGATGCTGGCTATGCTTAAGTAGGTTGCGGCTTACTTTTTCTTTGGTGCAAAGAAAAAGTAACAAAAAGAAACTGCGGCCGCGATTTCATCCGTGAAATCGGACGGTCGCTTAACGCCCATCCATGGGCTGAGGTTACAGTGTCTTAGTTTTCGATAAAAAGTCTTAGATTCTTTGGTGAGTCTAAGACTTTTTTATTATTTTATTATTTTTTTTCAGTTAAGCAGGAAATCTTTGTTAAATGGCGAAACTGTAAAGCTGTGATGGCGAAAGCCTGATTTTTTGGGAGCTGTACTACTATTCGCAGCAATAATTGCAGCTCATATTTTGGAGGGGGTTTTACTTATGATCGGGATCAAGAATGTCATTGCTATTGTTTGCGGCGGCGGCCCTGCACCTGGCATCAACAGCGTTATTTCCGGAGTGGTGAACGAAGCACACCGCCAGGGCTGGGATGTGCTGGGCATCTACGACGGCTTTTCCCGTCTGGCTCGCGGCGAGAAGAACTACATTCGCCTGGAGCCGAAGAATATCAGCAGGATTCACTTGACTGGCGGCTGCATCTTGAAGATGTCCCGTTTCAATCCCACCAAGAAAGAGTCTGATCTCCGCACGGTGGTGGAGACTCTGACTGAGCTGGGCGTCACCCATCTGGTGACCATCGGCGGTGACGATACGGCTTACAGCTCTGCTGCTGTGTCTGACTACGCCCGCCGTGCAGGACGCACTATCAATGTGGTGCATGTGCCCAAGACCATCGACAACGACCTGCCTTTGCCGGAAGGTGTTCCCACCTTCGGCTTTGAAACGGCCAGAGCTTTCGGCACTACAGAGATAGAGAACCTGATGGAAGATGCCCGTACTTCCAACAATCGCTGGTACTTCACCATCGCCATGGGCCGTACCGCAGGCCACCTGGCTCTGGGTATGGGCCGCAGCGCAGGAGCTGCCATCACCATCATCCCGGAGGAATTCCCCCAGGAAAAGATTCCTCTGCAGCAGGTGGTGGACATCCTCACCGGTTCTTTGGTGAAGCGTTATCTCACCGGCAAGAATTACGGCGTGGCAGTCATTGCCGAAGGCGTTATCGAGAAGATTGCCCCGGAGGACTTCGACAAGCTGGGCCAGGTGGTGAAGGATGAGCATGGCCACATCCGCTACAGCGAGCTGGACTTTGGTGAAATCATCAAGCAGGCAGTCCTGGCTGAAGTCAAGAAACTCGGCATCAAGGTGTCCATCATCGATAAGGAAATCGGCTACGAGCTCCGTTGCACCGCGCCTATCGCTTACGACATCGACTATGCCCGTCAGCTGGGCTTCTCAGCAGTCAGCTTCTTGAAAGAAGGCGGCAGCGGCGCCCTCATCACCATCCAGGACAACAAGTCCGTGCCCATGTACTTCGAGGATATCAAGGATCCTGAGACGGGCAAGACGGCAGTCCGCAAGGTGAACATTGGGTCTGTGCACTATCAGATTGCCCGTGGCTTCATGATGCGGCTTGAGGAAGGGGATCTTGAAGATCCAGGCCTTGCCAATGCCTACCACATGACCCAGGAGGAATTCAAGGCACGCTATGAATACCTCTTTGAGGGCACTCCTACGGTGGAAGGTTAAAACTTGAATAGCCTTCCCCTTTGGGGAAGGGGAACCGCGAAGCGGTGGATGAGGTGCGGCATTGCTAGCTATGATGACATAATTTGTTAGTTGCCACCTCATCCGTCAGCCTGCGGCTGCCACCTTCCCCACAGGGGAAGGCTTTTTTTCTACAACTTTTTTACATTTTTTCAAAAAGGGGGTTGACGGGAGAGGGAGGATAATATATAATACTATCTTGTCAGCCGGTGCTGAGGCGAAAGGCCAAGGCCGAGGCGAGATAATCGCGGGATGGAGCAGTCGGTAGCTCGTCGGGCTCATAACCCGAAGGTCACAGGTTCAAGTCCTGTTCCCGCAACCAATTATGATTTTACCATTTCACTCATCGCGGGGTGGAGCAGTCGGTAGCTCGTCGGGCTCATAACCCGAAGGTCACAGGTTCAAGTCCTGTCCCCGCAACCAATGTTTGGAATGCTGATGTAGCTCAGTCGGCAGAGCGTATCC
>JAGBLH010000294.1 GCA_017635515.1 Selenomonas sp.
GCATGAAACTGGCCGTACCCAAACAAAGGGCAGTCAAAAAGCTCAAGACTTTCTTGTTCAAAGCGATCCCTCATTTCTGCACGTTTCACGTGAAACAAAGTATGTCTCTTTTCCTACCTACCTTCCTATATATTATAGCATAATACGCTGGAAAACCTTCCTTTAGGAAAAATATTTGAAAATGTCGGCCCCGCGATAAAAGCGACCCTCACGTTTCCCATGGAACATGAGGGTCGTTTGTTGTCTGTGGAAAAAGTACGTTTTACAGTGCTCCGCCCATATTCTCCAAAGAATCAATCACTACGGCGCAGCCAGGCTCCACCCGCTGGATGAGGGCTTTCATCTTGGCCTCCGGCAGGGAGACGCAACCGCCCGTAAAGGGCTTGTTGGGGTCGAAGCAGTGCATGAAGATAGCAGAGCCTTTGCCTGGAGTGCCTTCCTCATTATAGCTGATGTTCAGGCAATACTTGTAATGAGGATTGTAATCCACAATGTGCTCGCTGTCCTCCTGGTTCAGATCGGGAATCTGGCGGATATCCACCATTTCGTTGTAATGCTTGCCGGGGCGCGCATCACCTGACCAGTAGATGTTTTCATCCACCTGGGTATAGGGCAGCTTCGTGCCGGGGTTTGGGCAAATGCCGAAAGCCTTGGTGAAGTGGAAGGTGCCCACAGGAGTGCGGCCATCCCCTTCCTTGGTCTTGCCCAGGCCCTCTTTGCCAATGAAGCCAGGCGTGGTCAGGACCTGCTGCCAGTTGCCATCCCTGTCCTTTTCATGCAGGGAAATCCAGGCAGTCTGCTTGCTCACGCCGGCCACCACTACCATCTGCTTGGCCCTGGCAGCAGCGGGCAGCTTCGTCACCCAGACAGGACTGTAGACCACCTTGTCCACATTGTGCACTGACTCAGCCGTGTTGGGGAAGGTGAAATAAGTCTCAGGATAAGGCTCATTGCGGAGGGTGAAATGCCACCACTCCGTGTCCAATCCCTTGAAGCCGTGGCGGAACATGGCCTGGCTCAGGATGCGGCGGTTCTTCAGCTGCTCCGGGGTCAGGTCACCCTTGAAGTCAGGATGGGAGCGCTCGCCGAAGAAGTCAAAGGTGCCGCCCATATCCACTTCCTTCTCCGTCCTCATGTCAAAGAGGGTCAGGTCAACCGTGCTGCCCCGGCTGTGGCCGGAACGGGCCGCGATATATCCCTGGTCGAAGAGCACATCCTTGGGCAGGTCGGGATAGAAATACTCCTTCATGCGGGTATCTTTCATATCCAAAGCCCATTCCTTGAAATTGTCCACCGCCATCTGGGGACGGTAGGCATCAAAAATCTTCAGCCGATAGCCTTTCTCCCGCAGTTCATCAGCCACATCCTTCAGGGCAGAGGCGGCTTCCTTGGTCATGAGAGCCACAGGCTCGTTATAGCCGCGAATCCTGTCCCCTACGAAGTTGTAGGTGGAGTAGTAGCGAATTTCCTGAATCACATCAGGCACCACCTCCGAGAGCACCACGAAGCCAGAGGCATCTGCGGGATCCACTACCGCCGCCTCGGCCACTACCGCGCTCACCGGCAAGGGCAAGACACCCTGGGGCAGGAAAGAACCCCCGCCTAGCATCAGGCTCACGGCCAAAAAGGCCCCGGTCACTTTTCTGGCATATCTTCTCTTCATAAAGATTCCCCTTTCATCAAATCATATGCTATAATTACGACAAAAATTCCCTGATTCCTGCCAGATTGGTCTCTTTACTTATTTACGTTTGAGATAAGGAACCATTACGTTTTTTATCGCTGCGTCAAATTTTGCCAGCAGGAATCTCCCGCTCTGCCGCGAAATGTTTCAGCGGAAAGGTGTAACATGCCTCCATGAAAGGAGAACATCATGGCAGACCCCAATCATTTCCAGCTGTCGGAACTTGACAAGTACGGCCTGCTGCACCAGCGGGTCTGCAAGGTAGGCAAGGACGGCGCGCCGGAGATAGCCAAGCCATGAACAAACAAATTACTTATACCCAAAGGAGTCCTGCCCATGCCCATCTACAAGCCCAGCCTCAGAGAACTAGACCTCACGGAAGTGCGCCGCTATGCGGGCCTTGCCAAAGCCGACTTTGACGAAAAGATGATAGAGGAAGCCGCCCAGGAAGCCCTGCTGCTCATAGCCCCCCAGAGCGCCTATCAGGCATACGGCTACGACTGCCGGGAGGGCAAGATCCTCTCCCCCTCCCCCCTGCAACTCACGGGAACTGTCCTCAAGCATCTCTCCGGCTGTGAAAAGGTGCTGGCCATTTCCGCCACCATCGGCGCAGGAATAGTAGCAGCCATCACCGAGCATTTCCACGAGGGCCGCTACGCCCACTCCGTCCTGCTGGACGCCGCCGCCACCGAAGCGGTGGAAGAAACCGCCAACGCCCTGGAAAAAATGCTCGCCCCCAAAATCAAAGCCCAAGGCTTTGCCTCCCGCTGGCGCTTCTCCCCCGGCTACGGCAGCTGGCCCCTGGAAGCCCAAAAGGAGCTCATGCCTTTGACAGGCGCCAAAGAAATCGGCCTCAGCCTGACCGAGAGCCTCATGCTGGAGCCCCGCAAAAGCATCACCGCCATCATCGGCCTCTACCGACCAGAACAAAGCAGCCAGCAAAGCAGTCAGCCGGGGTGTGCCAGCTGCGGGCAGAGGGATTGCCCGAGCAGGAGGAAGTGAGATATGCCATGAAAAAATAATGAGGCCCCAAGCCGCCGGCATGGTGGGCAGCACCTCCTCCGTAGTAGCTTAAACATATTGTTACCAATCTTTTTGCAAAATAAGCAAATCTGTTATGGCTTAATCCTGCAAAATCGACAAATCTTTTACAAGTAATATATGCAAAATAGCTAAATCTTAATGACGCGAACCAGAATTGACCGCTTCCAGAAAGGAAAGATTGGGTACAACTGAAAGCAAAATCCCCCTTGATAGCATAAGCTTTATCAAGGGGGATTTTGCTGTAAAGTGCATCACTCCGGCAATCCAGCGCCAACGGCATCCACCTGCAGTACATCCTTCTCCAAGGACACATCCATCTGCACTTCGGTTTGAGGTATGGACGTTTCTTCCACGCTATAGTCCTTCGGCTCGGCTTCTCTTGCCCGCGCTTCCTCGTTCTCAGCCGAAATCTTCTCATCCTCTTTATCATCACGTTTCCTGCGATGCTCGGCCAGTGCAGCGGCGCTCTTGGCCATGGCATAGAGGTCTTTGTTGAATTCCATCAGTTCCTTTTCGTCAGCGGGAGAAACCTTCTTGCCGTGCATGATGCGGGAGGCCGTGGTCATGGCACGGGACATCTTGTCATTGGCCTCTTTCATGGCATCGCTGGTCTGACGTGCATTTGCGGCCTCATGCAAAAACATATTGTGCCTGGCTATAGATTCTTTCGTAGCTTGAATTTGCTTGCTGGTAGCCATGAGCTGCTTTTTTACCTCATCCGTGAGTGTCAACTTCTTGCCGTCAATTTCGAGATACCCCTGCTTCACGGCGCGGCTGACCATGGCCGCGCTGTCAAAGGAAAGAGATAGTCTCCCATCGCTTCGACGACGAAGGTTGAAGGAAATATTCGGTGCCTTTTCGCTATCGTGCATCACCTGGCTCATTTCCTGACCAGTGCTGGAAATCTCCACCTTATCTGTCTGATTGGCGGCCTTCTCCTCTTCCCTGCTTGCCACAAAGACAGCCGCTGCCCCTATGTCCCCCTTGGGAATATGGACAGAGTCCTTCATAATGCGCTCATGGAGTGCTTTAGCGGTAGGCTGGCTGGCATAGCGGTTCAACTCATCCTGCGTCACATTTTTTAAGATACGCATTTTTGTCACACTCCCTTTATTATGAGTCACTCAAACTTCCCACATAGAAAATACTAACGGCTCCTTGAAAACCGTATATCTCAAGAGATAAAATCCTCAGGCCGCCTGCAACAGGCGCTGCATGGGCTCCGGCAGTTTGGACATAAACTTCGCATAGAAGGCTTCTAACTGGGCATCGGCAATATGAAATTCCTCTTGAACTGTCGCCAACATAGCCTCCACTATGATCTGCATGGATTCATGGTATGTTATGTCGGCAACTTCGGATATCATGATGTAGAACAGCTCGCCAAGCGTTCTGTCGTCCTCATTGTCTCGCTTGGAAACTGCCAGAAGCATATAACGGGTGAGCTGCTGGGGATTGGAAAACCAACTGTCAACGCACTTGCTCAAAAGGCTTATTACTCCATAGGCAGTGAGAAAGTTCAAGATGGAAGCAGAAACTTTCTTTTCATCAGCGGATTCAAGTGATACAACAGCACTTTACAACTTTTTAGCCAAATAAAGATCGCGTAACTGATCCTTACAGACTTTCAGAGTATAATATGTTCACCACAAACAAAACACTCGAAAGGAAGGTGTTACGCGATGAGCATATTATACAAC
>JAGBLH010000295.1 GCA_017635515.1 Selenomonas sp.
CTGGCAGGTTTTCCCTGCTGACTTTGGCATCCTTTTGGGAGGTTGCCATGGCGATGTAGAGGTTATCCTCCCAGAAGTAGTCTCGGATATGCTCCAGATCTTCCTCGCTCAGGGGCACCTGGGTCATGGGGTAGAAGGTACAGCGTTTTTTAGGCTGGTCTTTGCTGGTTATTTCCAGCATGGAGTAGTCATAGGGATTCCGACCTACCGTCAGTTCCGGGCAGGCGGTGCTGATTTCTTTGAGGCCCTGCTCCCCCAGCAGTTCCGTCATGCGGTGCAAGCCGATGATTTCCTTGGGTCTCCTGCCCAGCTCCTCCAGCAGGGCCAGAACTTCCTGGTGGTACTTTTCCTGCAAGGCCAGATGCACATCCGCTTCGGGGTAGGTTTTTAAGGCTTCTCTTATCTCCAGGCAGGGACGACCGCAGTATTCTTCCCCTTGGCCATCCAGCTTGGTGACGGCGAAGGCGGCTATGTCTGCTCCTTTGCCCTGACCTTCCAGATACCGGCAGTATTCTTCCGCGATGAGTCCTCTGCCATAAAGTATCAGCTTGCTCACTCCTCCGCCTCCCTGCAAATCTTTTCACGCACTAGATTCTCCAGCTATGATTATATAACGTAATGTGTTATTATTCAACATTTCTCTCTCCATTTTCTCAAAATCCGTTAGTTTGAGTTGCTACGCTGACCTTTTAAGATATAATTCCTCTTAGAGGTGATAAATTATGTCCATCGGCGACAAAATCCGTCAGCGACGAAAGGAACTCGGCATGACGCAGACGGAACTGGGAAAGCGCATACATAAATCTTCACAGGTCGTTTCCAACTGGGAGCGTGGCTACACCACCGGCATCACCGCCGAGGACCTGCAGCAGCTGGGTGCCGCCTTGGACACCGATGTGCATTTTTTCGTTCCCTCATCCTCAGTGCATTTCCCCTGGGGACTGATGACCGCAGAGAGCACCAACGGCTATTTGCGGAAAGCCTCCCCTGACGGCCGTCTGAAGACCCTGATAGAAGCCTATCCGCGCCTGGACGAGAAATCAAAAAATATCATCGAAGCTATCGTGAAGCTCTCCAAATAACTGAAAATGCCTCCGGCCCAAATCAGCCGGAGGCATTTCTTTTTATGCTATCAGACTATCTCCTCATGCTCCTCCGTAAGCTCTCTGGCCAACCTGATGAGCACTCTGGTAATCCTGGCTCCTTCCACTTCCTCCACATAGAACACATTCCCCTCATAGGCTGCCATCATGCCCACTTTGGGGTCACCGCCGATGGTGTCGTTGAGCCAGCCGCCGATGCTGTCTACATCCTCGTCCTCCAGCTTGATTTCCAGGATGTCCTCCATTTCTTCCAGCAGCATCTTGGCATCTACGGAGTAAACGCCGCTGCCCCTGTCCTCTGCTACGGGGCGCTCTTCGTCGAACTCGTCCTGAATGTCCCCTACGATTTCCTCCACCACATCCTCGATGGTCACCATGCCGGAGGTGCCGCCGAACTCGTCCACTACGATGGCCAGCTGGCTGCGGCCCTTCTGCATGGTCTTGAGGAGCACGCTGATATCCATGCTCTCCGGCACCACCAGGGCGCGGCGGGCCATCTTCCTGAGGGTCACCTTCTGGCCCTTGTGGAAGTATCTCAGCAAATCCTTGATGTGCAAGAAGCCTATGATATGGTCCTTGTCCTCCCGGCAGATGGGATAGCGGGTCATCTGCTCGGAGAAGACTGTCTCCAGATTTTCCTCCAGGCTGTCCTCCAGATAAAGGCAGATCATGTCTGTGCGGGGGGTCATGATCTCCCGCACATTGCGCTCGGTGAAGTCAAAGACATTGTCCACGAAGTCGGCCTCCGTGTCGTCCACCAGCCCCTGCTTGTGGCTTTCCTCCATGAGCAGGCGGATTTCTTCTTCCGTGTGGGCCAGCTCGCCGTTGCCCTCCACCTGCACCCCGAAGCGGGCCGCCACCCAGTTGGCCACATGATTCAGGAACCAGACAAAGGGATAGAAGAGCTTCTGGAAAATCAGCATGGGCAGCGCCACCGCCAGCATGATGCGCTCCACGCTCTGGATGGCAAAGGTCTTGGGGGTCAGCTCCCCCAGGATGATATGCATGGCGGTGATGATGGCAAAGCCCAAGGCCAAGGCCAAGGTATGGCCCGCCGACAGGTCCAGGCCCGCCATCTCCGTGACTGGCAAAATAAGTTTTGCCATGGCAGGCTCACCAATCCAGCCCAGTCCCAAGGAAGCCAGAGTGATGCCCAGCTGGGTCACGGACAGGGAGGTGTCCAGATGGTCAGTGAGTTCCTTGGCATAGCGGGCCTGCCTGTTGCCCTCCTGGATCAGCATTTCCAGCCGGGAAGGGCGGATCTTCACGCAGGCGAACTCAGAGGCCACGAAAAAGCCATTCATGAAAACCAGGAACGCCACCAGAAACAGGTCAAATAATATAGGCACTATGTCCACAAAGAATTCCTCCATCAACTATGCTTGCGGAAAGGCTGATCCGCTGCCTTCCCCTGCTTGCGTCCCCGGGCAGGAGCACGGTGGCCTGCGGCCCTGCCCTTGGGCTGGGGGCCTTTGGGAAGGGCCTTGCCACCCGGTTCCAGGGGCTTCAGGGCAATCTTGAGCTGCTTTTCCAAGAGTTCCAATTTGTAGGCTTCCTTGATGTCTGCCAGGGTGATGACCGCGCCGTGGGCGCCTGCCCTGGCCGTGCGGCCCGCCCTGTGCAGGTAGGCCTGGGCATTTTCTGGCACATCCAGGTTCACCACATAGTCGATGCCCGGAATGTCGAGGCCCCGCGCCGCCACATCCGTGGCCAGCAGCAGCCGCACCTTGCCCTTGCTGAAGGCAGATACCGCATGCTGGCGCTCCTGCTTGCCCCCGGCGCTGACCAGGGATTCCACGGACAGTCCCTCATAGCGCAGCTGAGCGAGGGTCTTTTCCACGTCAAAGCGCTTGTTGATGAAGACCAGCCCCCGGGTGATGTTCAGGCGGCGTGTGAGCTTCCGCAAGACCTCAATCTTTTCCCGGAAAGGCGTGATGCGGTAATAATCATCCCGCAGGCCGCTGGCCACCGCTTCATCTGCCACCGCGATGTGCTCGGGGCTGCCCAGGAAAGAAGCCCGCTCCAGCGCCTTGCGGGAGGTGGTGGCAGAAAAGAGCAGGATCTGCATTTCCTCCCTGGGGGACATGAGCCGCACCACCTCGGCGGTGTTCTCCAGATTCTGGTCGTCCAGCAGCCTGTCGAACTCGTCCAGCACCAGCACCTTGGCCTTATTCAGCTGCAGCTTCCTGCGGCGGGCCAGTTCCAGGAGCCTGCCCGCCGAGCCGACGATCAGCTGTGGCTTTTCCTTGAGCTTATCAATCTGGCGGGCAATATTAGCCCCGCCAATCAAGCCCTGCACCCGCAGGCCAAGCCCGGCCTGCTGGCTGAGGTCGCGAGCGGTATTCGTTATCTGCATGGCCAGCTCATAGGTGGGGGCCAGGATTACCGCCTGCACCTCCCTGGCATCTGCCTCCAGCTTCATCAGAGTTGGCAAAAGATAAGCCAAGGTCTTGCCCGTCCCCGTAGGAGCCTCCCCCAAGAGGCTCTGGCCCTGCAGGGCCTTGGGCAGGATCTCTGCCTGAATGGCCGTGGGCTTAGTTATATCCTGTTTTGCAAGGGCTTCGCAGAGGGCCTCATCTACGCCCAACTGTGCAAAATCCTTTACCTCGTTCATGCGTTTCTCTCCTAAAATATTTAATTAATCAAGGGTGCTCCCTTGTCATCATCAAACGTAGCTGTACAGCGTGGATAGTTGGAACAACCCCAGAAGGGCCCATTCTTGCCCTTGTGGAGATGCAGATGCCCCTCCCTGCAGCGGGGGCAGAGATACTTATTCCCATCATCCCCCTTGTCCAGGGTGCCGTTCTTCCTGCTCTGCTCCATGGGGCTGGCGGAGTACCTGGGCTTGTCCTGGAAGCCGCCCCAACTATTCCCGGCAGGCGGCGCGCCGTATAGCTCCCCTCCTGCCAGCAGGGCATCAATCTCTGCCAGATCTGCAGCCGAGGGAGCGCCGCCCCCGCGGCTGGAATAGCTGCCATAGGCGGCAGGATTTGCGGGAGCAGCCGTTCCCCTTGAAGCATGGCCGACGGTCGGATTGCTCACAAAGGAACGCCCTGCCGCCCGGCTCCTGGCATCCTCCATATCCGGCTGGCCCTCCTTGTCATTGCAGGTCAGGCGGCACTTGGGGTAGTTGGAGCAGCCCCAGAAAACGCCGTTCTTGCCTTTTCTTTGGAGCATGACCCCCTGACCGCAGCGAGGGCAGACATTTTCCCCCGTGACTTCCATCTTCACCTGGCCCGCCTTGGCACAGAGTTCTTTCGTGAACTCAATCTGCCCCTGCAAGAACTCGGACAGCGTCCCCTCCCCCTCGGCCATGGAGTGCAGCCTGTCCTCCCAGATAGCCGTGGAATCCGGGTAGGTCATCTCATCCGGCAGGGCATCCACCAGAATATAGGCGGCAGGGGTGGGCACCAGATATTTCTTCTTGCCCGTGGGCTTCATGAACTTCCGCTTGATAAGGTCATCAATGATGGTGGCGCGGGTAGCTTCAGTGCCGATGCCGTACACATCCTTGAGCTGCTTCTTGGCCTCCTGGTTCTTCACATACTTGTGGATTTCCTTCATGCCCGCCAAAAGCGTGGAAGGGGTGAAGCGCACCGGGGGCTTGGTGGTGCTGGTCTTCATTTCCCCCTTCTGCCAGGTGACGCCGTCCTTTTTCTTCATGACCGGCAGGGCGTTGCTGCTCTCGTCTTCCTCCTTTTCCCGCTCCTCCTCATCTTTGGCCTTGCCCCGTACCTGGGACTGATACATGACCTTCCAGCCCAAATCCCGCTCTGTGCGGCCGCTGGCGGTGAAAAGCTCCTCATGGTAGGTGACCTCCACCTTGGTCTGGTCGTACTGGTGGACGGGGTAGAACTGAGCCATATAGCCCCGGGCAATGAGGTGGTAGAGGTTCCGTTCCTCCTCCGTCATCTGGGTCACATTGGCCTTGACGGTGGTGGGAATGATGGCATGGTGGGCAGAGATTTTCTTATCGTTCCAGGCCCGGCTGTCAATTTTGAGATTCGCCCCCGGCACCCAGCTGGCCAAAAGCTCATCCCCCGCCACCGCCAGATTGCCCAGGATAGTGGCTGCATCTTTCCTCTGGTTGGTGGGCAGATACTCGCAGTCTGAGCGGGGATAGGTGGTGAGCTTCATCTCGTATAGCTTCTGGGCCGTGTCCAAGACTAATTGCGGCGCATAGCCGTAGCGCTTGCCCGCCAGCACCTGAAGGGTGGAAAGAGAGAAGGGCAGGGGCTGCGGTTCCTGCTTCTTGGTCTTCTGGTAGCCGGAGATCACACCCTCCAGCGGCTCCTCGCCGAACTCCCTGAGCTTGGCCTCTGCCACCGCCTTGTCAATCAGACGATTCTCGCTGTCCAGCCCTGCCTGAGTGTCCTCGGGCTTCCACTGGGCGGTGAAAGTGCCATTCTCATGCCGGAATACGCCGCGGATTGTATAGTAATCCACAGGCTTGAAGTTCTCGATTTCCCGCTCCCGGCGCACCACCAGCGAAAGGGTCGGGGTCTTGACCCTGCCGATGGGCAGCACCAGCTTGTCATGGCCCGCCCGCCTTGCCGCCAGAGTATATGCCCTGGAAAGGTTCATGCCAATGAGCCAGTCAGCCCTGGCCCGCGCCAGCGCCGACTGCTTGAGATTGAAGAAATCCTTGTTGTCCCGCAGGTGCTCGTTGGCCTCCTTGATGCTCTTTTCATCCAGAGCATTCAGCAGGATTCTCCGCACGGGCTTCTTGTTCCCCAAATAGTCCAGCACCTCGTCCACCAAAAGCTGCCCCTCCCGGTCAGGGTCGCCGCCGTGGACGATTTCGTCCGCCTTTTCGATGAGGCCCTTGACGATGGCAAACTGCTTCTCGCAGTCTTTCGCCACATAGAGCTGCCACTTATCGGGGATGATGGGCAGGTCCTCTGCCCGCCAGCGTTTGTAGCTGGCACTATATTCCTCCGGCTCCGCCTGCCTCAGAATATGGCCAAAGAGCCAGGTCACCACCCCGCCCTGAGTCACCAGATACCCATCCCTACGCTCCACAGGCCCCGGCAGGCATTTGGCTATTTCCCTGCCCATGCTGGGTTTCTCGGCAATATATAGACGCAAAGTTCTTCCTCCTGTAAAAATCTTCTTCCTTATTCTACCATATTTCCCAACAACTCTCGACTATAATATATGCGGTATATCAATCACATTATGTCTGTTATGCAATATTTTATATAGTGTTTGACATCAATATAACCCCAATGTATAATAAATTTACAAAATTACAATCCGCAAGGAGGAAATGTCCATGAGTGAAAAGAGTTTTCCCCTTTCCCAGGCCAGGCTGGAAGAAATCATCAAGGAATATCCCACCCCTTTCCATATCTATGACGAGAAAACCATCCACGAGAATCTCAGAAAGCTGAAGGCCGCCTTTGCCTGGGCGCCGGAGTTCCGGGAGCACTTCGCCGTGAAGGCCACCCCCAATCCCCGCATCGTGCAGGTGCTGGCAGAAGAAGGAGCCGGCACCGACTGCAGCAGCCTGCCGGAGCTTCTGATTTCCCAAGCCGCCGGGGTCACGGGGGAGAAAATCATGCTCACCTCCAACGACACCCCCGCCGACGAGTTCCAGAAGGCCATCGAGCTGGGAGCCATCATCAACCTGGATGACCTCTCCCATCTGGACTATCTGGAGAAAAACGCCGGGCTTCCTGCCTGTCTCTCCTTCCGCTTCAATCCCGGCAACCTCATCGAGGGCAATGACATCATAGGCCGTCCCACAGAAGCCAAATACGGCCTGCCCCATGACCAGCTGCTGGAGGGCTACAAGCGGGCACAGGAAAAGGGCGTGAAGCGCTTCGGCCTGCACACCATGGTGATTTCCAACGAGCTCAGGAGCGAGGGCCTCATCTACACCGCCGAGCTCATGTTCAAGCTGGCGGTGGAAATCAAGGAGAAACTGGGCATCACTTTGGAATTCGTGAACCTTGGCGGCGGCATCGGCATCCCCTACCGCCCTGAAGAGGAGCCTGTGAACCTCACAGAAGTGGGCGAAGGCATCCATAACCTCTACCAGGAACTGATGATTCCCAACGGCCTGGGCCATACCGCCATCGCCATGGAAAGCGGCCGCGCCATGACCGGCCCCGCCGGCTGGCTGGTGTCCACGGTGCTCCATGAGAAAAAGACCTACAAGGACTACATCGGCCTTGATTCCTGCATGTCCAACCTCATGCGCCCCGCCCTCTATGGCGCTTACCACCATATCACCATCGTGGGCAAGGAAAAGGCCCACTGCGACCACCTCTACGATGTCACCGGCTCCCTCTGCGAGAACAATGACAAGTTCGCCATCGACCGCCGCCTGCCAAAGATTGAGATCGGTGACCGCCTCATCATCCACGACACCGGCGCCCACGGCCACGCCATGGGCTTCAACTACAACGGCAAGCTCTGGAGCGCCGAGCTGCTGCTCCGCGAGGATGGCACCGTAGAGCTTATCCGCCGGGCCCAGACCATCGACGACTACTTCGCCACCCTGCATTATCCCGGCTCCCTGCTTTAAGACAAATTACTACCAAAGAGGAAGGGACAGGCTTGCTTCTGCCTGCCCCTTCCTCTTTCTTTGCGTCCCCGCGCAAAATTCTCCTTGAAAAAAAAATCCACATAGAGGATAATTGTTTATACGACAAATTTGAATCACAACACACGAAAGGATGTTATATATATGGCAGAAAACACTTCCGCACCTCAGGTACGCTGCACCATGTGCAAGCGGGTGGTGACGGTGCATGACCAGTACGACATGCCCATCTACGACCCTGCCACAGGCTTTGCTATCTGCAAGAGCTGCGTGCGGGAAATCAACCACTTTTTGGACGAGCACGACATGGCCAATGCCGAGGCGGAGCACCATGACTTCTCCGAGCAGCTCACGGAAATCCTGGGCAAGAACAAGCCCCACAAGATCAAGGAATACCTGGACGAGTACATCATCAATCAGGACAGGGCCAAGAAGGTGCTGTCCGTGGCGGTCTACAACCACTACAAGCGCATGAAGTACGGCTATCAGGAGGAAGAGACGGAGATAGAGAAGTCCAACGTCATCATGTTGGGCCCCTCCGGCTGCGGCAAGACTGCCCTGCTCTCCCACCTGTCCAAGCTGCTGGACATTCCCTTCGCCGTCACCGATGCCTCCAGCCTCACGGAAGCGGGCTTTGTGGGTGCCGATGTGGAGGTGGCGGTGCGCAACCTCTACTATGCCGCCGACAAGGATATTGAAAAGGCAGAACATGGCATCATCTATCTGGACGAATTCGACAAGATTGCCAGGAAGTCCGGCGCCAACAACTCCATCACCGCCGACCCGGGCCATGAGGGCGTGCAGCAGGCCCTGCTGAAGATGCTGGAGGGCAGCGTGGTGGAATTCACCGCCAGAGGCCAGCGCAAGCACCCGGAAGCTCCCACCATCAAGGTAGATACGAAGAATATCCTCTTCATCGTGGGCGGTGCCTTCGTGGGCATTGACAAGGTCATCAACAAGCGCCTCAAGAAGAGCGAGTCCGGCTCCATCGGCTTCGGCGCCGAGGTCAAAGGCGAGGCCGAGCAGCCCAAGTTCGACGAGCTCATCCATCAGGTGCGCCCGGAAGACCTCATGGAATACGGCATCATCCCCGAGATCATCGGCCGCCTGCCCGTCATCTGCACCTTGGAGACCCTGGATGAAGACGCCCTGCTGCGCATCCTCACGGAACCCAAGAACGCGCCCGTGAAGCAGTATGAGAAGCTGTTGGCCATGGATGGCGTGACCCTCAGATTCGAGGAAGATGCCCTGCGGGCTGTGGCCAAGAAGGCCATCGAGCGCAAGACCGGCGCCCGCTCCCTCAAGGGCATCATCGAGGACGTCATGCTGGACGTCATGTTCGATATTCCCCGCTCTGACGAGCAGCGCGAAGTCATCATCACAGAAAAGTGCATCACCGAAGGCGCCCAGCCGGAAGTACGTCCCCTGGCTCAATAAAGGCAAAAAAATGGAGGCTTGCCCCGAAAGGCAAGTCTCCATTTTTTTGCTCATCAAACAGCTGCCGCTTCCTTGTCCCCTTCCCTCAAGGGTTCACCGAAGACAAGATTATCCAGCAGACCAATCAGCTGGTTGATTTCCGGCTTGGAAATCTGGCCGGAAGCCCCCAGCTCCTCGCCCTTGCGCTTCATCTCCTCGCTGATGAGGGAGGAGAACAGCACCAGAGGAACTTCCTTCAGGCGCTCATCTTCACGCACCAGCTTCAAGAGGCGGTGACCATCCATCTTGGGCATTTCCACGTCGGAAACGATGATGGCCACATGATCCTCGATCTTGCCACCTTTCTTGGAGAGCCCCTGGAGATAGTCCCAGGCATCCTGGCCGTTGCCGAAGTCGCGCACGAAGCGGTAGCCAGAATCATGCAAGGTGGTGACCAAGAGGTCACGCAACATGGCAGAGTCCTCTGCCACCACCACATGGACATTGGCACGGCGGGTCTTGATGTCCTCCGTGGCCTCCTCGAAGGTGGTGAGCTTCTGGTTGATCTCCGGATTGATCTCCGCGATGATAGTCTCGAAGTCCAGGAGCAGCACGATGCGGTCGCTCATCTTGATGATGCCGACTACGCGGGACTGGTCACCCACCTCTGGAGCAGGCTCCATTTCCTTCCAGGAAATGCGGTGGATGCGGGACACATTGCCCACCAGGAAGCCTATGCTGTAATTGTTGATTTCCGTCACGATGATGTTGCGCGGCTCATCGGTGGTCTGGATGTTCAGGCAACGGGGCAGGTTGACCAAGGGAATGGCCTTGCCGCGCAAAGTGAACAAGCCGTCCACATAGGGATGGGCCTGCGGCATGGATGTAACCGGCACCCTGGTGATGACCTCGCGTACCTTAGCCACATTGATGCCATAGTTGACCTTGCCAATGCTGAACTCGACAATCTCGAATTCATTGGTTCCCGTCTCCAGGAGGATTCCTTTCTTGTCGCCGCTAGTCTCTGCTACTCCTGCCATCAAATTCGCCCCCATATTTATAAATAACTTGATAATATCCCACGTCAGGCTCACTGCCGATTAAGGGGATGCCTGCAATAAAAGCCCTAAAAGAGCATACTCAGATACTTTTATCAAGAATATTCGCCCCTTGCCATTAAAATCCTTCTAAATCAGATAAAAAAAACACGAAAAGCGCAGGACTTGCTCTATTGCCCTGCGCTTTCTGCGCTTCGTGCTTATTCACCCATCAGGTAAGTCCAGCCCTCTTCCTCCCTGATGCGACCCTCTTTCAGCAGATGTCCCAGGGCGCGCTTGAAGGCGGCCTTGCTGATGCCGAACTTGTCCTTGATGACCTCGGGGGAGGTCTTGTCGCTGTAGGGCATGCGACCTTCGCGGGACTGCAGGAGTTCCAGGATTCTCTGGGCATCTGTCACCAGAGCCTTTTCCTTGGCCTCACGCAGGGAGGCGTTGAGCCTGCCGTCTTTTCTGATATAGGTGACCCGTGCGGTGACCACCTCGCCCACTCTGGGGCGCACGGCCATTTCCTTGTTGGCGATGAAGACAATGTAGCGATCCTCGGAGAAGAGGAACGCTCCTGCATCGGTGAAGTTGTAGATGGCTCCCTTCACCAGATCGCCCTTCTTCACGCCCTCGGCGGGGCGGGAGGCGCGGCGCATTTCGTCCTCTACCTCCATGGTCACCGCCAGACGGCCGCTCTTGTCCGTGTAGAGCTTGGCCCAGACCACTTCCCCTACCTGGGGACGGCCCCTCATGCCCGCATAGGGCATGAAGATGCCGCGCTCCGCGCCCACATCAAGGAAAGCGCCGTCACGGCTGGTGTTGATGACCTTGAGCCTGGCAATCTGCCCTTCCTTCATCCTGGGGGTTCTCATGCTGGCAGTCAGGCGGCGCTTGGGATCGAGATAGAGGAAGACCTCCACTTCCTCCCCCACCTGCACAGGATGGGTCTGCTGGGTGGTGTGCAGGAGTATGTCATCGGAAGTGTTGCCGGTCTCGGCATCCAGGAAGGCACCCATTTCCCCCAGGCGGGCCACCTTCATGGTAGCCACGGTGCTGGGGCCGTACTTGCGGCGGGGACGGTCCCCGCCCTCTCTTTCCTTAAACATGCTCAGTCCTCGTAGGGAGTGAGGGGAGCCTCACCCCACAGGCGCTCCAGAGCATAATACTCGCGGGCTTCCTGACGGAAGATGTGAGCCACCACATCGCCGTAATCCAAGAGAATCCACTCGCCCTCGCGGTAGCCTTCCTTGTGGTTGAAGTGGATGCCCGCTTCGTCCATCTTTTCCTCGATATTGTCTGCAATGGCCCGCACCTGGGTGGCGGTAGGGGCAGAGCACACCATGAAATAGTCAGTGGAGGACATGAGATTCTTCATGTCCATGACCACAATATCCCTGGCCTTCTTGTCGCTGGCTGCGGCGCAGATGGCCTGGCTCATTTCCTTCTCAGTCATTTTTTTCCTCCTTGTCGGTAGACTCACTTTGCTCTATATCACTGGGCCGGAAAAGCTCCTGCATCCTGTTTTGGATGCCTGCGCCATCGGGAATCCAGATGGTATAATCATTTTCTGCGGTAGAGCCCGGCAGCATGACGCTGATGGGCTGCTCACTGCTGATGCCCCTGAGGACATTGGCCAGATGGGCCGAATCAAAGACCTCGGCGCTGGTCTCCACCTCGTTCTTGAAGATATCCGCAATGGCAGGCAGCTTCGGCAGGGTCTCGAACTGCAGGATCTTGCTGTAGACTGCCTTGACGAATTTCTGCTGCCGCTGGACGCGGCCCACATCACCCAGCTCTTCCCCGCGGTAGCGCAGGTACTCCAGGGACTTGGCCCCGTCCAGATGGCGGTAGCCCTGCTCCAGGTGGATAGTGAGGCCCGCTTCCGGATCCTGATAGTCCATGTTGGTCTCCACATAGACATCAATGCCCCCCAGGGCATCGATGAAGTGGGCGAAAGCCTTCATGTCCATGACCACATACTGGTGTATGGAAATGCCCAGCAGGCTGTTCACCTGCCGCACCATCAGCGGCGCCCCTCCGGCGGGGTAGACATCTGCCAGACGCGCCTGCACCCCGGTCACGGGCACCGTCACCAGCGTGTCCCGGGGAATATTGATGAAGCGTATGCGGCCTGTGCTGTTGTCCATGC
>JAGBLH010000296.1 GCA_017635515.1 Selenomonas sp.
AAACACATCTGCGTCAATGTTGTTCGAGGCACAGACCACCTCATACAAATCATCCGACTGCAAATTGCCGGATACAGAAACGCCGGCCTTGGTGAGATGCTTCTCTACAAGGTCGGCGATATTCTTGGCCACATCACATTCCCTCAGTCCCGTGCCACTATTGACAGCACCGGGGTCAGGGCATCCACAAGGCGCATGGCCGGCATTTAAGAATACACGCATAAGTCAGTCCTCCTTCGTTTTTGGTACATCGGCATAGGGAATCTTCTCCCCATCCCGTTCCACATATACATCTGCAAAATTTCCATCATGGGCAGCGGCATAACGCTGCACCGCAACATCTACAAACTTCGGCTCCAGCTCCACGCCATAGCAGATACGCCCTAACTGGTCGCAGGCGATAAGCGTTGACGCTGAGCCAAGGAAACCGTCCAGCACAAGACCATTGGTTTGTGTACATTGCTTGATGAGGTAGGCAATCAGCGGCACCGGCTTGCTTGATGGATGGCCGCAGCCATCTTCCTTGGAATTTTTTATGCGGTCAAACTCGAACACCGTGGTTTGCTTTTGATCGCCATACCAGGTGTGCTTGCCATCCTTACGCCAGCCCCAGATAATCGGCTCGTGGATATACTTCCAGTCGGTGCGCGTCAGCACCAGCCTGTTCTTCTTCCAAACCAGCCCCGCCCCAACTTTAAAGCCCGCATCCTCATAAGCGTCATGGAAGATGCGGGCTTTGGCTGTAGCATAAAAAACATAGATGGAGGCATCCTTGGCCATGGCTTCATGGAAACAGCCAAAGGCTTTCGTCAGAAATTCGTATGCCTCCTTGTCGGACAGGTCATCGTTCTTGATTTTGCCAGAGGTGCTTTCGAGGTTCACCATATACGGTGGGTCGGTACAGACGAGATTCACTTTTTCATAACCGAGCAGTTGCTGGTAAGTTTCCGGCAATGTAGAATCACCGCAGATAACCCGGTGCTTGCCAAGGTGCCATACATCTCCTGCCTTGGAGATACACGGCTTTTCCAGTTCCTCGTCCACATCAAAATCGTCCTCTTTAGCATCGCCATCTTCATCCGCAAAGAGGTCAGCCAGTTCCTTTTCGTCAAAGCCGGTCAGTCCAAGGTCAAAATCCATCCCCTGCAAGGCTTCAATCTCGACACGGAGCATATCTTCATCCCAGCCAGCGTCCATGGCATAGCGGTTGTCGGCGAGGATATAGGCTTTTTTCTGTGCCTCGGTGAGATAGTCCACAAACACACATGGCACTTCAGCAATATGCTCTTCCTTGGCGGCCATCAATCTGCCGTGCCCAGCTATGACATTGAACTCCCTGTCGATGATGACCGGATTCACAAAGCCGAACTCCCGCAGTGATGAGCGTAGCTTGGTTATCTGCTCCGGTGAATGCGTCCGGGCATTGTTGACGTATGGCACCAACTTGTCGATAGGGACAAGCTGCATATCTGTAGTTGTTTTTCCCAAGAAGTACACCTCCTCAATGTTTCATCCTTGTGCGAAGCAAACGCTCCATCACATCATCCTGCGGATTGGCTCCGCTGTAACCCTCCGAGCAGTTTTCCTTCACAACCTGGTAAATCTGATACCACAGCTGGTTGGCCTGCTTCATGTACTGCAAGCTGATGTTCACATAAGGAGATACGATAGCCGCCCCAGTCGTTGGATGCTTGGCAAGGAATCCGTAATTTGAAATTGCATCCTGACATTGAATCCAACGAGACACGGTCATGGCGTAGTGCTCGATAAGCTCCGGGCTGACCAGTTCGGCACAGCCTTTTTCATTCAGCCAGTTCCATGTCTTTTCGTAAATCTCGACAGCGTAATTTTCCTGCCCGTTCTTCTGGGGCGCTTTGAGGTACTCCTTGGGAGCGGGCATTTCCATGCCCTTAAGATTAGCCGTTGGCAGCACCGTCACCTTGGCGGTCTTGCCTTCGTTGATTTTATCGGCCAGGGCTTTCTTCTTGCGCCCAGCTCCGACTCTGGCACCGCCCCTATTGGTTCCATCTTTGGCCATCTTCATCACTCCCTTCTGGCTTTTGATTTCTTGATTTTTTCAAACGTTTTTCAAACAGAATCGGCGTTTTTCAAAGAGATATGGGGGTCCATAACTTTCAATTATCCCCGTCCGTACAAGGGATAAGCCCTGCTTGGAGTCCCTTACCTATTCCCCTGTTTGAAAAACGATTTTTTCGCATGAGGGCAGGTGCCGGACGGACATCTGTCCTCCCGTAGAGATTTCGACCGCCCCTGCCCCTCAGTCTACCCTGCGGTTCCGCTTGTGAATCTTCTCATGGCAGCCGATGCACAGGCTTTGCAGATTATCTTCATCGTGAGTGCCGCCGTCAGCCAGTGGCAAAATGTGGTGAACAAGCTGTGCTGCCTTGTACCGTCCCTTGCTTTGGCACATCTCGCAAAGAGGATGGTGGCTGATGTACCTGTTCCGAATTCTTCTCCACCGCTCATCATAACGTTTGTGATGGTCGTAGCCACGGGCAAAGTGCTCGTAGTGGTTCTGCATCAGCTTGCGGTGGTCTTCGCAGTAGCCGCTCTTGTGGTCAGTCAGCTTTGGGCAGCCTTGGTATCTGCATGGCCGCTTAGGTTTCATGGGCATTGGTTTCACCTCTGGTTTTGGGCAATAAAAAACCTCCGCGGGGATCGCTCCCGTTGGAGGTCATTCTCGATTTTTCTTTCATGCTACCATTTTAGCACTTTGGGGTAAGAATTATAGTGAATTTTAGTGAACTCTTTCTGCCAGGATTTTTTCTACTGCCGCCAATGCTTTGGAGTGCATGATATGCACCCAGCGGGAAGTATAGTTCATTTCCGCTGCAATATCATCCCATGACTTGAAGCTGAGGTATCTAAGCTCCAGCAAGGTCAGACAATTGGTGTCCTGAACCTTGCTTATGGTCTTAATGACATCCCTCTTCAAATCCACCAAACGGTCTATATCATCGTTGATTTCATTCTCAAGGGCAACGATATTGTCGATGGTATCTGCCATGCGCTGTACATTCCTTGTGCCGCTCACAGGCTCTGTGCCCAAGGTTGATGTGGCCTTGGTAGCCATATCCTTGAGGGAATCCAGCTGATGGAGCTTGCTGTTGATTCTCTGGTCAACGTTCCATGCCCGGTTCAAATATTCTTTCGCTGTCATTTATGCTCAGCCTCCAGTTTGTTTATCAGATATTCGGGAGTGACTTTGGTGATGTTGGCAAAGAGCCGGGAGCGGAAGAACTTCTGAATCTGCTGACGCTCTGCCTGTCCGCTCTTGCTCTTTTTCCACGAGAAACGGTAGTCCTTTACCGCCTGGATAATGATGGCGTTTGCCAGATCTTCATAACGCTTCCGCTGATACATCCGTCACCCTCCCAAGTTTGCTTTAACCGCATCAACCAAGGCTGTTTGCGTCTTGTCCTTCCGCTCCAATGCCTTCATAACATCCTCGTCAATCGTGCCCTCGGTGATGATATGGATGATGCTGACGGTGTCTTTCTGCCCCTGCCGATAGAGCCGGGCATTGGTCTGCTGGTACAGTTCAAGACTCCAGGTCAAGCTAAACCAAATCAGGATAGAACCGCCTTCCTGCAAATTCAAGCCGTGACCTGCTGATGCCGGATGGATTAGAGCCACAGAAATCTTCCCTGCATTCCAGTCATCAATATCCTGACTGGTCTTTATCTCCCTGACCTTCAGCCGTTCCTTGATGCGCTCGGCTTCATGCTTGAACCAGTACGCCACCAGCACCGGCTTTCCGTTGGCACTCTCCACCAAATCCTCAAGGGCATCCAGCTTCTGGGCGTGGATGACATGGTGCTGTCCTTCGCCATCGTAAACAGCACCGCCAGCCATCTGCAGGAGTTTGTTCGACAGAGCCGCAGCACTCACGGCATCAATCTCGGTGTCACCAACAGACACCACCAAGTCTTTCTTAAGGCTGTCGTAGGTACGCCGCTCCTTTACCGTCATGGCTACAGTCTTGGTAGATGCTACCAACGGTGGCAGC
>JAGBLH010000297.1 GCA_017635515.1 Selenomonas sp.
ATCTGCTCTATCTGGTCTTTTATCTGCAAAGACTCATGATAATTATAGATAGCCCTACCAGCCATAGATACAGATGCAAATCCCAGCAGGACAACAATTATTGTCAGCATGAGAAGGGATCTGTTCTTCTTGAGAGATTTATCTGAAAACACAAGTTTCAGGGTTTCAAACACTCTTCTTTCCTCCCTCCTGAATTGTCCTGGGCCTTCACTTTTATTTTTCTGACCCTGGCGCCAATGATTTGCCCATTGTGATATCAGCCTGAAGGACATCCTTGTTGTTCCTTATGCTTGAAATCACCGGATTACTGAAAAAGCTTTCCTTCTGCAAATTCAGTATGTAGTCATTGAAAACCATCTGGTCACGGCTGATGGCATTTATCATGATATAGTTTATTTCATTGCTGCCATTCCTGTTCCCAAGCTTGACTTTCGTAAAATTGCAATTCTTGGGTCTGGACTTCAGCAGGAAATCATACGCCTTGACTACCTCTGGATCTTCCTCTTTGGCTTTTTGGATTGAATTGAGAGCTATTTCAAGCTGCGCTACATCAGTTTTTGCCCTGTTCGCCTCTGCTTGCAGGTTCGGTTCAATCTGGATCGAACCGAAATAAAGCGTAGCTGCGCTTTCAGCCACAAGCACGGTTGTCAAGATGCCAGCCATTCCCGTCAAAGTCTTCCTGGCCATCTTTGTCCAGTAGCTGGCTCTGGCATTGGCCTGAAGGTTGAGTGGCAGGAGATTGCTGCTACCTATCACGATGCTTGAATTCTTGTCGGGATAAACAGTATCCTCATCAAAATTCTGCAAGAAAGTGCCTATTCCCGCCAGCCATTTGTAGACATCACTCCCACGGATGGGTGCGTTCACAAAATTCGGGAGCTTTATTTCCCTCTCATAGAGATTATTCTTCACAAAAGACATATCGTGAAGCTGGGGGTTATCAGTGAAGAGTATCATCTTCAGGTCAGGCGATACAGAGCTGAAATGCTTCGTTGCTATCATCTTGACCGTGGCATAGTTCTTGACCATAAGGGTTTCGCCCTTGATGACATCGCTGGCCAAAGTCCTTTCATCCATGTGGGGTGCATCCGTCCTGAAGATGCCTCCCACCGCTGAGAACGTGACGATGCAGGACTTGTCGGGGAAGATCTCCACCATTGCATAGTCATTGTCCCAGGTCTGGTTCCCTCTGATGAAGGCCGTGGAGAATGGCTCCACAGAAACCAGGGAAAACTCCTCTGCCTGGGCAGCCTTTGCCAGCATCTCCACAATGTTCTTCTTCAGCACAAAGACACTTTTCTGGGGCTTCGGGAAAGGAGCCTTGATTTCCATAGGCTCTGCTATGAAATAATCGTTCAGGCTCTCCACATTCATCTCCTGCATGATGCGGGTCTTGAGCACCGCCTCAGAGGAAGGGTCGAAGCAGGAGATATACGAAAACATCGTATCAGGGAGCAGCACATATACTTCCTCGAACCTGCTTTTGGTTGTCTGCGCTACAGTCCTGAACATTTTCCTCAGCTTCTGGATGGCAATATTCTCGTCAGCAAGGGAAAAGCTACTGTAAGCCTCCGACAATTCCTTGACCATTTTCACATCTATGACCCGCTTCTTCTTGACCTCAGCATAAACCATCTGGGTCTTGTCAGGTCTAAGGTATAAGCTAATCAAAATAGCTTCCCCCCTTCCTGCTTACTCTGTAGGCTCAGGCAGATTCCACACCTCATCAAGCTTTGCTGCATAGAGCGCCTTGTAGACATCGCCCATCACGTTGATAGCCTGGAAGTTCTCCGGCTTCACCCGATTATATACCATGACCAGATCACGGATTGCAGAAGAGTCAATGAACAGCGTATCACGGAAATCAGCCGTCACCTTGATAGCCCCCTTCTTGTATGCATCTTCAAGCTCAGACTTGATGAGTGATGTATTGACAAGATTGAACCTCTCCGGCACACGAATGACAGCAGTATCGCCAGAAACATTAACGAAACTCATAGTTTTATACCCCCATCTCTTTATCCAAATTAGGTCTCTTTAGCTGTATAGTGACAGCACTAACATCATCATGCTTGGCCTCTTTGGAGCTGTCATCATCCTGATGATATAGAATCTCCGAGAAGCCATCGCTTGAGAATACCAATTCATCTACTCCCGTCAAACTCATCTCTTGCTCATCGAAGGATGCATTCGGGAACATTCCTAAAAGGTAATTTCTGCATTCTATCTTTTCATATCCATCTTCTCCTATGTACCTGACAAAAAAACTTGGAATGCCCGCAGGGCAATATTTCAGCTTGTTGTCCTTGAAATTCACATAAAATGTGACTGCGGCAGCCGGTGTAAGCGTATTGCTCGGCGTAGTGTCCATGATAGTGTCATTGGCTTTCGACATGACACATGATAAGCTTGGAAAACGATGAAACTCATACATCCTCAGATTCTTCTTCAGAAGGCTCCTTATGCTGCTGACCAGAGGATAGCTTTCAGGCCCATGCCCGGTGCAATCGTAGAGAAAACCATATAAAACGCCTTCTTCTGTATTGCTTTGAGGAGAAATCCAATAGTCAAACCCATCCCCGGACAGCTCATCATAGGGCGAGAATATATTTGAGATTCTTACCCAATTATTATCAATCTGCTTCGGCAGTTGATTGAGCTGCTCCATCTTTCTGGATTCATATTCATCCCTATGTGCAGCCATGACATACTGGTTCTGGAAAAAAGAGTCTATATGGGCAGTTATGAATATCTTGAGTTGGCGTTCATCCATAACCGGCAGGAAAAAATCTGCTTTAGTATTAGACAAAATTGAATTGGGTTTAACATCGAATACCAGGATTTTGCTGTCCTGGCACTCGATAGTACCCTTTATCACCGAAGCGAAGCTCATGCCATTCATATCAGGCAGATTATTGTCTGCAATTATCAGGACTGGCATGAACTTCTGCGCCTTATGCAATCCCTCTACCCCATTCATGGCTATGTGTATGATTGAATTATAATATTCATTGGCTTTCCCCTTTATCCATGTCCTGATGGTCTCTGCCTTCGGAGAGACCACCAATATGTGAAGCCTTGTCATCCACGAACGCCCCCGGTATCAACCAAAAATTTGGGAACCAAAAAACTGATAGATGTGTCCAGCCTTGTTTCCTCATACGGGATCTTGGTTGAAAGCTCCACATAGGAACCATCTTCAGCAACCACCAGATACTCCACTGCCTGGAGCATATACCAGAACCCTCTGCTCAGTTCAGTGGTCCCTGTATAATCACCCCACTCCAGTTTTGAATATTTTGGGTCATTTGCCAGTTCTCTCAGCTGACGCTGATAGCTCTTGGCATCGAATGGGATTGTCTTGGATGATACCCTCACAGTAATGGCATTGCTGGTCAGGATGACCTTGATTGCGACCTCAGCCTCCGAAAGCCCTGTCATAGCATACTTGGCTGCATTCACCACAGCTTCTGCCACCGCCATATTGAAATACGAATTCTTCTTCAGGAACGCCTCCTCGAAGACTTTCTCCGTCTGGATCTGGACAGGCTCATAATTCTGAAGTCCGACAAATCTGTAGTTAAGCTCACGCAACTTTAAATCCCCCTTACCATTCTGTAGCTATTGGAACCACTCTTGTTATGATGCTGTCTAGTGGCACTGTTCCCATGTATCTGCCGTCCAGGCTGTTAGTTTTCTCGCCAATGGGAAGGAACTCTCCCTCCGGCACGATATGCAGCCCGTCCATCACAGGCATGGGGTTCCCTGCATTATCCTGCCTCTGAACAGTGCCCTTCAGTTCGCCATGCGCTATGAATTTGTCTTCTGCCACCCCATATATGTCACCGGGCATCCCCCCTATGTGCTTCAGGAAATGTGCATCCTCTGAGCCATATTTCCTTTCCCGTATCAGCTCCCGTACCTTTTCGGGAGGATCATAGACCACGATATCCCCATAGCGCAGGTTTTTCCCTGGGATAGCCAGGTAAAGTCCCAAAGGAAGGCTCCTCGTGGTGTTCACATAGACAAGCTTGGGCGCAAAGTTGATGAACAAGACGAACAGGATAACCAGCGCGCCTGCTATGAGCCTCTTCTTCTTCCACTCGTTTGCTTCTGATGCCATTGCTATCTCCTCATCAAAATGCCGAAAAATACCCCTTAATAGCAGTTTAACAAAAAAAAAGTATAAAAAATTACAATCTTTTGTGTTCGTTTTTTGAATATTTCGATTTATTGAAGCAGAGCCAGGCAATAAAACAAGGGCCTGAGACAATGCTCAAGCCCTTGCAAGCCAAGTAATTCAAAGCAAATACGGACTGATTTCGTTCTGGAAATTTTTGAGGTACTTTCCTACGATGGACGGATGCATATTGCATATATCCGCAATCTCAGGGGCGGTTGCCTCTGGGTTATTGCACTTAGCCGTGACAATCATCGGCATCATGCCATTGCGGTAGTTGAGCTTGTAGCCGTCAAGCACGGAGATTATCTCTCTGTATTTCGACAGCCGTTCCCGCAGATTGGCAGTGAAGGCCGGTGAGACCAGCTGGCCCTTTTCCGCCGGGTCAAGCCTCTTGATGAGCATCAGCATGTCTGACAGTGCATTGACCATGTTGACCAGCCTGGGCAGATGGAATACATCCTCCTTGGAAAGCCTGAGCAGGATAGCGTAGTTGATGACCATGTTCAGAAGCCTCATGTCCCAGTTGTTGAGAGTGCTGATTGACAGGAAAAGGTCATTGCAGATCTTCACCTGCCTGTCCTCCAAAGCATAACGCATCTCTGCCATCCTCTGCCACCTAAGCGGCAATGTCTGGATCAGCGTACTGGTAAGCCGATAGGTAATCATGCGCCTGGACTGTTTCATCCAAGAATACCTGAAAACATCCGAAACCTCAGAAACGCCCTTGGAACTGAGATACTGCTGGAACGCAACCGCCAAGGCTTCCTGCTCATGGTAGAAATTCTTATCAAAAACGGTCTTGATGGCCTTGCGGGCCAAAAAATCCCTTGTGTCAGTTCTGCTCTGCTTGTACATGATCAGCACATCCTTTGCCTTACTTTAATACCATAAGCTGAGAGGGTCAGCATACTCATACCCTCCATCAGCGCTGCGGACGATATACTCCAAATGCAAGTGAGGCCCAGTAGAAACTCCGCTTGACCCCACATACCCTATAACACTTCCGGCAAGGACTCTATCTCCTGGTGCAACTGCTATATCTGATAAATGCGCATATCTGGTGTAGCAATCCAGTGCCTCATGATAGATGAGGACCTGGTTCCCGTACCCATCCCAAAAATCTCCTGCTGATGCGACTGTCCCATCAAAAAGAGCCGGAACCATTGCCCCATAATCATAGCCAAGGTCTGCTCCCGAATGGAATTTATATTCCCCCGTGACAGGATGGACACGCCAGCCAAAGGGAGAAGTCACCGGCAATTCCTCAGCATGCGCCGCTGCCGTCACCGCACAGAAAGCGGTGACGGCAGCAAGGAGCAGCCTTGCCAAACTTTTTTTCAGCATGGCTTCAACCTTCAGTCCTTGTCCTTGAGGGCAATGATTTTCAAAGCAAGATAAGACCGGCAGGTATCCCAGCGGGCAGCCTGGAAGGCAGCCCCCTTCTCATTGCTTGCCTCGTAGAATTTTTTCTTCGCTATGCATTCCTCCATGATTTTCTCCAGCCGGTCTATCTCAGGCTGGATTATGGTTATGAACCATTTATGGGCATCGGCTTGAGGATTGCCCGTATCAGGCGGTTCGGGAATATCGTCCTTCTTGTCTTCGATCAGCCTCGTCTGCCCCAGGGCCTCTGCTTTGTCCTCATAAGACCCTTCCTGCGCTGGCACAGGCGGCAGAGGCTCCCCATAGCCCATGCCTCTGGCCTCATCTTCGATGCGGGGCGGCGCAGGTTCTGCTCCGAAGCCTTCATCCTGAGGCTCATCTTCCCCAGACAGGTCATCAAGCGGTGAAAACCCTGCAAAGCCTGTATGCCCATCCTCTGCCCCATCAGAGAAATCTTCTTCTTCATCCTCGTCCTCATCCGTGATTTCATCAGCCGTTTCTCCATCGCTCTTCAGCCTCTTCTTGAAATCCAACATGGCCATGTAGGAATTCTCCAGCTCACCGCTGAAGATCAGGTCCAGCACTCTGTCCTGCTCATCCTTCTCAAGCCCTGAAATCTCCACCGCCACCGACTTATTTATTTCCTTGTCAGCCAGAGCCATCTGAGCGCGGGGAATCAGCCTCAGGAGGTTCTTCATCTTCTGGAGGACATTGGGAGTGATGTTCAGGACCGAGGCGAAGAAGCTCTTGAACTGGCCTCTCTCATGGGGCCGTCCCATCTGCTTGTACATGAGCCTGACATAAGGCTCCAGCTGCTGGATTTCCCACAGCTCCTCCTGGATGGTCTTCTCTTTCCTCTGCCCACGGTTGGCGAGGATGAGAGCGATATTGGCTTGCTGCTCTGCCGTGATGACAGCCTCCTCAGCAACACCATTATCATTGTCCACCTGGATATGCATATCCTCGAAGCGCCGGACGATGCAAGGAAGCTCCCTCTTCTCCGTGGCTCCCTCCTTCAGGAGCATTTCCCAGGCTGCCCTTCTCCGGTGCCCTGAGATTATCATGTAATTGCCGTCCTCCATGGGCCTGACCTCGATTGCCTCCACATGGAAATTGTTGGAGGCAATCATGCCCGCAAGGCTGTCCACATCCCGCAGCCCGTAGGCATTGTAAGGATCAGGGATCAGCTTGTCTATATCAATCTGCACCACATCCAGAGCCTGGGCCGCCTTCTGGGCATCCTCCACCGTTGCCTGGCTCAGGAACTGGGCCAGCCCGCCAATCTTGTTCATCTTCTCACTACTCATCACCAAAGTACCTCCTGTCCTGTTGCATCTGCTTCTATGACCTCTGCCAATTTGTTGCCGAATCTCTTGATGTCCCTGGCGTAGCCTGAATTTGGGCAGACCTCAAAGATAGACTTCTGGTTATTGATCACCCTGTCAAGCCACTTCTGAGTGTTGCGGCCTCCCCGGATAGTGGGAAATATCTTGTATTTTGAGGCAATCTCGTTAAAAATGTCCGTGCATTCGGTTGTATACTGGTTTATCACAACCCCCCTGACCTTCAGTGAAAGGTGTAGGGCTTGGTTGTAATTGTTTAGCTCCATCTGGAGCTGGTGGATTCCTGCCAATGAAAACCGATTGGGAAGAGTCACGGCAATAATATCATCCATTACTAAAAGACAGTTGAGCACTGGTATATTACTATCTGGCGGGTTGTCAATGATGCAGATATGATAATTGCCCTTCACCGACTCCAAGGAGCGCTTGAGTATGTCATGCTGTGCCTTACTCTTGTCCTTCAGCACCTCATAATTTGCCTGTATGAGGCTTGCATCAGAGGGAATGATGTCAATGTTCTCATAGCGTGTGTGTTGTATGACCTCGCTGGCATCCGTCCCGTCAAGCAATATGTCTGCCAAGGTCAGGCCGGACGGATCAGCCCCGAACCATGTCGAGATATTGCCCTGCTTGTCTGCATCTACTACCAGGATCTTCAATCCCGAATTGGCAAACAGACAGGCGGTGTTGAGGGCTGTGCTGGTCTTCCCCACCCCGCCCTTCCAGTTGATTAGTCCGATAGTTCTCATAGCTAAAATGTCCTTTCTGCTTAAAAGTGGTTCTAATAGCACCACTTTTAGCTGGTATCCTTAAACCGTTTCGTTGTTCTGACCAATGCCCCTATGGTATAATTTAATAAATCCATCAGTCCGACAGGAGATGACACCATATGGCAAACTTCGATGTCAGAGCGCGAATAACAGAGCTTATTCAAGAAAAAGGCTGGTCTACGGCAGAGCTGGCTGCAAAAGTCGGCTGCGACAAGCGCACCGTGGCGTATTGGAAGCAACACGAAAGAGCCTTCAACGCCGACATGCTACTGACTGTCTGCCAAGCTTTCGGCATTTCCCCGAACCAATTTTTCAGGCTGAATGCTCCCACGGGTCAGGAGAGCTATGCCGAAGCCGTGGCCCGCTTGCAGAAGCTGGATGTTTCCGCACTGCAAGCGGAGCTTGACAGCCTCCACGAACAGCAGCTCCTCATAGAGCTTGCCCTTCTCGCCGCCAAGAAGAAAGGCTGACCTGCCCCTTGCCCGCTCAGAAAGAATCCTCTCTGAGCGGGCACTTTTTTATCATGCCCACCACTTCCTCTGCCCAAGCCTCCAGCCCATCTTTGTCCCCTCTTCCAAGGCCAAAGAGAGCATCCATGTAGCCCTCAAGGCTCATGCCATGGGCCTCAGCCAGAATTCTCCATGTTTCGAGATTGTTTGGAATCGAGGCTCCTTGCTCATAGCGGTAGATTGAGCTTTTAGAAAAGCCGGTCCTGCTTACCAGCTTGCCTATGGTAATCCCCCTTGATTTTCGCACGGCAGAGATACGCCTAGAGAAATATGTGCCACGGTGTGGCTCTAGGTCAAGGTCACTGAAATCCCCCGTCAGCTTTCTGTCCTCCCCCATGATCAATCATCATCTTTCTGGCAGTCGGCTATATTGCTGACTGCTTCCTGGAGCACCATCGCCATACGTTCAGCCTCCTCCGGGATGATAGAGCTAGTGAAATTGCTTTTGTTCAGCACCGAAAGCAGATCCTCTTTAAGCTTTTCACACTTTCGAAGATCCTCATTATGCGAAAAATACCCCTCGGTAGATATGGATACAAGCGCATACAATTCCTTGCTGGTGTAGGATAGAAAATCTATGAGATTATTAACACAATCAATAGTTCGGATCGAGAAATCCGTCATGCTGGCCTCATCGGAAATATCCTTGAGCGATTTCTTTGTAGCATACTGGAAAGCATTGACCATTTCCTCAAGCCGTCCAATCTCACCATTTTCCAAAATCTTTCTGAGCTGTGTATTCTCATTCTTCAAGACTTTGACAGTTGAATTCAGCTCATCAATCTTTTTTTGCATCACAGTGTACTCATGCGATGGCAACGAAGTTGATTTACACTCTTTTTCTGTACGCTCCGCTTTAATCCTCATAGCTGTAACTCTCCTTCCAGCTTAGATTCTCCCAAGCTCGGTAATACATCTGTGACCAGCTCTACTGATGCGCATTTATGAGCATCACATCCTCTTCTGAGATATTCAAATCTTTCAGATTCATCTTTTCGAGTCGCGCAATCATGCTTTTCTTTGCGGCAACTCTCTCAGCAATGAGTCGCACTGCATCATTGCCCGCTTGATGGAGCAGCCAGGTGGTCGAATCACGCTCTTTTTTGCGATAGACTGTAATCTCGTAAAACTTTTTGAACTGAGCGCGTACTGTGCTGACTGCATCCGACTGCATGTTGCAGAGCGTGTCCCAGCCAATCCTCTTAACGGCTGCCGCTATCTCAGGCGTAGCGAACTGCGGAGTGCTGTAGACAGAGCACCGCTTGATTTCCTTGTAGACATCAGCCCACGCTTCATCAAAGTCCAGGATGCCATCACCTGTAGCGGCCCGCTCCAGTTTTTCGATAGCCTCGATTATCTCTGACAACGATGGGAAAAACTTGCTTGTTTTGCTCAAGCTCTCCATGGCAAGCTTAACTTCAGTGTTAGAGTAATTGTCCCTGACCAGGGCCACAGCATAAAGCAGCAAGCCATTATCATCAATCTTCGAGGCTGGATAGAGATTCTTGAAGATTATCAGCGTATCAACAATTGCTTTTGCCTCATCACGCATTTGATTCTTATTCAGGCTTTCCTGCATGAATCTAGCAAGCTCCTGCTTTGTCTGTTCCGTCATTTCCATTTCCTCCATTATCTGCTCCGAAGAAGCTGTCTATCATGTTGTGTATATTTTCCCGGCTCTCGATCATGGAATGCTGTACAGGTTTTGAATATCTCGGCATCACTTTCACATCACTGCCGGAAACTTTCTGAGCAGGAGCGACCTGCGAATAATCCGTGAAATTGTTAGCCTTATTGCCAGCGATTCTTGCAACAATGGAAGCAACGTAATTGTACCCCTTTTTCTCTTGGGCAGTCGAAGATAAGGCAGCCTGGGTTATTGCTTCTGTAAGAGCATCCTTGCCATGCTTGTCAAAAAGATTCCGAAGGGCATTCTTCACCAGTGGAACGGGATTGGGCTGTATGTTATCGCTGTAAAGCGCGAATACCTCGGCAAACCCATCCTGAGCAGGAGCAGCCTTTGCCTCTTCTCCTGTAGAAAAGTTATCCACAGGGGCTGAATCCCCCCTTTCGGAATGCCCCTGAGCCAGCGTGGCATCTGGCTTCATGGCAGTTTGAGCAGGGGGATTTGAGGGATTTTCTACCAAGATACGCGCGCGCGCACCCGTTTCTCCCCTCTTTCCTCTAACCTGTTGTCTTGTTACTTCAGTCTTACTTTTAGTCTTACTATATAGAAGTTCGGAATCCGAACTCGGAACCCCCAATTCCGAACTCGCTGGTTCAATTTCCGAACCCGTTTGTTCGTATATTGAACTAGCGGGTTCGGAATCCGAACTCAAACGGGTGATATCAGGTGGAAAATTAGCATTTGCACCAGGGGTAGTTCCATTTCCGAACTCGCTAGTTCGCATGGCGAACTTGCCCTGACTTAAGATGATAGACCCTCTCTGTTTGCGTGGAAAATTCAATTGTCCCTCTGCAATAGCCTCTTCCATTTCACTAGCTTCCATGCTTGCTGTTTTGTTTTGGAATTCAAGCTCTTCAATATTGTCGGCAGCATAAAAACCTGTCTCGCTTTTATCCTCATAAAGTTCTTCATCAGAAGCTGCATCATCAAGCATTGAAACGTAGATTTTATTAGTATTTGTGAATGGCTGTTTTATAGTATGGATAAGATCCAATTCCCTTAACTTTCCCAGTTCTTTATAAAAAGTTGTTTTGGCGATTCCTGAGAATTCAATCAGGTCATCCCACTTATAGTAAATAAATATATCTCCATTATCATCAAAATACTTATTCCTATAGCTCAGACCAATTTTATCCAATAAAATGGTATATATTATTTTGGCATTTGATGATAATTCACGATATTTTTTCACCAGGAACATGGATTTAGGCAACTGATAAAACTGCGTTTTTCCGTAATTATATTTTGTAAAACGAACACCCATTTATATAACCCCATTTCAATAAGGTCAATATATATCTACTCTCTTATGATTCTCATACCAGCTAAGGAAATCTCTCCTGACTTCAAAATATTTATCCATGCGATTGAAGTTTTCTTTAGCCAAAATCTTCTGTTCATCGTCCAAAGGAAACAAATCCAATATTTCATTATACTTGATATTATAATCATCAAGTATTTTCCGACCTTCTTCCGAAGAAAGAAGGTAATAAAACTGTGTTAAATTAGGAATAGAATCAGCCCAGTCATCCCACTCATTATCATCACGATAATGTCGTCCGTAAATGCTAAAAAATGCTATCCCCAGATCAGATTTATCAATCCTGCCTGAATCATCAATTTTTCTTAAAACATAGCAGGTAGCAGCCATGGGTTCGCCCCCCACCTTGCATCCAACATGCCGCACATCAATGATGCAATTATTATTCAGCTCTTCTTCAAACCAAACCAGATACATAAAAATCCCTCTTTCTTATCTCTCGCACGGCTCAAGCGAATTAATGTAATCCATGACATCCTCTCTCTTGTACCGCTTGCCGCCTTCCGTGATATAGAAAGGCAGCTGGCCATTCGCTACAATCTTCCGCACAGTAGGCGTAGACATTGACAGCATCTTCGCCACATCGCCAATCCTGAGCATTTCCGGGGGCGTGAATGCCACTCTGTCCAGCACACGCTCCATGACACGCTCTATCCTGCTCTCCAGGCTCTCCTCCGGCCTCTGGGCTTCCTCTTTCTTATGACGAGGCATATGATTCACCCCCTACAAAGTTTAGATTTAATTTTCCAGCTTTTATGACTATTTACTTTTGCAAAACTTCTTCACTTATGAAATCCGGCTTTTCCATATCCGATGCAGACGCATCCTTGTTTAATTCAGCCATCCATATTGGAAGTGTGCTTCTTGCAAACACATCAGCAAGCAGCTTGAAATCCTTGTTCTCCGACTCCTTCAGCTCTATGAACTCGCCGGTGTCTCGTCTGATGCTGACAATCATCTTCAATGCCCCCTTCAGTCTGTATTTTTCCAGCCTGACTTGAAAATCAGGACATTATCTGATAAAATAGCACTAGATCATTAGCTAAACAGCCTTCTGCGGGCTGTTCTTTTTTTACCCATATGGACTATTGACCTTACCCCAGATAGCCGTCCAGGGTCAGCTTGTAGGGTTGCCGCCCCATAAGCTTCGGATGTCCATAACACCGAGAGCATCAGCTATGCGGATTGCCGTCCGTGCCTTAGGCTCTCGTTTGCCGTACTCGTATAGCTGATATACACTTTCCGAAATGCCAACTTTACGAGCCATGTCCCGCTGTGTTATCCCCTTTTGGATACGCAGCTCCTTCATTGCTGTGTGCATCACCCTCCCCTCCTTTCATCTATAACCCACACATTTGTGTGTGCTATGTGATTATAGTACAACACTCACAAATGTGTGTCAAGCTTTTTTGTGAGGTGTTTTTCCATGAAACTTCGACTTACAGAACTACGAAAAGCCAGGAATCTGTCCCAGAAACAACTGGCATCCGAATTAAACCTAAGCGAAACAGGCATTCAAAACTATGAGAATGGCAGGAGGAAGCCCGCCTGTGAGATTCTTATCGCCCTGGCCGACTACTTTGATGTCTCCATCGACTACCTTGTAGGCCGGACCGACAACCCCGAGATCAACCGCTGACCACACAGCAGACTGCACCCTCCCTGCCACTGGCAGGGATTTTCTTTACATACGTAATATTACGTAGTATAATCAGACTGAGGTGGTGCTGTAATGCCAATGACACCCAAGGAAATGATTCAGTTGCTGAAGCAGAACGGCTTCAAGCACATAAAGAGCAACAACGGATCACACCAAAAGTATTTCAACCCTGAGAAAAACATCACTGTTGCAGTTCCGGTCCACAGCAAAGAACTGAAAAAAGGACTGGAGCAAGCACTGCTCAAGCAAGCTGGCTTGAAATGATGGGAGGCCACTGAAAATGTCAAGCAAATACTTCTATCCTGCAATCTTCGAGCCTGAAGACACAGGCTATTCCGTATACATCCCGGACATCCCAGGCTGCATGACCCAGGGAGAAACCCTTGACGAGGCCCTGGAAATGGCTCAGGAAGCCATAGGCCTCATGCTTGAGGATATTGACGAGCAGGATTACCCCATACCGTCAAGCCCCTCTGATGCCCACATAGAAGGCAAGCAGTTCGTAGTGATGGTTCCCTTCGACAAGATAGCCTATGACAGGAAATACAACTCAAAGGCTGTCAAGAAAACCCTCTCCATCCCCGCTTGGCTGAATGAACTTGCCCTGAAGCGCAACATCAACTTTTCAAACCTGCTCCAGAACGCCCTCATGCGAGAACTGAATGTGTGAATCTGCTCCGGTCCTGCTCCCCGCAGGGCCTTTCCTATGCCCTCATGGCCCACTGCCCATCATATCCACCATCCTTTTCCTGTAGCACCACGACCCCGTGGTGCTTTTTGTATGCACCCATTTATGCTAAAATGGTATTGCAGTCTGCTTGCAGTCGCAGGATTGCCGTCCTGCAACTGCTTCACGGTAAAGTAGCACCCTATTTATGTAACTGGTTGAATCACAAAAATCTTGTCAACGGTGCTACCCACAGCTTTTGCTATCTGCTGTCCGATATAAACATCAGGAGTTCGCTCTCCTGCTTCGTACCGCTGATAGCTTCTAAGTGTTATTCCTACCTTTTCAGCTATTTGAGTTTGAGTAAATCCCCTAGATACTCTTATAGCTTTTAACTGGTTCATAACACCTCCCTCCTTTCTAAAGTATTATGACCGTTTAGTCATAATCTTATTATATTCTATATGAACATTCGGTCATAGTCAAGTATAAATTTGCCATTGGAGGCATTCTATGGAAACATTCAAGGAACGACTATTGGCTGAAAGAGTTAAGAAAAACGTATCACAAACAGCCGTAGCCGAAACAATAGGCATTTCATGGCGGGCATATCAGCGTTATGAATCTGGTGAACGCTGGCCCACTGTTCCAATTTTGTTGTCCCTGGCCGACTACTTCGAAGTCTCCCTGGACTACCTTGTAGGCCGGACCGACAACCCCGAGATCAACCGCTGACCACACAGCAGACTGCACCCTCCCTGCCCCTGGCAGGGATTTTGTTTTATCTGTTGTCTGTAGCTGATCAAAAAAGTAACTCTTAATTTATAATTACTTGAAAGTAACTACTTTATGATGATATAATCAAAGCATGGATATGGAATTTGAATGGGATGACCAAAAAGATGCCCTAAACTATCGCAAACATCACATACGTTTTGCAGATGCTCAATATGTATTTTGCGATGCAAATCGTTTGGAGCGGCTAGATTGCTCCGCAGGAAACGATGGCACGGAAGAACGCTGGCAAACCATTGGAAAAATAGGCGAGGTTATCTTTGTTGCCTTTACGGAACGCAAGGACAGGATACGGCTTATTTCAGCAAGGCCAGCTACTGCTAAGGAGAGGAGGTTCTACAATGGCATTAGTGACTTCACGGTTGAAGGCTGGGAGCATACCATCTGATGAGGTATTGGCAAGAATAAAGGAGGCTACGCACTATCCCATAGCATTTGACGAAGATTGCCCTGAGCTTACTGATGAACAACTCAGAGAATTTAGGCCGGCAAATTCTGACCTTCACGCCAACCCTCGTTTGTTCAAGCCAAAGAAAAAGCAAATCACCCTGAAGCTGGATGCCGATGTACTGGAAGCATACAGAGGAACTGGCAAAGGATATCAGACCAGAATCAATGAGGCTCTGCGCCATGCAGCCATAGCAGCGGGCCTGTTAATGTGAACATGATAACCAAGCTTTTGCTCCCCCTGCCAATGAAGACTGAAGGAGGGATTCATATGCCCAAGACAGTAACCATAAGGTTACGCATCGAGCCAGATATCAAAGCCCAGGCAGAAGCAGTATTTTCCAGCCTTGGTATAACTGTCGCTGATGCCATCAACGTATTCCTTCATTCATCCATCATGGAAGGAGGCTTCCCCTTCCAGCCCAAGCACTCCTCATTGCAATCGGTTGGACTGGAAACTCTTTTTGAAGCTCATTACGGAAAACCTATGGCAGCCATAAGCCGTGAAGAAATCGGCCCCTATGGTGAGATTGATTGGGGTAATGATGTCGGTGGTGAAATCATCGAATGATTTTGTAGACCAATGCTGTAGCATTACAGCGCATTTGATAGATGGATAGGAAGTCCCCAGCCCTGCCCCCGGCA